>CAZASO010000019.1:0-22423 GCA_964487825.1 uncultured Gammaproteobacteria bacterium
AAGGAGCCCAAACATAGTAAACCTCTTACAGGCGCGCAGGGTCGGAGGGCAAAGTCTAAGAACATTCCATCCATGTCCTAGCCCGGCAACTTGGTTATGGAGATAGCTTGCTAAAATAAACTTAGAGCCCAGTAAATAGGGCTTGAACTTGATATTCTACTTGGAGTTGAATTATTAAAGAGCTAAGACCAATTGGCAATATCCGACCGGTTACTCCTAGTCCGCCAGTGGAGGATACTAAGCCGCCAGTGGAGGGTACTAAGTCTAGGGAAAACTGTCGTAGTCTGGGAGTAGAGCTTGCTAAAGTAGTCCCGTCAGCATATCCATACCCTGATACAGAGCAAGCGTTTAGGGATATTGAGGCAGATTTTCGCAAGGAGATCTCACAGTGTGATCCAAAACTGTCTAAGCTGGTAGATCAGGCTTTTAGTGACTGCAAGAGAGCACATCAAGGTCATCACCGCAGAGCACCTAGGGTCCCTTATGCCTATCATTCTATATCTGTGGCTCATTTGTTGATGAGGAGTGCTAGTATCTACGATAAGGATATTCTTATAGCAGCCCTCTTGCATGATGCTTGTGAGGCAGATTCAACTAATGAACAGCATAGATTAACTCAAGACAAGATTTATGATAAATATGGAAACCGAGTCGCTGAGCTAGTTTCAAAACTTAGTTGTGATATCCCTGATGGACCAGACAAAAATACGAAATATGCTGAGCACATTGCAAATCTGGCTAATGACCCAGATGCTTTTGCCATCAAAATCGCAGATTTCTTGCAAAATACAGGTTCTCTAAGTTTCTCTTATGGCGCTGGTTTTAAGGAGCAGGCTATTAGTTCTGCTCAAAAATATTTGGGGGCTCTTGAGATTTTTCTGAAACATATGCCTTCAACGAGACTTGCTTCTGAGAATTTTCTCTACCAAGAATTACAATCTATGCAAGCAGTGCTTGCTAAGATGGCAACAAGAGAAGCTAATTAAGCTAGAGCAGAGGCAATTCCAAGGGATTCTAATGAGTGGAGCTAAATTTTTAGCAAGATTGGGTATAGTTTATTTTATGACTTTAAACCCTAAAACCATAGTTTCTGCTCTGACTATTATTGGCCTTGTTTTACCAGCCTCTGCTATTAATCTAGTTACCAGCAAAAAAAACCTAAGGTTCAATGACAATAGCAGTACTTTAACTTTTACTGTTAGACCTGATGACAATATCACTGGGCTTACAGGTAGTGGTACTTTGAATGCCACACTCAAACTTAATAGCAAGATTTTCACTAGTGATACCACTACTGTCTCTATCCCTTATGTTGACGGTGTTCTGGGGACTAGTAACCCTATTACTGTAACTTTACTTAATCCGGATGTGACTAAAAATTCAACATCCAAATTCAGCATTAATTTTGCTTCTAGTGATGCTAAGCAATATAAACTCAAAAACTACAAAGGCAAATTTAATTTAGATGCTGAGCCCATCAAAATTAGTGGTAAGGTTACTATTCCTTCTGGGGATCTTGCTAGTTTTAGGAGACGCGCAGCCAAACGCCTCCCTGAGCTGAAAGCCCGTTCTATAGTGCCTTTTAATGCAGAGAATCCAGAGGGAGTAATACTAGAGATTTATGCTGTCGATCCTAATACTGGAGGGACTACAGGTGAGCCCCTTGCGACTGCTATTACTAACTCAGATGGTGAATATAGCATAGAGATGCCTCCTGAGGCAGAGTTTGGTGTGACTCATGTTCTAATGGTCGAGGGTGATGCTGGTCAGACTATGGCCGCACCTTTATTTGCTACAGAGGTTGATCTCAGTCCAGCGACTCAAGCAGTTTTAGAGGTGATGCAAGGGGCTACTGAAAACCCTAGTAATATTGGGCTTGATGTATTTGATTTAACTAGCCTCTCTGATGAAGAAGCTGAGGGTCTTGACGAGAAAGTTGATAGTTTGAATCCACTGTATGAAGAAACGCTCTCTGCTTCTGTTCAAAGCCTCAAAGATAGTTATGCGAATTTTATCAACAATATGCTAGGAGCAGCTGCTGATGATGATTTGGCTGGTACTAGTACTAGTGTTGGAGAGGCTGCTGAAGGAGTAGCTGGTTTATACAATGTAAGTTTCTTTAATGTCAGTGTTAGTTCTGAAGAGCGCTTGCGTATGTCTGTAGAATTAGCAGCAGCTAGAATGTCTAAGCCAGATGAAGTTGGGGCTTTTGCTGTAACTCCTTTTCCTTCTTTTTCTACTCAAGCAATGTTAGAAGAAATGCGTTCTTGGGGTGGACCCAATGAAGGCGGCGGACCCGAAGGTGGTCAAGGTGGCGGACCAAATGAAGGCGGCGGACCCGAAGGCGGTCAAGGTGGCGGACCCGAAGGCGATCAAGGTGGCGGACCTGGAGGCGATCAAGGCAATACTGGAGACGGTTCTAGCCCAAGCCCTCGTATTCGTCCCAACAATGCTGAAGATTGTTATGATGTGACTGCTTTCTCTGAAGCCTCTCATGATGTGCGCGGGACTGATGAGCAAGGCAATTTTTATATGACTGTCAATAGTGCTGGGGTAGTGAGTTTCGCTCAACCAGCAGAAGAAGAGACAGGCGGAACTCCTAATGGAGATACTTATACTTTCCGTGTTCAACCTAGTGTAATGAATATGTATCCAGTAGGTACGGGAATGTATTTGTCTACTCAATATATGTCTATGGAGAACATTAACTCTGGTGGAATTAGTACCGAGTATGACATTGGTTTTGCTAGTATCATCAAAAAATCCAACTTAAGCGAAGGCGAGCTAGATGGTAGTTATGGTTTGGTGGGTCTTGGTTATGAGCTGGGTACTACTAATTATGCTACGACCTCTTTTCTGGGAGATTTGCAGATTAGTGGATCTAATGCCAATTTTACTGTAAGTTCTGATGAGCGTAATATCGTGAATAACGCTTGCGGAGATGTTTTCACGCTACATTCTGTTACTGAGACAGAAGCTGGAACAGCTACGCTAAGTATTGATGATGATAGGTTGGACATCTCTATTGCTGGTGATACAGCTGGTTCAGAGTCACTCTTCACTGGTTTTGCTAGACCTGATGCCAAAGTCCTGTCTCTTATATATGCCAACGATACTGGTGCAAGAGGCTCTAGGACTGATTTTGGTGGACAGTCTCGCAATGTTATAGGTTCTGCAGAGAGGCAAGTTATATTGGCTGTCAAAAAACCTACTGTAGCACCTGTGCTTAATGCTAAGACTTATCAACTTTTAGGGATGGGGTTTTCTTTTAATGAATTAGGCGGTAGAACCATCACTATGACTGAGGTTGGGACTTTGAGTTTTGCTGGAACGACTGCAACGCTTGCAGGTGGGGTTCAGAATGTTTTTACGAAAGCCACTTTAGATGATGATTTGTTAGCAACCACGAGTCCTTTAACTTCTTCTTCTAGTTTTACTGTAACAAATGAAGGCGCTATTAATCTTACTCTGGGTACTGAGCCTGCAACGGGCTATGTGGCTAGTGATAAAAGTCTAATCGTTCTCAAAACCAGTAGTAGTAGTGGTTTGGGAATTTACTTTGCTATCTTGCAAGAATAGATTATTAGACTTGTTGCGAAATGGCTTTTTGTCCTATTGTTGCTTAAAGAGGAATATTAGGAATAGTATAGTCCGAGCCTACAACTCCGCCATCCAAATCGGTTAGGTCATCAACCTTATAACAGTGTGGGTCTTCAAATCCGCACCAATCCTTAGACCTAACAGGGCTTACTTTTGGCTCCATTTTGATAGGGCTTCCTGAGGATTTCAGTAATTTTACTGGGCTTTTCTTCTTTTTCATAGTTAAGTCATTGTATCATTTCTACTCAAATGATGCATATTAAAATCTTTTGAACTCTAAAGATTTGACAACCAAGAAATCTGCTACAATAAATCCAAAAGAGGCACACAATATGACAGAAATATTAGTTAGTTCGAAAACAGCAACCCAGCTCAAAATAGTACTGGCAGATACTTATACTTTATTACTTAAAACGCAAAACTATCACTGGAATGTTATGGGATCAAATTTCTTCGCTTATCATCAATTATTTGAGCAACAATACAACGAATTATTTCTTGCTGTTGATGAACTGGCTGAAAGGATTAGGGCTCTAGGGCATCTGGCGCCGGGCTCATTTAAAGAGTTTGCTAGCATGGCTACGATCTCTGAAGCCAAAGCAAGACAAGATGCACAAGCCATGCTTCAAGATCTTTGTGAGAGTAATGAACAAATGATAGAGAGTTTAATTAAACTAAGAGATGCTGCCGGGATGGAGAATGATTCTGAAACCGAAGATGTGGCTATAGCTAGGATTAAAGCTCAGCAAAAGGCGGCTTGGATGTTGAGGGTTTCTGCTTAAGTAAAATTTAAGAAAGTTCCGGGAACAAGCCCGAGCTGATATTCCGCTCTAGTAGCTACTTTACAAATAAGCCAAGCGCTTATAAATTAAGTATACAGTGGTTATTAATATACAATTCCAAAACTTACCTAGCGCTAACAATGAAATTCTTAAAGCTTTCAATTCTCAAAATGCTGCTAAAGCATTAGAGGCTTATCAACCACTCAGTATTAAAGACCGTAAGCGAGAGAAGCTTAGGGCTTTGCAGCTACTTAAGCAAACCTCACATTCAACTACGCTGGCTGAGATTAGCTTGGGTTCTGATACTTTGGCTTTGGCTCTAGCAAGAGCCGAGGGGGCGACCTTGCAGGCTATGCTCAATCTACTCTCAGCCAAGATGATAGAGCAGAACAAATACATGGCCTATGCTCAAGCCAAAGCTGAGCAGGAGCGTCGTGAAGCAGAAGAAAAGGCTAGAGCCCAAGTTGCAGCCTTAACTTTTGAGCAAGAAGAGTCTAGGGATCAAGACGAGGACTCTCAGGATTCAGAAGAAGAAAGTCTAGAAACCAAACAAAGAAAGGATTATATAAGAGAGTTAGTGATCAATGCCACTGATTATCTCAATCAGCTCAAGGCAGAGATTAATAAGGTTTATTCTCGTGTTTTAGATGCGGTTTCTCTTGAACACATCCAAGAATACATAGAGTATAGTATCAAAACCATTCGCAAATATTCTTACGAGATACCTCTTAAGAACCTTAATGAGCATGTTCTGGAACCATTACGAGATATGCCTGTCAAAGTCAAAAAATTTATAGATATCAAAATCAAAAGTGCTCTTCAGAGAGATCTCAAAACCACTTTTTCTGCTGATGAGATTAAAGCCATACTCAGCCGCTCTATGCAAAGCCGGGCTAATTCAGCCAAACTCAATCGTACAGTGTCATCTATGGATGAGAAACTCAGAGTTTATAATTCTAAGCAAGCCGCTAAACAGAAAGCAAATATCAGTCCGCAGGATATGAAGATAGCTTTGCATAATGTCTAAGCTAGAATTTTGCGGCGACTGTAATCAGCATGTAATAGAGCCAAAGCTAGTCCTAGAGAGCCTTCTAGGATACCTAGCCTAACAAAATATTTCCAGCAAAATACATAGAGATATTTGGCTTGAGCAAGGAGCGTGACCCAAGGTTGAGGGAGTTTGCTGGGATTAGCTTGGCGTGCGAGTTTAGCGTAGTGCATGAAACTTGCTCTCATGTCTTCTAGATCCTTGTAGGCATAATGTTCTAAGGCTTCTTTGAGATAGCCGATCTTGGCTCCGCTGGGGACATCTAGACTTTCGTGAACTGCACGGTTCTTGAATTTGGCTAGACCCCGCTTGAAGAGCCTACTTTGGTAGTCAGGATAGTAACCACCAAAGCGAATAAACCTAGAGCCAATATATAATTTGCGGGGGATTTTGTAGACATCAGCAGAAGCTTGTTTGAGAGTTTCTTGGATCTCTACGATCCCTGCATCACTGAGAACCTCGTCAGCATCTAGGCTTAAGACCCATTCGTGAGAGGTTTGTTCTAGTGCGAAATTTTTTTGGGCAGCATAGCCTAACCAATTTTGTTTTATGATTTTGTCTGCAAATTGTTTTGCGATCTCTAGAGTTTGGTCACTACTTCCAGAGTCAACTACTACGATCTCATCTGCCAGCAAACGCGCTTGGCTAAGGGTTTTGGCTATAATATGAGCTTCGTTGCAACAAATAATGAAAACCGAAAGCGGCACGATATTGCTACAATACCATAGGGTTAGGAGAAGTGTCCGAGTGGTTTATGGTGCAGTCTTGGAAAGACTGTGAACTTTAAACGGTTCCGGAGGTTCGAATCCTCTCTTCTCCGCCATTTCGTATGACCATTCTAGTTACAGGTTGCGCAGGATATATAGGTTCTATTTGCTCTCAGCTTTTATTGGAAGCGGATTATGCGGTTGTTGGTATTGATAATCTCAGTCGAGGTTTGAGGACTAATATCCCTAAGGGTTTGGAGTTCTATGAGACTTGTATCTCTGATACTAGTACTATTACTGAGATTTTGCAGAAGCATCAGATCTCTGCGGTTTTGCATTTTGCTGCATATATAGATGTCGCAGAATCAGTCAGGGAGCCGAATCTCTATAAAAACAATAATTACCTTAGAACACTTGCTTTTATTAAGACACTCAGAGAGCAGGGGGTTTCTAATTTTATTTTTTCTAGTACTGCTGCTGTTTATGGAGACCCAGCTCTAGGACCTAGTCCTCAAGGGGGTTCCCTGTTTGAGACTACAAGCCTGAATCCTATTAATCCTTATGGTTACTATAAACTAGAAGTCGAAAAATATTTAGCGGGATTGGAAGATTTTAATTATATTATTCTGAGATATTTCAATGTAGCGGGAGCCTATGGAGATTTAGGTGAATGTCATGACCCAGAGACACATTTGATACCTTTAGCTATAGATGCGGCTTTGGGACTTAGAGAGAACTTTAGTATTTATGGTTCAGATTATCCAAGCCCAGATGGGACGGCTATTCGTGATTATGTTCATGTTGTGGATTTAGCGACTGCTCATATTGCTGCCTTGGAAGCTTTGAGCGACAAGACCAAATCTAATCAAGCTTATAACCTTGGTTATGGCAGGGGTTTTTCTGTCCAAGAAATCCTAAATGCTATCGAAAGAGTAAGTGCTCGCAAAATCCCTCGAATTTTGGCTCCAAGGCGAGAAGGAGATCCAGCCATACTTGTGGCTTCTAGTGATAAAGCCCGCTCAGCAGCTATATTTCAGCCAAAACATGATTCTATTGATAAGATTATTCGAGATGCTCTTGATCATCGTTTGAAATATCGCTAGAGACAGGACTAATCTATTCTAGAGTGGCTAATTAAGGTAGAATCGTGACTCAAAAAGTTTTAATTCACATTGGATATCACAAAACTGCAACTACTTGGTTACAGAGACATTTCTTGGATCGAGCAGAGGCTTCTTTCCATAGAGATCTTTCCAAAGAAAATATTTATCATCATATAGTTGCTCCTAGAGATTTGAGTTTCAGTGCTACTGAGTTGAGGCGATATTACGAAGAGCTTCTAGCATTAAGACCCTCTGTAGATGATGTCTCAGTGATTAGTAGTGAGCGTTTGAGCGGGCATCCACATTCTGGTGCTTACGATAGTGTAAGTATTGCTAATAGACTTCAGGCGACTTGGCCAGAGGCTCGCATCTTAATAGTAGTCAGGGAGCAGGTTTCAGCTATACTCTCTTGCTATTTGCAGTATGTTAAATTCGGGGGTATTTGTTCTCTTTATGATTATATGAATATGCCTAGGCATGGTAGGTCTATTGTGCCTTGGTTTCATTTGGATTCTTTTGATTATTCTCTTTTAGTTGCCTATTATCGCCAACTTTTTGGAGCAGAGAAAGTTTTAGTTATGCCTTATGAGTTCTTTAAAGCAGAGCCTCAAAATTTTTGTAACAAGATTAGTGAGTTTATGGAAGTCCCTCCCCTAGAGGATTTGCCATATACTACTTTGAGTAATAAACGCCTTTCGGCTTTAGCTTCTCAAGTCGTTCGTCACATTAATAAACTTTTGGTCAAATCTACTTTTAATCCTACTGCTGTAGATTTAGGAGGACTTCAAAAACACATTATCAAACCTCTGCTTTTGATAGATCGTCTTTTGCCAGCCCAATTAAGCTCTATGACAGGCTTTGAGAACTTCATCTCCAAGGCAGTGGGGGAGCGCTATCGAGAGCCTAATCGCCGCCTTAATGAATTTAGTTCTGTAGATCTCGGAGACTATGGATATTTGTTATGAATATGATTCGTCAACCTGTGATTGTTATTGGCTGTCCTCGTTCGGGGACTACTATGCTCTTCACTATATTAAGTCAGAGTGAGCAGCTCTGGTCTATGTATAGAGAGAGCTGGAATGTTATTAGAGGAGCTTATGACAGAGGGTTCTTAGATCCTCAGGCTCCAGATGACAGGATCTCAGCAGAAGAGCTTAGCCCTGAACTTAGAGAGTTTTTGTTGGATGCTTTTCATGCCTACTCTGTCAACCATCCTTTACTAGCTTCTTTGATATCTAATCACCTCAAACTCAGTACCTATCCGCGTTCCATCTCTGTTCCTAATCCTTTACTGCCAGTCTTTACGACTTTGAATGTCATCTATAAGAATCTTTTTGTAGGTGATTATAGGTTTTTGGAGAAGACTCCTCGTAATTGTTTTAGAGTTGCTTTTATGGATAAGCTTTTTCCTGATGCCAAATTTATTTTCATATCTAGAGATCCTAGAACCAATATTAGCTCTCTTATGGAAGGCTGGAAGTCTAATGCCGCAGAGCCGCATTACAAGCGCTTTCCAGTCTCGCCTAGTGATTTTAAGCTGAGTAATTTCGACTATCACAAGTGGGAGTATGTGCTGCCACCTGATTGGCAGAAATTGAATACTAAAACTCTAGAAGAAGTCTGTGCTCATCAGTGGATAAGTTCCAATGCTTATGCTTTAGATGATCTAGAGAAGCTAGACCAGACTAGGGTCAGTTATATTCGTTATGAAGATTTGACTTCAGATACTGTGGGGACTATAAGCCGCATAGCCAAATTCATAGATATCCCTTATTCAGGGGCTTTGAAGGCTTATGCTGAACAACCACCTTTAGTTAGTAATAGGGACCGCCAGAAACCTAGTGCTGACAAATGGCGTAAAAATCAAGAAGCTATAGAGAGTTTGGAAGCGCAGTTGAAACCTATGCAAGAACGATTAGAGTGTTTATACTCGGCAGAATTTTCTAAGTGCCCAGTATAGTGGATAGGCACGATCATAAAATTTTTGTTTGTGAACTAGTTTAGAGTAAATAGCTTCAGCTTGGGGGCTCCAGAGATTTTGGCTAGGATCTCTTTTGACTTTGGTTTTATTGTCTTTGTTGAGGCAGCGCTCCAAGATCTCTTCAGCAGAAGGTTCTGTTAGTTCTAGGTATTGAGCTAATCCTAGTATGCTTTGGATAGCATAGTCTCTTTCGGCTCTAAATTTATCAAAATCAATCAAAAAAACTTTGGGGTCAGATTTCCAAAGATCTAAAAAACTAAACAACCTAACTCTAGTAGGACCGTAGATTTTCAGGTAATGTATAAAATGTTCTTCTGGGCTAAGATGTGCATAGCGAGTGAATTTGGCGGGCAGGTCTTGGCGCAGTTCTCTGAACCAATGAAACTCAGCTTGCATCGCGGCTTTATGATCTCTGTAAGAATATATAATCTTAAATCTATTCAGAGCAAAGTCATTTAGGAGGGGTTTTGCGATATGCCCGAACACAAACTCAGATGCTTGGACTGTATAGAGAGCTTGATCTAATCTTAGAGGGACTTTGGCTAGAGAAGGTTTGTGTTTATTGATTTCTTCACTGCAGAGTAATAAGTTCTCAGCATGATGTTTGGCTATGTGTAGATGTCTATTCTGAACTCCTAGTTCAGAGAGTAATTCTGCAAAAAAATAAGTCCCAGCCTTAGGGATACTAGTAAGTAAGATGGGGGATGGGGGCATAGATTGAACAAGGCTATTCTATCAAGCTTTGATAGCTGGGATAAACAACTATTTTGGGAGCAGGATAAGGTAGCATGAGATGATTCTCGAAGGCTCCATCAAAAATAATAGGCTTTTTGCTTTTCGTTAAAAGAGCAGAAAGAGTTTTCCAAAGTAGAGAGTAGATATTTAGCATTCGGATATTTGGGTATTTATCTTGAATTGCTTGTCGTTCTTTTGTTTTTAGTTTATAGAGAAATAGCTCTATCTCTGAGTTTCCCCCTATTATAATATTATTATAATAGCCCCAGAAAAGCTCAAAATTATCTAGATCCCAGAATATCATAGTTCGAATTTGACTAGGCCAAATATAAGAAGCAAAAGACTTATAAGTTTCCATTGGAAAATCTTGTTTGGCTTTGCGGCCACAGAAAAAATCTCCAATAGCTTTATTAATCATGCCAGAGTTTTCGTGTAAGCCATGCAGCTTAAGATAGAGAGACCACAATATAAATTTGGCTAAGACTAAGCCAAGTAAAAATTTTTGGAAACGAGCATAGAGGTAAAGTAAGTTGCGGACATTATAGTATTTGATCCATGTGGCTTGTTTTTGACTTAGAGCTTCGTGGAAGACTATAGAATTGGGCTCACAGTAGATCCTTAGGCCTGCTTTGCAAGCCCTAAGACACCAATCAATATCATCAAAATGTATAAAAAACTCTTCCCATAAACCGAGTTTCTCTAATGCGGATCTTCGTTTCAGCAAAGAAGCTGCAGCACAGTATTCTACAGCACTAGCTTTTTGTTGTTCCACAGGATTATATATCTCTCCAGCTCTATGCATGCGAACTCTAGCTTTGAGCCAATCCATGCTCGCACCCATTTCACTAATATAATCTGGTCTAGCTAGCTCTAAGATCATAGAGCCCGCTGCTGCCGCATCAGGATTGGATTTGAGGCAATACAAGAGCCAATTTAAGGCTTCTGGCTGAACTACTACATCATTATCAAGCAGCCAAATATATTCGTTGTTATGATGCTCCAAGGCATAACGCATACCAGTATTAAAGCCCCCAGAGCCACCGAGGTTAGCCCCCGTCTGTATGATATGGATGAAATCTTGAAACTCTGCTTTGAGTTTAGCTTCTGTATCATCACTAGAAGCATTGTCTACGACTATGATGTCTAGCAAACTAAGATCATAGTTGAGATGCTTGAAAGAAAGAAGAAGCTCGCGAATATATGAGTATTTGTTGTAAGTCACCATGACAACTGAGACTCTATCTTGGTGGCTCTGAGGACAGGGGATACTGGGGTGGTAGAAAGCTAAGTTCTTATGAGTTTTAGGCTCATAGGGTTCTGTGGGGTTTTGAGGATTCATGCTTAAGCCATCAAACACTGCTCTACAGAGGGTTTGAAGATATTTGTGTTTATTCTTGTATAGGCGAGAATCTAATAACCACTTGAAGATTTTACTGACTAAGATGCCCCAGAAAAAAATCCCAGCAGCCTTCCTATAAAAATATATGGAGTTTCGATAGTTATAGTATTTTTTCCAGATCTGACTATCATGATCATTTATGAAAGTTAGAGAGTCATGATAGAAAACCAAATCAGCAAAATATAAATTACGGTAACCTAGTAAAGAAAGTTCCAAGCTATAAGTCCAGTCATCACAATAAATAAAAAAATCTTTTTTGGGATAACCTAGTCCAGCTTTTATGGCTTGCACTCTGACAAAAAATCCCACAAAACTAGATAGTTCAACTTCTAGACCCTTAGCAGATTTGAGTTCGTCGTAACTGAGGTAATGTCCCCTCAACATACTATGAATAAAGGATCCTAGGGAGCGAAATGGATTGTGCCCAGGTCTATTAAAATCAGCAATTTCCCCATTGGCTTTGTAGACGGCTGAACTAATAGCTCCTATCTGAGTATCACTCAGATCCAAAGATTGAAAACGCTCGATAAGATCTGGGGCTGGGTAGGCATCATCATCATAGAGTAGTAGCCACTCAGCATCTAAGTGCTCGCAAGCATAGCGGCAGCCATGATAAAAGCCCCCAGCTCCCCCAGTGTTGGAATCCAGATGCTCTATCCTGAGTCTAGGATCGCTGAGGCTGTCCAGCCATTCGCGACTACCATCACTAGAATGGTTATTGACTACAACTACATAATCTATATCTTGTTCTAGTATCGAAGAGATAGCTAGCTTAAGCTTGTGGAGACGGTTGTAGGTGACTAAGACTGCGGCAAGTTTAGGCATGGACTCTCCTAGCTAGCCAAGACCTAGCTGTAGAAAGGGCTTCAGCGATAGTAGTATCCATGTCTAAGTAACGATAAGTACCAAGTCTTCCAACGAAAGTTACAGAACTCTCTTGTGCAGCTAGTTCTAGGTACTGGTCTAGAATGGTTTTTTCTTTGGCTAGGCGTATAGGGTAGTAAGGTATGTCTTGAGGACCACAGTGGATACTATACTCTCTAAAACAAATAGTCTCTTCATGCTGTTCCCAAGGAGCAAAATGTTTATGCTCGCTGATGCGAGTATAGGGGACATCTTCATCACAATAATTCATCACAGCTGTGCCTTGATAGTCTCCTTTGGCTCTAATGGTCTCAAATTTGAGACTGCGATAATCTAAGCGTCCTAGTCGATGATTGAAATATAAGTCCAAAGGACCACTATAAAAAACATGTTCATATCGAGGCTTCAAGGCTGCATCATAAGGGTGTTTGAGTCTAAGAGATATATTGGGGTGTTGAAGAATTTTGTTGATGATCTCCGTGTAGCCATCTTTGGGCATGGCTTGATAACGATGATTAAAGTAGTTGTCATTATAATTAAAACGCAGAGGTAATCTTTGAAGTATGCTTGCTGGTAGTTCTTGAGGTTCACAGCCCCATTGTTTTTTGGTGTAACCATAAAAAAATGCTTTGTAGAGGTCTGCCCCAACAAACTTCAAAGCCTGTTCCTCAAAGCTTTTGGGCTCAATGATAGATTGATCGCTTATGCTACGGATAAATTCTTCTGCTTCTTTGGGCTTGAAATTGCGTTGATAGAATTGGTTGATGGTGAGAAGGTTGATGGGCAGAGAATAAACTCGCCCAGCACTAATAGCTTTGACGCGGTTAGTGTAAGGCAAAAAATCTCCAAATTGTTGGAGATAGTTCCAGACTTCAACATTGTCAGTATGAAATATATGAGGGCCGTAGTTATGGACTAAGACCCCACTTTGGGAGTCTCTAGAACTGTAGCAGTTGCCAGCTATATGATCTCGTTGATCTATGACATCTACTCTGTAATCTTGCAGAGCTAGTTCCCTTGCTATGACCGCACCAGAGAAACCCGCGCCTACTATTAATATAGATTTATTCATGCTTAAATTTCGGGTTTTCAGGAATGGCTCTAGCATTAGTTTTGGGGATTAGGGTTTTGAGGTTAGAGATTAGTTCTCTGAGGCTAGAGAGTTGAATAAGATTGTAGAAGTTGTTAGGGTCGAAACGCTCATCATAAAGCTCTTCTGAGCCATCTTTATATCTGATATATCTCCATCTCTCGGTAAGGATAGAATGGTTCTTGTAGCCCATGGTGATAGTTACAGGGTAGGGCCAGTAAGCTTTGGGGTTACGCAGTAGAGGCACAAGGCTATGACCCGCTTCGTAACTGCGTTTGCGTATGGCGCTTAGTTCTACTATGGTCGGAAAAATATCTACTAAGCTAACTGTTCTATCACAAAACTGAGCTTTGTCGGATAGTCCATGAATATGGAGAGCAGACGGGACAGAGATGATGAGAGGGATATGAGTGGTCTTAGACCAGAGAGCATGCTTGTTCCAGTGTTGTTTCTCACCTATATGGTAACCATGATCACTCAAGAAAAATATAATAGTGTCATCATTATTAGGACCTTGCTCTAGAGCATCTAGGACTTTGCCTAAGAGAGAGTCAAGATGACTGATTTCTATCAAATAGGCTTGGATAGCGTGTTTCCACTCCCCAGCAGCTATGATTTTTTCGTGGTAGTGAGAATCCGGACATTGAGAATTGCTTTTCATGGCAAAATCTCTCCCTGCTTTGGGGAGATCATCTAGGTCGTATTCTGGTTGAGGGGGGATCTCTATCTGTGGATATGGATATTTCTCAAGATCTTCTGGAAGGTAGAGCCAAGGTAAGTGAGGGCTATGAAAACCTAAAGCCAAAAAAGTGGGAGAACCAAAATCTTTTTCTAATAGTTTTATGGCTTGTTCAGTAGCTTGTTCATCTCTATCATCATAATTGTCTGTATCTACCATAGCCCAAGCCAGAGGCCATTCTTTACTGGCATAGTTTTCTAGATTGGCTTTGAGAGGGTAGTCATAATATTCATCCCAAGCACTAATTTGGTTTTGTTTGCCATGGAAAATTTTGCCTATACCTATAGTTCTGTAAGAATATTTGCGTAGATAAGTCATTATGTTCTCTGGCGGAGATTCTAGAGCCAAGCTGTCAGAGAGATTAGTGTAGACTCCTGTCTGGGAGGCTAGTCTAGCGGTTAGCATGGAGAACCTAGAGGGGTTACAGAGACTAGAGTTAGCAAAAGCTCTCCTGAAGACCATCCCTCTTGCTGCTAGTCTTTCTAGGTTCGGGGTTCGAGCCTGAAGCCCTTGCTGGCTATCTAAAACACTGAGCATGTCATTGAGATCATCTACTATGATGAACAAAAAATTAGGTGTTTCCCCTAGGGCAGGACAGGCTCCTAGAGCCATACATACTAATAAAGAGACTAAATTTTGTAGCACCAAACCCATTTTAACCTGTTCTTAACCCAGATATGTTAAATCAGAGTCATGAGGGAAGAGGGAATACTCAATTTATTCAAAGCAACACTTCTTTTGCTATTGACTATTTCAGTCGCTAAGTCTAATAGCGCTGCTCAGCTCTTGAATTTTCAAAATCCAATTAAGGAAGTTGAACAATATGCAGACTCTGATAACCTAGAAGCTGCTCGTTATCAAGAATCTTTGACTAAAAGTAAGGAAAAATCTTTGGCTCTGTGCCAAGAAAATTATACTGGTGAAGAGTTTTTGAACTGTCAGAGCAAAATATCTTATGCCTATTTGGTTTTAGAGGGACTTCCTAACATCATAGATAGAATGGGTTTTCAAGGAGTTAATTCTATAGAGCTTAAGGCTCAAGCAGAAAAAGAAGCTAGGGCTATAGCTTTCAGTCTTCTCAAGTCTGCTTTTAGATTTGAAGCTAATAATGGTTAGTTTTGAGTTTGGCTAACTCAGATTTCAGCTCTTCGATTTCTTGTTTGAGTTCTTTGATGGAATTTAGCATAGCCCAGTGTATGGGATCTACATTGAGTTCTAGGTATCCATCTTCACGAGTTTTAACGGCATCTGGTATAACAGTTTTTACTTCTTGAGCGGAGAACCCTACTATCTCTGGCTCAGAAGGTAGTCCCAGAGGGTTGTTGCGTTTGTAGCTAAAACGAATAGGATTCAAAGCCATAATCTCATCTAAACCATAGTCATAACTGCCCCGTACATCTTTGAGTCTGATGTCAGAAGCATTGGTCCAAGTAGCACCAGTGCTAAGACCTGCCGTACCCACAACATGTAATTTGTAATTGGGACTAGTAGTTCCTATGCCCACATTGCCACCAGTGGTGATTCTGACTACTCCGGGTGCCGCATTGGAACCGAGGTCTAGGTCATAACTAGAACCACCTCGTACCGAAAAGACATTAGCAGAAGCTGTTAAGACTCCAGCACCAGAGTTGAGTAAAAGATCTTGCCTGAAATTAGTTTGAGGTGCAACATCAAAGCCAAACAATATAGAACTAGCTTTCATGCCTATACCTACTTGAGCTGAAGAATTAACCGTCAAAGCATTGTTATTAACGGCTCCCCGTATTCTGATGCCACCATTAACATCTAGTAGGGCAGAAGGAGTATCTATGCCTATACCGACATTACCGCCAGAGACTTGTAAACCTAAGTTTCTTAAAGTTCCGCTACCACCTTGTTCTGCATCTATATGAAAAGAATTATTAGCAGAGTTAGGATAGATAGATAGTCTTTCGTAATTGACTGGAGTAGTTTCAAGAGTATTATAGATGGAGAATTTTTGTCTTTGGTCACTAAGACTAATAGGTCCAATAGAAGCAAGAGTGTTCTCAGAGATATCTATCCATTTTTGGAGAGGAGCAGTTTGGTCTGTGAAGCCTTTGGTGATAATGGCTTCACTAGTGGCTCTTGGGGAGTAGAACCAGCTACCATTAGCACTAGGATAAAAAAGTAATCTACCATCATAGCCAGTGATAGCTCCTCCAGAATTGGGGACTGAGATAGGTCTAAACTCTAGACTCGGATAGTAACCATTAGCAGGATCTCCGCTGATAATGAGATTAGGGTTAGCTCCTGATACATCAACTTGTACTCGGCCTTTATTTGCACCGCCATAGATCTCTAGAGCTTGGCTTGGACTATTAGTGCCTATACCTAGGTTACCAGTGATAGTCTCAGAGCCGCTTACGCTAAGGTTGTTACCCAGATTAGTGATGCCATCTACAGTAAGGTTACTATTGGCTTGGATAGCTCCATCACTAGAGATAGTAACTCCGCTAGAGCCGTAACCCCCACCAATAGTGGTGTTGCCAGCTATATCTGCTGTATTACTGGTAGTTACGGCTCCAGTTAGTAAAGTAGTCCCATCTACAGTAAGGTTACTATTGGCTTGGATAGCTCCATCACTAGAGATGGTAACCCCGCTAGAGCCGTAGCCTCCGCCTATGGAGAGGGATTCAGAGCCCAAGCTAGAATTACTAATAATCGTACCAGCGAAGGTCGCATCACCAGCGACTCCTAGGCTGCCGTTGACATCTAGTAGATAGTCAGGGCTATTGTCGTTGATACCTGTGTTACCTCCTCCTGTTTGCAAAGCCAGATCCCTAGTGCTTCCTGAGCCACCGTTCTCGGATTCTATTTTGAAGACATTAGTAGTTGAGTCAGGATAGATAGCTAATCTCTCATAGTTAATAGGGCTAGCAAAATCTTCTAGAGTGTTATAGAGAGAAAATTTTTGTCTTTGGTTGCTGTTGGAGATGGGTCCTATGCTAGCTCCCATCAGTCCGTTAGTATCTGTCCAAGCTTGCAAAGGAGCATTCTGAGTTAAGGAAGCTCTGACTACTACATTGGTGTAGTCTCCGTTAGTAGTTAGCCAAGTATTACCAGTGCGAGACATAATGCTCAAGCCGCCTCTAGGAGAGTAAGTCGAGAGGATCCCACCGCTGAGAAGAGGACTGCCAGTTTGCTGGAGATCTATGTTGGGTGCATAACCAGTACCACTAGCTCCAGTTAGCGTAATACTAGGATTAGGATTGTCTACTCTTACTGTGACTCTGCCTTTGTCGGGGTCTCCACCATAGATCTCTAGAGCTTGACTAGGACTATTAGTACCGATACCTACATTGGTGCTGATAGCTAGACCACCACTATTACTGAGCCGCATCCTCTCTGTATTTGAGGCTCCTGTCTGGAAGACTAGGTTGTGATCTGGTGAGCGTATGATGCCTTCTGTGCCATCTGCTCCTATGAGTTGTAGTTTGGTGCTACCAGAAGAATTTAGTATCAGACCAGACCCCATGTTTATGAAAGAAGCTCCAGTGCTTTGAATATACAGAGGATTGTTCACTCCTGTGCTGATAACAGAAGCACCAGCTCCACCCTCTATGTGTAAATGTCTGAGCCCAGAACCATCATTATAAAAACGCAAAGCACCATTACCTATATTTAGTTCATCATCAGCACTTAGAGAACCAGAGATATCCAAATCTCCTAAAACTGAAAGAGTATTGCCTTTGCCTACAGAGCTAAGTTCGGGTAATACCGTGGGTTCTAGGGGGCTCTGCCAGCTAACTAGACCATTGTTGTCTGAGCGGAGTAGTTTGCCAGCAGCAGGACTACCACTAGTAATGCGCAAGGGACCTGCAAGCACAGTATCCGTGAGGGTTTTAGAGCTGAGGTTTTGTACATCTCCTGTGTAGACTAAGGTAGAAGGTAACTGGGATTTACTGAGACTACCAGAGATATTGTTGGCTGTTATAGAAGTCGCACCAATAACGCTACCAGCTCCTATAAGTGGTATGCGGCTATTATTGACTGTAAAGTAAAAATTATTACCATCGTATTCAAGGGAACCGTTTTGTGGAGCATTACTGAGAGTACCCGGTCTAAATTTAACTTGAGGCGTAGTTGTGTTACCCGGCGCTAGATCTAAAAAAGCACTAGGGCTATTAGTACCTATTCCGACTCTACCAGTAGAAGAAATACTAAGTACATTAGTATCATCTCCATTAAAACTCACATTAAGTTGATCCAAGGCATCGTCATAATTTAGTTGAGAGAAACCACTAATTTCGTCTCCTATGTTGACTGCTGGTAGAACCTGCTCAGCGAAAGCATCTACGGATGTGATACTGCCATCATCTTTACCAATGATCTGTGCTTTGAAGGTAGATTCTTTGATGGGACTAAAAGATTGAGTGGGGACAGGTATGCTTACCAAATATTTACCAGTAGCAGTTTTGACAACCCTAGTGGAGATTTGAGCTTGAGCCCTACCTTCAAAGACTATGCGATTAAGTATATGTTCTATATAGCAGTCATCAAAAGCTCCTGGGCTACAATTCGCTTGGGGATTGTTGTTGAGGTTTTCTATCTCTATATTGGACTGAGCACCCAAAAATTCTGCTTCTATGCTTGTGGCATAAGTGTTCACTAGTCTATTTTCAGTATCATAAATATCTACCTGTATATTTTTACTAGATTTACTAAATCTCCCCAAGTCCATATTGACAGTGGTTCTCGATCTTGCGCTGCCTAAGGTAATAGTTTGACTGCTGATATATTTGCGTTTACTGTTTACGATTTCAAAAAGATCTAAGCGGACGCTTTCTTGTTTGCGAAATTTATTGATAAAGAGGCTTTCGGGATCAAAGCTGAGGCGAATAGTAGATTTTTCAGCGAGGTTGATTTTCTTGTCGTTGTTCGGGCTAAATAAATTTAGTTTGGGATTCTTGGCAGAGACGACTTCTAGTTTATAAAATCCCTTGGGGACAGAATCATTATCTTTGGCAATGGCCAAGCAAGGGTAGGATGACGATACCAATAAAATTAAACTAAGAGTAAGTAAAAGCCTCATCACTACAAAGTATAAAAGTTCTCCATATATATTAAGCACTCTTTTGGGATAAGCTTGTCTAGTCTATTTAGCTTATAGAACAGGGCTGCAATGCAGCCTCAGGTCCAGTGTTTAGGGGATAGCAGGGTCTTTGCTTTTATCTAATTCTAAATATTCATTAAAGCTTACTATTTTGCCAAAGCAAAGCATCGAGGTTCTAACATAACGATGTAAGTCTGAGGCAAATTCTAGTAAAGATCTAGAGCTTAGTGTTGACATGAGACCTTCGACATCCATTTCTTTAGCTTCCCTGCGCTCTAAGAGTCGGAGTTCATAATTTTGAATAAGATTTCTGCGTATAACGGAATCTATTTCTTTTAGGTTGTAAACTATGTTTAAGATGATGCCATATTGTTTTTTAGCAACAACCTCATCATCTTTAATAGAGATCATTACAGAGATATTAGGGTTGGAAGATAATTCTTTAAAGACCTTGAGTAAATCATGGATTCTGGTATTATCTAGTCCTTTGTTCTTGAAAGCCACTTCTAGATTGCTCACAAAGACTACACACGGCCTCATCCTTTGGATGTTTTTTTGTAGTTCAAAAAGTTTATCAGGGATATCTAAGATGCCAGCAGCATCTATGTAAATAAAAGCTTTATTTGAGTTGACTGCACAAGCTCTAGCTACATAGAGTTTTAGATCTTCAGCATCTCCGCTAACCGTAGCTGCTCCTAATATAGGACTATCATTCCTAGAGTTAGGATTGCGCTTGCGATTAAGTATGATTTCAAAATCTCTCACCCAAGGATCCATAAATTCAGGGACAAAGATTTTTTTCAGTTTTTCTATGCGAATAATATCTGTTTCAAAAGGATAACTATCAAGCAGAACAGGTTCTTGCATTAAAAGCTTCTCAAAATCCGAGAGTTGGAATTTCTTGAAAGCCGCATCATAAAAGCTTTTGCCAATTTCTCCGGGAAGATTAATGAGACTGAAATATTGATGAGCATCTAAGTCTAAAGTGCATTCGTCTAAGGCTTCCACTAGTAGAATAGTTAATTCTTCTTGTAAATATCGAAGTTTGAGGGATTGCAAGAGACAATCCCAAATGGCAGAGTCTTGAGCTTTGATATAAACAAAAGTTTTGTCTAATACAAGTCTTAGTATCTGCACATCTTCAAAGCCTAATTGTTTGTTTGTAAATTCTTGGACTAATTCTGCAAATATTCCAAGCAAAAATATTTTTTGCTCAGTTGGTTCGCGAGGGTCTAGCTGAGCTAAGATGTTTTTGCGTGTTTCAAGACTGTGGCGATGATCAAACAAAGCTTTGGACGATAATTCGATTAATTCTTTAGTCAAATCTAGTTCTGCAGTGGCTTTGAAGAGAGCAATTTTATAATGTTCTAGCTCGGCACAGTGAGACAATTCTTGAAGTTCAGAGCGGATTAGACTGAAAGCTTGCTCAGATTTGTGCTTAGCGATAGCAAGAATAGCAGCTTCATAGAAAGTCTCAGAAGAAGCATTGAGTTTCCAGTTGGGTCTAAGCTGAGTGATAAAGTCACTCAAGATCTGAAAATGATTAGGATGTTTAATTAAAGCCAATGCTTTGATGACTTCGGTACTGATTACACCTAGCTCCTTGATTGGTTTTTGGAGATATTCAGCCAGTTTGTCTCTGGCTAATTCTTGCATAAGAGAGTCTTGTGTTAAGATCCATTTAGCCCAATCTTCAATACTAGAATGGTCGTAGCGTATAAAAACATCAGAGTCAGATCTATGGCGCCTGATTTCTTGATTACTCTTAGGATCGGGTATATATTCGCTACTAGGTTTTGAAACTAAAGATGGGATTTGAAAATATAAACAAATTACAAAGCCTAGGACAATAAATAGTCCAAGTGCTAGTCCAAATAGAAGGGATTCATCGAAGAGAAAATCCATACTGTGGTCTTTATGCCCTATCTTCTGTCATAATTAGCAAAGTAACTCAATTTTCTAGAGTAGGGTCCCAAGCCCATTTTCAAGAAGACTTATGATTTTTATAGTCCATGGCTCAGATATATTCAGGAGAAATCTGTATATATCTAAACTCAAAAGCCGCTTCCTAGAAGTAGGGCTTGAGGCTTTAAATTATAGCTGTATAGACAAACCTTCTAGTGCTGAGCTTATTACTGCGGCTTCCAGTCCAGTTTTTATGGGGACAGCTTTTAGGCTGATACAAGAAGCCCCTCAATTAGATTCCAAAATAGATTCTGAGGCAGAACTTAAAGCCTTACTAGAAAGCCTAGCTGAAATTCCTGAGACAGTGATTTTAGTTTTTTCTAACACTAAGCTTAATGGCACTATCAAATTAGTCAAAGAACTCAAAAAATTCAGTCCTCAGCAAATAGAGTTTCAGGAGTTTAATTCTTTCAAGGATTGGGAGCCAGAGAAAGCAGCAGACTGGATACTATCTTTGGCTGAATTTAATCTGGATACTGAGACAGCCGTGTATTTTGCTGACTATCTAGGACCTAGTGATAGTGCGCTTTTGTATCGTGAATTAGAGAGGCTTAGAACACTAGCTCCTGATAAGGCTATAGACAGGCAACTTATCAATTCTGAGTGTAAGGGCAGGGATAATGTTTTCAAGTTGGCTAAAGACTTGGCTTTGGGGCAGATGGACTCAGCAAGGGCTGAGTTGGCTAGGCTCAAAGCCAATGGGGAACTGCATTTGGGGACTTTAGCTGCTTTGAGTTTTAGTATCAACAAATACCTCAAATTAAAAATTTTAGATCAAAGCCCTAAACATAGAAGCAAAGAAATACAAGCCGAGATTTTAGCTTTGGCGCCGGGAGCTTTATACTACACCAAACAAGACTCTGCAAACATGCGTGTTTCAAGGCTAGAGGATTTGAGTCAAGCTTTACTACGGGCAGAAAGATTAAATAAAGCAGGTCTTATGTCTGTAGAACAATTACTTGGTTCTTTGCTTGCTAGCTCTTAAGGACCCGTTGCATCCTTAATTCAGCTCAGCGACAGCATCTCCAACCAGAGGTAATTCATGAACTTTGGAGAGTTTGCGTTCTATGGTTCGAGATTTGCTGCTGGCTAGGTCTATGCTCTTGCTGGCTTGTTCTAGTTTTTCTTGAGTTTTGTCTAAGAGATCTCCAAAGCTACTAAATTCTTTTTTGATGACAGCTAGTAAAGACCAGACTTCGCTGCTGCGTTTCTGGATACTTAGAGTTCGAAAACCAATCTGCAAGCTGTTTAGGAAGGCGGCTAATGTGGTTGGACCAGCTATTACGACTCTGTATTCTTTTTGGATTTGTTCTGCTAAAGAGTTCCTGCGTAGAAC
>CAZASO010000019.1:22523-23696 GCA_964487825.1 uncultured Gammaproteobacteria bacterium
AGAGATTGCATTTCGCCTAGACCTTTGTGTACTTGCTCTAGTCTTTCGCTGACTATTTGGAAGGATTCGCCTAGTCTTTTTTCTAAGGTGCTGTGTAGTTTTTCATCTACGGTCTCCCGCATTTGTTCTAGTTTGCGATTATTATCTTCTTGGAGGTTTTTGAGTCTAGCTTCTATGGTTTCTCGCATTTGAGTCAAATCTTCTCTGCTACTGCGTTCTAGCTTGGAGAGTTGCTGGGAGAAGTTTTCTAATTCTTGGTGTTGTAGTTTGGAGAGATCTCTAATATGCTGGGAGATGGTATCGCTGAATTGTTTAATGCTATTGCTCTGTTCTAATCTAGAGTCTCTTAAATTTTCACTGATTATTTTTTCGTTTTTGTCTTGGTTCTGAGATTGTTGCTCTAGGAGTTTGTTGCCTAGGTTCTCTGTGTCTCTCTTGAGGTTTAGAAGCCGCATGATTACTAGGCTTAGAGCTGTGAGGCTGAGGACTGAGATGATAAGACTGGCTAAGATCATTTGAGTAAAAGTCTAAAACTATCTATAAGTTTTTCGAAATTAGTTTTTTCGGCGCTTACTAGATCTGCATCTCCTAAAAGTTTGAAGAAGTAAACTTCATTACGAAGTTCTACTATTGCTGCTAATAATTTTTGTTTGGCTATTAAAGTTTTGGGGCTACTAGGATCCATGGGGTTTTGTGCTTTGAGGTAGTTGCCACTAATAGCTATGCTAGTGACAGGAAGTTCTCTAAGGTTGAACTGTTCAACGGGGCTGACTTCTCTAGTTTGGTCATCTTGGAATTGAGCTATCCAACGATCAAGGTTAGAGTCTATGCCACCAGCTTTGCCGGGGAAGACATAGATAGCTAAGACAGCAGTTTCTTTATCAGAGACTATTTTGTATTCATCTATGCGCATCGGATTACTTACTGCGACTTTGTGCCAATAACGAGGGACTTTGTAGCTTATCTCTCCGTTGTAGAGACGGTTAGAATCATAAGCCCTCCTTTCTGTGGAGCTTAAGGACTGAGGAGAGCAAGAACTAAGTGATAATAATAATATTATTATAATTAGGGGTAATATCTTGACCCGATGGGCAATTATTTGCTTTAGTTGGGGATTTTGCAATAAGTCTATTATAGCCTATCCCTTCAACAATTTAAACAATTCCTTATTAA
>CAZASO010000020.1:0-20305 GCA_964487825.1 uncultured Gammaproteobacteria bacterium
CATTCAAAGCAACCCGACCCCATAATGTATAGAACACAAGCGAGTATGTATTTGGATTTATTGCTATTAGCCCCAAGTTGAGTAATTTGATGAACTAAAAATGCAGCTAAGTTATAGAGTCCCAATAAACCACCAGTCATCCAGAAATGCAAATATAAATTATGGACATGATGATGTTTGGTGATGCCAGCAAGAAATTTACTATAAGCGCTGTAACCCGCACCAATAAAGGGGTCTATCTGAAACTGAGATATAGAGGCTTCTAGGTCTATCCAAAGTTTCATGCGAGGAAGGATTTTTTTGGAGAGACCGCCGAGTTGATTTGCTAGTAGATGGGTATCAGAGTTATGAATAAGCACTAGAGCTAGACCATGTATGGCAGCTATGATAAGGCTTGCTAATACTAGACTGCTCAGTGGGTTCATGAAGAAGGTTAGACTTGCTAATCCCATTCCAACAAAATGACTAATAGAAGCCGAAGCCAGACTATTAATCCCGATCAGGGCTAGAACCGAGTATGAGAGCCAGTTTGAGCCAGTGAATTTGGTTATAGATTTGTGGGAGCTGAGCCAAACTAGCAAATAAATAGCAATTTGTGCAGCCCAGACTTGAGGATTACCAGAGGAACCTTGCCATCTACCGTGATATTCGTTAGAGCCATAAGAGACGCTGTAGATAGAGTAGAGACTCTCCACTAACAAAGAAAAAAACAAACTAAGAGTCGCAAGATTTAGAGCTTCTTTATGTAGCCAGCTCGTTTTGTTTTTTTGGCTGAGGGCTATAAAATAATTTGCAAAAGCAAAAACCACAATGATAATCCAAGAATTATGAGGGTTGTACCAATTAAGCTCAAAGCTAGTCCCAAAGAACTCTTGATGCAAGAGACTGATAAGGATCGGCATTAAGCTTAGGCTTAAAACCGTATAGGCAAGGCTTTTGCCAGATCCAAAAAGGCAGACATTGAAGAGCCATTGCAAGGATTCTCGCCTAGAAGCCTTTGGCTTAGTGAGTCCTAGCGCATGAGCTAGGATGATCAGAGTAAAAACCCCGAGCAAGATATAGCGAGCAACTATAGTAAAAGAAATACTAATCCAATAAAAAACTATGGCAAAGAGTATGACTAAGAAATCAAACACTAATTAAGCTTAGCAAAGAAAAACCCCCGCTTTAGAGGCGGGGGTTTCTATTCCCTTGGAGAGGAAAACCGTATTATTTTCTAGTTTCAGGTCTCAAGAAAGCAGGGATATCAAGCTCTGGCAAATATTCATTGCTAGGCTTGCGCACTTTCATTTCGCTACGAGGACTTTCTGATCCAGTAATGTTAGTTCTGAGATTAGATTTATCTAAATCTTTGGATGAAAAGAATAGATTGTTCGAACTTAGAGCTGGCTTGCTGGTTTTGGGTGCAGACGGACTCTGGCTATTAGGAGAGTTAGCAAAGCTATTACCAAAGTTGAGATAGAAAGGGGATTTCTCTTTGGCGTTGCTGTTGTTAGCTTTAGTTTGAGTTGTCTCGCTGACCTGAAAGCCAGTAGCGATCACTGTTATAAGGATCTCGCCTTGGACTTTCTCGTCTATGACAGCTCCTACTATGATGTTGGCTTCAGGGCTTACTTGAGAATAAATATAATCAGCAGCCTCGTTAACCTCATGCAAAGTTAGATCTCTACCACCAGTAACATTGAAGATGATGCCAGTAGCGCCTTGGATAGTGTTCTCTAGTAAAGGAGAATTAATGGCTTGCTGAGCAGCAGATACTGCTCTACCCTCACCACTAGCTCTGCCCATGCCCATGATGGCATTACCTGCTGAGCGCATGACACTCTTAATATCTGCAAAATCTACATTGATGAGACCCGGCAGATTGATGATGTCACTGATACCTTGAACGGCTTGTAGTAAGACATTATCAGCAAGCTTAAAAGCATCTTTCATGCTTGTTTGGCGTTCAGTAATAGTTAGTAGTTTTTCATTAGGGATAATGATCAAAGCATCTACTTTATCTTTGAGGCGCTTGATGCCTTCTTCTGCGAGTTTGGCTCTACGGCGACCCTCAAAACCAAAAGGTTTGGTGACAACGCCAATACTGAGAACGCCTTTGTCGCGGGCGATATCAGCGATAATCTCTGAGCTACCAGTACCAGTACCACCACCCATACCACAGGTGATGAAAACCATGTCTGTATTCTCTAGTGCTTGGCTGATCTCATTGACGCTTTCTTCAGCGGCAAGTTTACCAGTTTCAGGATTACCACCTGCTCCTAGACCTCTAGTGAGCCTAGCACCAAGTTGTAGTTTGTTAGGTGTTTGTGCTACTTCTAGTGCTTGTTTGTCTGTGTTAGCAATCCAGAACTCTACATTACTAAGTCCAGACTGAATCATTGCATTGACGGCGTTAGAACCTGCTCCGCCAGTACCAAAGACTTTGATATTAGCACCAGCAATTGTCTCGTTAGAGAACGCCTCTTGTTCGTTATGTTCCATATTAATTTACTCCTCTCCTGTTTTTTCCAAGGGTCAAAGCCGACGCGAGTACTTTATAAAAGTTCCCGCATTTGGCCCTTAAAAACAAAATACTACTAGTGGCCCCGGCCGTCAAGCAAAAAAATAAAAAAGTTCCCAACTTTATGGACGGAAACTTTTTAGTTTGGGTTTCTGCCCTTTTGGAGCTTGGGCTGCGGGTTTTGCCTTTGGGGATAAAGAGGAAAATCCTTGCATTAGAGCTAGGGGATTGATATTAGCCTTGTTTTGCATAGTCTGCATCATCGGGCCCATCTTCTTAAAAAGTTCCCGCATACGAGAAAAATCATTACAGAGTTTCCGTAGATCTGCTTCTGTTAAACCAGAACCTTTGGCTATGCGTTTGCGACGGCTAGTAGCACTATGATGCCTATCTAATAATTCTGGTTTAAGTTTCTCTTCTCTGCTCATACTAGAGATGGCGGTTTTGAATTTACGCATAGAGTCTTGGCTCTGATGCATCATAGTTTCTTGACTATCCCTGTTGAGACCCATTTGTTTGAAGACGCCACCCATACCAAACATTTCTAGAATTTGACTAATGCTTCCAAGTTGGGAGAGCATGGATTGAGCCTGAATAAAGGTCTCATAGTTAAAGTTCCCTTTCAAGAGTTCTGCCTCAAGTTTTTGTTGGGCTTCGCTTTCAAATTTTTCTTGGGCTTTTTCGACTAGAGTTGCGATATCTCCCATGCCCAAAATACGACGAGCAACTCTATCAGGGTGAAAGTCTTCAAGATCAGAGATTTTCTCTCCGACTGTTGCCATCAAAACGGGTCTAGCAGTGGCTTCTACTACAGAGAGAACAGCTCCGCCTCTGGCATCACTGTCTAGTTTGGTGAAGAGTAGCGCATCTATATCGATGGCTGTTTGGAAGCCTAGAGCTATCTCTGTGGCGTTTTGTCCAGTAAGAGAATCTAAGACCAATAGAGTACTAGTTTGGTTTTGGGTTTTTTGATGGAGATAGTTTTGCAGGTCCTTGAGTTCCTGCATAAGTTCCTTGTCTATTTGGAGGCGACCAGCTGTATCAAAAATCAAATAACCATAAGATTCTTGCTTAGCTAAAAGCAAGGCTTGATCTACGATTTTATATAAATAGGAGGATTTGTTGCTGAGTTGAGCATTAGAGATTTGATTGATATCTATGCCTATTGAACTTGGCTCTAGGAAAGCGATCTGGGCTTGCTGAGCTAATATTCTCAATTGATCTACGGCAGCAGGTCTCTGTAGGTCGCAGGCTATGAGCAAGGGTTTATGTTTTTGATATTTGAAGGCTAATTTGGCAGCACTACTGGTTTTGCCTGCGCCTTGGAGACCGACTAACAAAACATGTTGAGAAAGTTTGTGAGACTGGGGACTAGAGAGTAAATCCCTCAAAGCATCTTCTACGATTTTGATAAATTGTTCATAAGGTTTAATACCCCTGAGAACTTCTTGACCTAAAGCTTGAGACTCTATTTTGCTAATAAAATTTTTGCTGCTAGCTAGGCTGACATCAGCTTCAAGCAAGGCCCTCCTCAAATCCCCAATAGCAGTTTGGATGTGCTTTTCAGTGATTTGTTTCTCCCCGCGTAATCGCTGAAGAGAGTCTTGAAAGTTATCACTGAGGGATTTGAACATTTCGATAATTTTAGCTTAGACTTGTCTTAGTCTCTTGCAAAAAATCTTTAGAGGGTTACTATGTGTATAAGAGCAGATGAGCCCCCTAGAACTTTTAGAAAAAAATATTCAAATAGGAAACATAAAGCAAATCAACGCGTCTCAAGTTGATATCGAGGGGTCCTTGCTACTTAGCGCTGCTAATACAGCTCAGGAAAGGGACAGAGAAGAGCAGTTCGAGGCGCGCATGTATATCAGGAACAGTAACCACCAGTACGATTACGATTATTACTATGATCTAAACATTCAGGCATTGCCTTCTCAGAAGCCAGAAGCTGCTCCAGAAGAGGGCTCTAGCGCTAGTATTAAGCGCTCTATGCAGTTTAGGGCTAAATTTTGGTCTTTGATTTTTATGGTTTTGGCTCTACCCCTCATTAATAGTGCTTTTTATAATGCTTATGCTCTTAGCAAAAATATCGCTCAGCAATTGATATTGAGTGAGCAGCTTAGTGGTTTACTGGAAGATAAACAAGATTTGCAGAATAAGCTTAAAGAATATAGTTCAGATAGTGGTATTGAAAGAGCCATTAAGCAAGAGATGAATCTTGTCGAGAGCAATGAGATAGTTATCAAAATAGTCCAAAGTTAATCCGTATAGACTTTTTGCCTGTTTTAGTTTAGATATATATAATGGATTCTGATGTCTAACCTTGAAAATGCTTGGCTTATCGCGCTTTATCCTTTGGTGAGTGCAGCTCTCATAATGTTCTTTACTTATCGTTCGCGAAAAGTCTCGGCTTTGCTTTCTATCTCAGCTGTCGCCTTGGGTCTAGTACATTCTTTAGTGATATTTTTCTCAGGGCCTGAGAATTTTGAGCGCAATTTTAATTGGATACAAGCAGGGGACTTTCATCTGGAGATGGGTTACATGGTAGATCATCTTTGTATCGCAATGTTAATCACGGTTTGCTTGGTTAGTTTTTTGGTACAGATCTACACTCATGGCTATATGGATGAAGACCCCGGTTATAGTAGGTTCTATTCATATCTTTCTTTATTTACTTTTTCTATGCTTGGTTTAGTTATATCTACTAATCTTTTTCAGATGTATTTTTTCTGGGAATTAGTGGGAGTTTGCTCTTTCTTGCTTATAGGTTTTTGGTGGTATAAACCAAGTGCTGCTCATGCTTGCAAAAAAGCTTTTGTCGTCAATCGCATTGGTGATGCGGGTTTCCTAGTGGGGCTCATCATGCTTTATAATTTCACTCAAGAATATTGGACTAGTGGTACAGCCCTTGTTCATCAAGTCCCGACTCTAGGTTTTGCTCAATTACGCGAAGCGACTGAGTGGGCTATTGCTCATAATGGTTTAGCACTCACTGGACTTGTCTCAGTGACTAGTATTGGGCTTTTGATATTTATGGGGGCAGCTGCCAAATCAGCTCAGTTTCCTCTGCATATATGGTTACCTGATGCTATGGAAGGCCCTACTCCCATATCTGCTTTGATACATGCTGCAACTATGGTGGCAGCCGGAGTCTATCTAGTGGCGCGGGTTTTCCCTATATATGCCATAGATGGAGCCGCCGTGCTTACAGTAGTAGCTTGGGTAGGAGGGGTTACTGCGATATTTGCAGCGACAATAGCACTCACTCAAAACGACATCAAAAAAGCACTAGCTTATTCTACTTGTTCTCAACTTGGTTATATGGTGATGGCTGCTGGTCTAGGAGCGCCTGCTATTGCGATGTTCCATCTTATTACTCATGCCATGTTCAAAGCCATGCTTTTTTTGGGCTCTGGTTCTGTAATTATGGGTTGTCATCATGAGCAAGACATGAATGAGATGGGCGGTCTGCGCAAACATATGCCTATCACGGCCTTAACATTTTTGATTGGAACCCTGTCTATATCTGGCTTTCCTTTTATGAGTGGTTTTTGGTCCAAAGACATGATTATTGCTCAAGCTTGGCAAATCTCCAAACCCTTGTTTTGGGTGGGGACTATTACTGCGGCGCTTACAGCATTTTATATGTTCAGGATATATTTCAAAACTTTTGAAGGGCGTTATCGCGGTCATGCTCATCCTCATGAACAACCCTTAGCAGTAACAGTGCCTTTGATGATTTTAGCTATCCCCTCTATCGTGCTTGGCTTCTGGGGTTCAGCCTTTAAGGATTTTGCTATCCTTCGCTACTTAGATCCGCATTATCATTCACATTTGCAAGCAGGACAATCCGCTATGGATTTCTTTTTATACGAACTCAATCAACCTTTTGGTTATTTGCCTTTCTTAGCTTTTGTTTTAGGACTGACTCTTTCTTACTTGGTCTATATGAATAATATGGGCTTGAATAAATTTTGCCGTGAGAAGCTTAGTGTCTTGTTCAAAGGATCTCAGAATAAGTGGTATATAGATGAGATTTATAATTTTCTAGTTTCTGTTTGTATGGCTATCTTTAGAGCCATCTGGAATTTCTTAGATAAATTTATTATCGAAGGACTCTTCATTAATGGTCTTGCTTGGCGTGGCACGGAGTTTAGTGCAGAAGTCCTCAAACTCACTCAATCAGGGCGTATCCAAGCTTATATCCTCACCATGCTAGCTTCAGTGGCTATTGCTGTTGGGTTTTTGTTGTTTGTGTAATTGAAGCATTATATTGTGAATGCAATGTTGATGGTGGACTAAGCCTGCGCTATGATTTAAGTTCATGCTTATCATGCGCAAACACCGAGTTCTAGCTTCTTCAAGATTAGTAGATATGCCTTCTTATGCTTTCGGGCAGCTAGATGAGATTAAGCTAGATCTTATTAATCAAGGCAAAGAGCTTATAGATCTTTCTTTGGGTTCTCCTGATAGACCCACTCATGATGCGGTTTTGCAGGCTTTGACTGAAGGGATGCAGAAGCCTCGCAACCAACAGTACCCTATATTTAGTGGACAGCCAGAATTTAATCGTTCTATAGTTAGCTATTTTAAGCAGAGGTTTAATGTCGAACTAGATCCTAGGCGCAATGTCTTACCCTTACTGGGTTCCAAAGAAGGCATAGGTCATATTGCTTTTGCATATATCCAAGAAGGCGATGTCACTATCATTCCTAGTCCTTACTATCCCGTGCATATGAGGGGGACTATACTTGCTGGCGGTCATGTTTATGAGTTGCCTTTGAAGCCCGAGAATAATTTTGTGGGAGATTTGGATAGTATTCCCGAAGAAGTTTTGGAGCGCGCAAAGCTACTGATCATCAGCTATCCACATAACCCAACCGGAGCCGTGGTAGCTAGAGATTACTTGGAGAAAGCAGTTCAGATTTGCAAACATTATGACATCATCTTGATGAATGATTTTGCTTATTGTGATATTTGGTTTGATCAAAACAAATGTCCATCAGTATTAGAGATACCCGGTGCGATGGATGTCGCAATAGAGTTTCATACTTTTTCTAAGACCTATAATATGGCTGGAATGCGCTTGGGATATGCGGTTGGTAATGAAGAGATAGTACAGACTCTCTTCAAACTCAAGACTAATTTAGACTATGGTGTGTGCATGGGTATCCAAGAAGCTGGTTCTAGGGCTCTAGAGTTAGGTGCAGAGTATCGAGAAGAGATCCGCCTAGAATATCAAAGACGCAGAGATTTGGTTATGCCGGCCCTCAAAGAGATGGGTTTCGAATGCATGAACCCCGGCGGAGCCATGTATGTCTGGATGCCTATTCCTGAGGGCTACATAGATTCTTTTGATTTTGCTCTCAAGCTTCTTGAAGCTACAGGAGTAGCCCTAGTCCCCGGTTTAACTTTTGGACCTTTAGGCGAGCGTTATGTGAGACTGGCTCTAGTTCAACCGCAAGAAAAAATTAAAATTGCTCTATCCAAAATCAAAGCTTTTTTAGCTGCTTGAGAATGAATCTCAATAACTGGATTTTACTAGGTCATTTGTTAGGATTGTGCTTGTCAGAAGAATCTGAGCTTAGGTTCAGCTTGAGGAGAAAATAAATGGCTTATACGATAGTTTCTAATATTTGCGAAGGAGCAGGAGATTGCCTGCCAGTATGTCCAGTGGATTGCATCAAATGGACAGACAAAAACAATACTAATGGTCACAAATATCCATACATCGAAGCGGATACTTGTATTGATTGTGGCGCTTGCATGGCAGCTTGCCCTGTAGCTGGTGCAATACTTGATGAACACAAACCAGAACTTCAACTCATCTAGTTCACGCAGAGTTCTCATTTCAGGAGCCAATAGAGGCATAGGTTTGGCTATTGCTGATCTTCTTCGTGCGGAGTCTTGGCTGGTGCATGGAGCGGGGTCTCAAGAGATGGATCTTAGTTCTATGGATTCGGTCTCAACTTATGTTTCTCGTGACTTGGCTTCTGTGGATTTAGATGCTTTGGTTTTGAATGCAGGGATTTTTCATTCGGCGTCCATAAAAAACTATGAATGGGAAGATTGGCAAAAAGTCATAGACATCAATCTCCATGGCTGTTTTAGGCTGATCAAAGCAGCCTTGCCAAAATTACTTTCTAATCCTAGACCCAATAAATCTATAGTATTTATATCCTCAATCAGCGCTGACGGGGAGCCCTATGCCAGTGCCTATGCTGCATCTAAAGCGGCTTTATTAGCACTATCAGCTTCACTCGCTGTAGAACTAGCTTCTGACAAAATCCGAGTTAATACTATCTGTCCCGGCTGGGTGCGTACTGATATGGCCAAATCTATACTTCGTAGTCCAGCTCAAGAGCAAGATGCTCTTGGCGCAAGTCTCACAGGGACTTGGATAGAGCCAAGAGAGATAGCGGCTATGACTAGCTATCTACTTGGTGAGACAGCTAGAAGTATTACGGGGGCTAGGTTTGATGTGGACGCAGGCTTATAGGCTAGGTGTTTATAGCTAAGTGGTTTTGTCGGTTTAATAACAAGTCTATTACACAACTTATTTTTCAAAAATTAATTTAAATAGTGGATAACCGGCAATTAGACCCTAATTTTTAGTTTCAAAGAGCCGATAACTTAGACAAGGATGACTAGTAGTGCGACTATAGCAGAGAAATATGCTCACGATTTGCGCAAGACCATATCTGTGCATTGTGATTATGGCCTATATGAAGCTCTTAAGCTCACTCGCCTAGGGATGTCCAAACTCAATCATGGTGCTGTAGCCGGTGCTGAGAACCTAAAAGAAGCCAAACCATATCTTAGTAATTTTGAGAAAGTAGTACAAGACATTAACAAAAAACTCATAGCAAGATCTGCTTCACTGGGGATTTCCCTAGCGGAGATTTTTCGTAATGAACTAGCGGCACAAGTCTCTGCACGGATCAGTACCGAAAGGGCTGTGTCTACACTCTCTGTGCTTCAGGAAGTAGGGGCTTTCGTGGAGATTATTCTAGATGCTTTGGATTATATAGAGCAAATGAAACTACAAGTCAATGCTGATGCTAGGGCTAGGCTTAGTAAGGAGCAGGGATCAGTGTTGGCGGACATACACATACTAACAAGTCGTATATCTATTGCTTTGCAGCAATGTTTGGAAAAAATTATTTCTGAGTGTGATGATTTAACTAAGTCTTTTATCCATAAGTTTATTTACGAATGGATCTATGCTGTGCAATATCGTTATGATTTTTCTTTAGAGGTGCTTCAAGCAATAGGACTCACGAAAAAGCTTAAGCCTCAGGATTAGCTCTTGCAATAAAAAGAGATTTGGATAAAGCATAACGCTGAATGATGGGAGCGTTAAGGTCGTTGCGCTTGATTATAATAATATTATAAGCATCAACAAAGACTGGAACCCAGTCAGGATCTGCGATACGGCGAAGTAAAAAAGGTTGCGCTTGGCTGGTGAGATCATGGCGCATAAAATAAATAACATTGAAATGATATTTATTATCCGCCTCTTGCCATTTGTTTTCATCAGCTTGCATTGGTTCATAGACATCATGGAAAAATTTGGCACCATAAGCTTCTGGCCTGTTGTCTACGAAGACTCGTTCTTGGGGAAATAAATGATAAATCAAATAACCTCCTATATCATAGTTATTGAAGATGGGGCCCCTCAGTCCAGTGGCTTTGAAGAAAACAGCAGAGTGGTGTACTCGCGGGTCCAAGCCTAGTTGAGGTGGATTAGAGGCTGCCAAGAGACAGGCGAGATAAAGAAGGATAAGAAAATAATATGGTAAGTCGATCAGATTATTAGTTTTGTTTTGTGTTTGGTTTGCTGGGCTGGCATTATGAGAAGCTAAGACTTGACTCAAGTTCATAGCTATCATGGGTATTGAAGAGAGCACTAGGACTGGGATAGCACGGTTAGTCTTAAAAGCTAAAATTATAAAAATGAGATAGATCAGAGCAAAAGCAAGATGTTGAGGCAGGGGGTTTTTGATTTTACGAGCAGCTAGAACCCAAAGCACGAGGCTCACTAGAGTAAAAAATTCAAAATAGTAATAAAAAGGATTAGATGGAAATCTATGTTGCATAAAAAACACAGACTGGTTCTCAGCTAACATGTAACCATAATCTTTAAAGATATTGAAGGGTTCCAAAAGATTAGCTAGTCCAAAGGGATTAAGAAGGCTGAGTAAAACACTACAAGCTAAGATCCTAAAGAAGAGATTGGAAATAATAGATCTAGATTTAAGCCAAGTTTCGAGACCAAAGCAAAATATCAGGAATAAACCAAAAATAAAAAACAAATGTAAGTTGATCCAGAGCATTTGCAGGAGGGCTATGAAGACTAGTCCTAGACTGGGTTTAAGGCGTTGAGCCCTAAGGAGGACTAGAAGGTATAAAACTAAGCCAAGTAGTAGATAGCTAAAAGACTCTGGTCTCACTTCCGCTCTCATGATCAGCAGAGGCAGAGCTAAAGCTAAAGCACCAAGACTAGCTTTACTGTTACTAAGCTCTCTAGCAGCCATAAGAGAAAAACATAAGCCTAGTAAGATGCAGAGGATATTAGTCCAAGCCAAAGCATCAAAACCACCGAGTTCGTAGATGACATAATGTACTAAACCACTAAGCCAGTGGTGATTAATTACAGGATAATCTGGCTGGGTGTAAGAATAAAAATTAGTATAGAGGGGGCTTTGAGTTTTAAGGTCGGCATGAGAGTTGATGGCTTGGACAAGCTGTCTGCCATTACTGATATGTCTCCCTAGATCCGCAGTACTAAGATCTATGGGAACGGCTAAACCTTTGACGAGAAAAGCAAAAGCAAGGATGATAATACTGATTTTGAGAAATTGCTCAAAGCGGCTCATAGAGATAGTTTACTGTAATTTTTGGAAGCGATATTTTAAGATATAAAAAATAGCCTTGAGCCCATCTTTCCAATTGATTTTTTTGCCTTCAGAATAGCTGCGTCCGTAATAAGAGATAGGGACTTCAAAAATTCTGACACCGGGTATTTGGGAGAGCTTGGCAGTAAGTTCAGGCTCTATGCCGAAGCCCCGCTCTGTCAAAGAGATCTGGCTAAGAAGCTTTCTGCGAAAGGCTTTGTAGCAGGTTTCCATGTCGGTCAAATAAATATCAAAAAGTATATTAGAGAGACAAGTCAAAAAGCGATTAGCCATATAATGCCAGAAACCCATACTGCGTCTAGCTTTGGCTCCTGTAAAACGAGAGCCAAAAACGACATCGGCTTTATCATCTATAAGTAGTTGAAGTAATTCATTGTATTCGCTAGGGTCATATTCTAGATCTGCATCTTGAATGATAATAAAATCTCCGCTAGCAGCTTGAAAGCCAGTTTGCAGGGCGGCGCCTTTGCCTCGGTTCTCTGGATGAGAGATGACCTGAAAGATAGTATGTGAGTTAGTTTGAGCCAGATAGTTGTGTATTAGCTCTACACTCTTGTCTGTAGAAAAGTCATCTACGATAATGATTTCTCGGGAGATGTTCTTATATAAGTCCACAGCGAGGACTTTATCCAGAAGGCTTTCTATGTAGTTCTCTTCGTTATATAAAGGGATAATAATAGAAAGTTTCAAAAGGTTCTCCTAAGGGCCATCTTATCAGAAGATATGACTCTTGGCTGAGTATAAGAGCAGAGTAGAATAATTTATATGGCCATTACTAAACCCAAACAATATGGTCTTACTTCTTGGGGGCGGCTTTGGATACAAGCGCTGGAATCTTTTGCTGATGATAGATTGAAGCGAGGCAAAAGTTATGCCAATACAGGGCGAGTTAAAACCATTAAAATCAGGGGCGAAGATGTTGAAGCTACTGTTATTGGTAATTACGCACCTTTTTATTATATTCGTTTGGCTTTACGGAAATGTTCAGCAGAACAAAGCAATTTACTAAGAACTCTTATCCAAGATAGTCCCAGTCTTATTACGGAACTTGCTAGGGGCTCTCTTCCTAAAGCGCTTGTGGATATTTGTGAAGAGCAGAGAATCCCGTTATTACCCCGCTCTTGGTCTAAAGATTTTCAAGCCAAATGTAGCTGCCCAGATTATGGAGATCCTTGTAAGCACCAAGCAGCCGTATCTTATGTGCTAGCTTCTGAGATCGATAAAGATCCGATGCTGTTGTTGAGGCTTAGAGGTATAGATTTGGAAGGTCTAGATTTGCCAAGTGCTGAGATGATCAAGCTCTCAAACCTAGATTTGAAGCAGGTTCTAGGGCTTTTGGGGCAACGCAAAAAAGTGGGGGCTCCTAATGGAGAATTTAATCTGGAAGAGATTTTTCTTTCGGAGACTAAGCCTTTTAAGCTTTTGAATTTACTTACAGACAATCCTCCTTTTGCAAATGATGTGAATTTCAAGGCAGCTCTTCAGGAATACAGCAAAGATGCTAGTGAACATGCGGCGGGTTTATGTTCTAGCAAAGAACTAGACGAGAATCTGAAATATCAGAATATAAGTTACAAGCTTAATCCGGAAACAGAACACTATCTGGATATTCTGAGTTTTGAGCAGCTAGGATATAGTCACAATGAGCTTTTGAGGCAATTACTAGCTTATCCACTTAATCTAGACCTAGAGTATATGGAAGCGAGTTTTCGCTACTATCTAGTGTTGATGCATTTGGCTTTACAGTTAGTGCAACAGACTTTATTTTTCCCTGAGCCTATTGTTTGCGGTAAAGAATCTTTTTGTATTAGGTATAAAGCCAAACTTAGTGTTGCTAATCTATCTGCGCGTTTGGATTTATTGGACTCACAATTTAATCTAGAAGGATTGGATAGCTATGAGCTGCTGAATTATTTTATTAGTTTTATAGTTCATGAGACTATTAATCGTCGCAAATTTAATTCCAAGAATAAACTTGTGAGGACTTTTTTTAGCAAGGAGCTTTTTTATCCTGAGGACTATACGGAGCGAAATATTCTCAGTAGTATTAATAACTGGCTTGAGCGTTTGGATCTAGATTCGGGTCTGGCGTCTGGACTTTTGAGGTTTGAGTTAGATGCTAAAGGGGCTTTTAGTCTACATCTAGATGTGCGCAGTAAGGGCAGTCTGGAGAGACAATCTTATTATCAGTGGTTGAGCAAAGCTAGTCCCGAAGAGGCTTTTAGGCTTAAACGCCAGCTTAGTATTATTTCTGAGTACATCACAGATATCAAAAAAATCTTGGACTCGCCTCAACAAGAGAGTGTGCTCATTTCGTTACCTAGCTTGAGTGAAATTCTTGTTAAAGCAAAATCTATTTTAGATTTTTTGGGGCTAGAGATGATCTTCCCCAAAGAATTAGCTAAGCTCTTGAGACCTCAACTCAAAGTCAAAGTTAAATCTCAAGATAGTCAGATTAGTTTGTTGAAGATGAATGAGATGTTGGATTTTTCTTACGAACTTATGCTGGGAGACCAAAGCATTTCAGTGAGAGAGTTTCAAGATTTGGTGGCTAATGCTAGGGGTTTGGTCAAATTTAGAGATCAGTATGTTTTTATAGATCCAGAGCAGATTAAAAAACTTTGGGCTAGGTTAGAAGAACCTATCTCTGGACCAAGTTCTAGTAATGAAGCTATGTTCGCACTTCTATCTGGAGAATATAAAGGGCTGAAAATCACTAAGGATAAGGATTTCGATAAGTTTCAAGAATTTATTACCAAGGAAGAGGTGGTTGAGGTTCCATATAACTTGGACGCAACACTAAGACCTTATCAAGAACAGGGTTTCAGGTGGCTTTATACTAATTTCAAAAAAGGCTTGGGTTCTTGTATCGCTGATGATATGGGGCTTGGTAAAACCTTACAAGTTATAGCCTTGTTATTGGCTCTCAAAAATGAAAACAAACGCAAGTTCAAACCAGCTTTAGTAGTGCTTCCTACGGCTCTGCTTGGTAATTGGTCTCGTGAATGTGCTAAATTCGCAGCCAGCCTTAAAGTGGAGACTTATCATGGTAGTAGTCGCCGCTTGCCTTCATCTAAGTTTGATGTACTTTTTACTTCTTATGGAACTTTTAGGCGAGACATAGAAAAATTTAGTACTTTGGATTGGGGCTTGCTTATTATAGATGAAGCTCAGAACATCAAAAACTCTGAGACCAAACAAAGCAAAGCTCTAAAAAAACTCAAAGCCAATGCATATATCGCTATGACTGGAACCCCAGTAGAGAACAGGCTTTCAGACTTGTGGAGTATTATGGATTTTGTGAACAGGGGTTATTTAGGTTCACTATCAGATTTTAGGAAGAATTTTGCTGAAGCCATCGAAAGGTCTAGAGACAAAGAAACTGCTAATAAACTACAGATGATTACGGCACCGTTTTTGTTACGGAGGCTAAAAACAGACAAAAGCATTATTAGCGATCTTCCAGAAAAAATCATTAGTGATGAATACTGTAGCCTCACCCCAGAGCAAGCAGCTCTTTATCAAGCTTATGCTAATCAGATCATGAATGATATAGAGCAGAGTGAAGACGCTGAACGCCGAGGTCTCATCTTTAAGCTCATTACTTCCTTAAAGCAGATTTGCAACCACCCTTATAATTTCACAAAAGAAAAGAACCCTCGTCTAAACCAGTCAGGGAAAGCGATGCAGCTTATAGAGCTAAGCAAAAATATTATTCAAAGTAATGAAAAACTAATAGTTTTCACTCAGTATACTGAGATGGGTAAGATACTTGAGGAGCTTATTGGTGAGGAACTCGGGGAGCCGGCTTTATTTTTCCATGGGGGACTCAGTCCGCGAGATAGGGATGCAATGGTGGATCAGTTCCAAAATAATCTACGCAATAAAATTATGATCATCTCTCTTAAGGCTGGGGGAGTGGGTTTGAATCTTACGGCTGCTAACCATGTTATGCATTATGATCTTTGGTGGAATCCTGCTGTAGAGAATCAAGCTACTGATAGGGCTTTCAGGATAGGACAAAAGAAAAATGTCATGGTGCATAGATTTATTACTATGGCTAGCTTTGAAGAAAAAATAGACAAGATTATCAAATCCAAACAAGAACTAGCAGACATGACTATTAGTGCAGGTGAGAGTTGGATTACTAAGCTTAGTAATGAAGAGATTAGGGGGATTTTTGGGGCTTAGTGACTGAAAGGTTTTCTGTATATAGGAAACTTTTCAAATAAGCGTTAAAAGTTTCTGCATAAGTGAAATTTGTTGGGAATCGTGGTATATTTTCTGTATGCAGAAAATTATAAAGCGAAAGGGCTATTTGCATAAAATTAAAAAGTTTATTGATACACCGGTAATTAAAGTGATTACCGGGATGAGACGCACCGGGAAAAGCTTGTTTCTACAACAAATTATTAGTGACTTAAAAAAGAATGGTGTTGGTGAAGATCAAATTGTGTTTATCAACAAGGATTCCCTAGAGTTTGACCATATTAAAGATCATAGAGAGCTAAATGATTTTGTGCAAAAAAGTTTCAAAGGGAAAAAGAAAAAATATTTATTCATTGATGAGGTTCAGGAGATTGAGGAATGGCAAAAAACGATAGTATCTTTTTTTAGTAAAGGTGGTGTCGATATTTTTATAACTGGCTCTAATGCGCATATGCTTTCTTCGGAACTAGCTACAAGATTATCAGGAAGGTACATTGAATTTCCTATCTATCCGCTTAGCTTTAAAGAATTTCTTGATGACTTTAGGAAAGATCCAAGTAGTGATGTTGAGCAAGAATTCGATAACTATCTTAGATTTGGGGGCTTGCCTGCTATTCATAATTTTCAGCTTGATCAAGAAAGTATTTATCCTTATATAGCTTCTATTTTCGATACAGTTGTTTTGAAAGACATTGTCTCTAAGTATGAAATTAGAAACATTAAGCTCTTAGAGAATATTATTGATTTTGTCCTAGATAATGTAGGCAGCACTTTTAGCGCTAAGAGTGTCGCAGACTATCTAAAATCTCAGAGGTTAAGCGTTGGCGTGGAAACCGTGCAAAATTATTTGGCGTATTTAGAGGCTGCTTATATAGTGCAAAAAGCATCACGATATGACCTTAAGGGTAAACGCTTACTAGAAATCAATGAAAAATATTATTTGAGTGATCTGGCCATAAGGCATGCAAGATTAGGTTACAGGAAGGATGATGTTCCTGATTACTTGGAGAATTTAGTTTTTATCGAATTGAAACGCAGAGGTTATGACATCAAAATTGGTAAATTGTCGAATTTGGAAATTGATTTTATTGCAGAGAAGGGCGAAGAGAAATTTTATATACAAGTTTGTTACACCTTATATGGCGAAAAGCAAGCAGGGAAAAGTATTAGGCAGAGAGAAACTGAACCTTTTTTGAAGTTGTTAATCGAAGGTGATACTCACCCGAAACTGTTAATTTCGATGGATAAACTATCGGAAAATAATAATTCAGATATTTTTCGCAGCATAAATATAATAGAGTTTCTTTTAGATGAGGCATTAATGGCGGAGAGGGAGGGATTCGAACCCTCGATACAGCTTTTGGGCCGTATAACTTCTTAGCAGGAAGCCGCTTTCAGCCACTCAGCCACCTCTCCTGATTTGTAGGAGCCTAAACCCCTTTACTAAGAATCGCATTAACAAAACCTAGTAATTTTAATTTTAACATGAAGGCTTAGAACCTAGTCGTTATGTGCTGTCTGGCTGAGATTCTGTACATCAATTAGCTAGGAACTATTCAAAATTTTATAAGCCTGTTAGACTTCGCTTGGGACAGTTATTATGCGCGCAGAAATTATAGCCATAGGAACAGAACTACTTATAGGGCATGTCGCGAATACTAACGCTCAATATCTTTCTGAAGAACTGAATACTTGTGGGATTAGTGTTCTATATCACAGTGTTGTTGGTGATAATTTGGAGCGTATTCAAGATGCTTTGGATATTGCTGCACAGAGAGCTGATCTCATCATCTGCACTGGGGGACTTGGTCCGACTGTGGATGATCTCACTCACGAGGCTATTGCTGACTATCTTAGAGTAGATCTGGTCATGAATACAGAACAGGCAGATATAATCCGCAGCAAATATCAATCCCGCAAAATACCAGAAATTAATTATAAACAGGCTAGGGTTATAGAGGGAGCGAAGATCATAGCTAATCCTCAGGGTACAGCTATTGGTTTTCTTTGTGAGCTTAAGGCTCAGGCTCAGACTTCTAGAAGGGCTCTAGCCCAGAACCTAGTCTTGATGAGCTTTCCGGGGGTTCCGATTGAGATGCAGTCTATGTTTCAAGCTACAGCGAAGCCTTATCTTTTGGATTTATTGCGCACTCAAAACCGAGAAGCTGTCATCGTCTCGCGCAAAATTCATATGATGGGTATCTCTGAATCTGCAATGGCTCAGATTATTCAGGATGCAGCCCCGACATTGTTCACTAATGCTAATCCTAGTGTCGCACCCTATGCTGTGCTTGGGGAGTGCTATCTACGAGTTACTGCTCGTGCAAAGACAGAACATCTAGCTCGTAATATGATACAAATCACTCAAATGCAGGTAGCTGCTTTGCTTGAGGAATATATTTATGCTTATGATGATGAGAGTCTCCCTGAAGTTCTCGGAAGGAGGCTGATAGATAAGGGCTGGACTATAGCTTTTGCAGAATCCTGTACAGGAGGGCTTTTGTCCAAGTTAATGACAGATATACCCGGGGCATCACAGCATAGCAAATTAAATCTGGTTACTTATTCCAATGAAGCCAAAGAACAATTACTATCAGTGAGAGCAGAGACTCTAAGAGATTATGGTGCTGTGTCTACTGAGACAGCTTTGGAGATGTTAGAAGGTCTCAGCAAAATATCAGGAGCAGATATTAATGTCGCTGTAACGGGGATCTTAGGGCCTAGCGGAGCTAGTGAACCCAAACCCTTAGGAACTGTTTATTTGGCTTGGTCTTCACCCCAATCTCAGCCTATCGTTGAGAATTTATATTCTTCTTTACCCCAGAGATTTTTGTCTAGCTCTGATGAGAGGCCGCAGAGTATTTTGCGCCGCCAGCAGCTAAGGGATTTGATAGCCAAAAAAATATTATATAAAATATATAAAACCCTAAAACCCAATGTTTAAGCCAATCTGACTGAGCAAGTTATAATAGAAGTATTAGGGATTTTCGCTTTTAGTCCTAGATTGATTTGATGATAAAACTTATAGATCTTCAAAAACAACATCGTGAATTGCAAACAGAAATTGAATCTGCTGTGCTTGATGTTTTGCGTAGTGGACATTATATTTTGGGACCTAATGTCTCGGCTTTTGAAACTGAAGCAGCTGCTTTTTTGGGAGCCAAATACACAGTAGGCTGCGCTAATGGTTCTGATGCTTTGTATTTAGCTTTGCTTGCTTTAGGTATTAAGGCTGGTGATGAGGTTATTACTACGGCTTTTACCTATATCGCTACTGCTGGGGCTATTAGCCAGATCGGGGCGATACCAGTTTTTGCTGACATAGATCCTCATAGCTTCAATATAGACCCCGATTCTATCCTAAGCCGCATCACGACTAAGACACGGGCGATTATAGTTGTGCATCTTTATGGTCAATGTGCAGATATGACTCGGATCATGGCAATAGCTAAGCAGCACGGGCTCTATGTTATAGAAGATGCTGCCCAAGCTTTTGGTGCAGCCATGCTCTATCAAGGTCAGAAACACAGAGCGGGGACTATTGCTGATATTGGGACTTTTAGTTTCTATCCAACCAAAAACCTCAGTTGTGCTGGTGATGGGGGTTTGATGGCTACCAATTCTGATGAACTTAATGAGCGTTTACGCAAAATCCGCGTACACGGAACTTATAAGCGTTATCATCATGATTGCTTGGGGGTTAATAGTCGCTTAGATGAAATCCAAGCTGCTATCTTACGCATCAAACTCAAACACATAGATAACTGGAACCTATATCGCCGCTCTATAGCCAAGATCTACAACACTACTCTTGCTGAGTTAACAGGGCTCAAACCCCCTCAGGAAGAGCAGTTCAGTGCTATAGTCCAAGGTCATGTCTACCATCAATACACTATTCGCGTGGAAGCTTCTATTAGAGATACTTTGCGCCAAGAACTTCTAACTAGAGGTATAGAGACAGAGGTCTACTATCCACTGGCTTTGCAGCAACAAAAAGTCTACTTGGAATACAGTTCCCAAGAGCTTCCTGAGGCAGAACTTGCAGCTCGTTCTATAGTTTGTCTCCCTATTTCTGCAGATCTAGAACTAGACGAAGCGAAGCTGTTAGCGGAGGTCTTAGCTTCGGTTTTTACTGCTCAGAAGCTTTAGGACTAGTATCAGAACGGCTTAACCGGTACAGCTTATGCAGTAATTCGGGAAGCCTTTCTAGCTTATTTCCAAGACCAATTTGCCAATCGAGGCTACTAGGTTTAGTAGCGCGCCTAAGCAAATTTAGTAGATAAATACCTAACTCATCATCAGACCTAAGTTTGTAGAGATCTTCTGATACGGTCCCTTTAAGAATATTCCTTGTCATCCTCTTACCATCTATCCGGCTCCAGGGGCCCTCTGTGCGCAATATATGTTGTTCATGAGGTGTATTCTTTGACGGATCGAAGTTGGGACCTAATAAGAGGTAATTAGTAAGAGCAGAGATAACTAATTTTTCTTTTTCTGTAATATCGAGCCGGAACGTATGACGGCTTAATGTTGACGGAGGAGCCGCAAAAGGAAGGGTAGCATTATCAGTCTTCCAGAATCTAACTACTTCATCAACGAAATTTTTAGCAGCAGCCATGGTCCCTAAAGAGCCTTCGGCTAGAGTTGGATTACCATTAGCGTCTTGAATTAGTAA
>CAZASO010000020.1:20405-23644 GCA_964487825.1 uncultured Gammaproteobacteria bacterium
CTTCTGCGAATAGTCACAGTTCGAATAATCTAGACCAAGCTCTTTATCAAAGCCGTTTCATTGCAATTGTCTTTGAAAGGACAGATAATGCATTCTTTGAAAACCTTTTCTGGTAAGGATTTGATGTCTATGATCTGATAATTAAGTGCTTCAAAAAAAGCAATTTGATAAGTCAAAGCAAAAATTCTTTTGACTGCTTTGGCGCGGGCTTCTCGCTCACAGTCTTCTACCATCCTGCGCCCATAGCCTAGACCCTGATATTCTGGGCTGATGGCAAGGCTTTTGACCTCGGCTAATTCAGGAGTGAATAAATCCAAACAAGCTGTGCCTATAATAAGCCCCTCGTCATTAGTTAGCACCCTGAAAGACCCTAAATAATTTTCGAGTTCTCCTCTGCTTTTAGGGAGCATTTCTTTGCGTTCAGCATAATAATATATCAGCTCGTAGACCGAAGGTATATCTTCTAGCTGAAGTTTACGAATAGCAGGCATTAGCTCAGACTAATTGTAGTATGGCTGTTGGTGCATTGTCACCACGCCTGAAGCCAGATTTGATGACACGGGTGAAACCAGAGCTACGGTTTTGGTAGCGTTCAGCAACTACGCTGAATAATTCTTTGACCACATCTTTGTCATAGATAAAAGAAGCTGCTTGGCGTCTAGCATGTAAGTCCCCGCGTTTAGCAAGAGTAATGAGTTTTTCTATTTCGGGGGCAGCAGCTTTTGCGTTAGCTAGAGTAGTGTCTATCTGTTTTTCGCGGATAACACAAGTAGCCAAGGCTCTGAGAGCGGCTTTGCGCTGATCAGCAGGTCTATTCATTCTGCGTTTTTTGCAACGATGTCTCATAATTAGATACTACTCCTCTCACGACCTGCTCTGAGGTTATAGCCCATAGATTCTAATTTATCTAGGACTTCTTCTGCAGATTTTTTGCCGAAGTTTTTGATGTTCATCAAATCATGATCGCTCAGTAAAAGTAAATCACCTAAGGAGTTGATATTAGCTCTTTTGAGGCAGTTATATGAACGGACAGAAAGCTCTAGTTCTTCGACACTGACACTATTGGCTTTGTCTTCTTCTTTGTCGTCAGTGGATTTTCTTTCTTCGACAGTTTTGATGGTGCCGATTTTTTGGCCAGTGTATTCGACTAAAGGATTCATGAGTTCTATGAGTTGAGCAGCAGCTTGACCCACAGCATCGCTGATGCTGACAGAACCGTTAGACCAGATATCTACGATAAGTTTGTCGTATTTTTCGGAGTTGCCCGCAACGCTCACAGGCTCTACAGTGTAGGCTACATTTTTGATGGGCATAAACACTGAATCTACTGGGATTACATCTACAGACTGAACCGCATCATGGTCTTCTGCAGGGACATAACCATAACCTCTAGCAACGCTGATCTCTACATTAAGACTAGTGTTGGGAGCCAAGTTGGCTACTTCTAGATCTCTGTTAATGATCTCAATGTCGTTTGGGCACTGGATTTGAGCGGCTGTGATCACACCGGGTCCTTGAGCTTTGAGGCTGAGGGTTCTAGTGGGCTCATCACCGTGCATTTTGACGACTAGGGATTTGAGGTTGAGAATGATGTTAAGTACATCTTCAGAAACACCGTTGATGGTGGTGAACTCGTGGTTAACACCTTCTATACGCACATTGGTGACGGCGGCACCACGAATGCGAGCCAAAAGAATGCGCCTGAGTGTGTTACCTATGGTATGACCAAAACCTCTATAGAGAGGTTCTAGCACTACTTGGCCTCTGATACTACCATCGGCTTCTGCTTTTTCGTTTACATTAATGTGAAGTTCAATATTCATAATCTCTCCTTAGACTCTGCGTGGTTTGGGTGCTCTACAACCGTTATGGGCTAGAGGCGTGATATCAGCAATAGCACTAATCTTCAAACCTGCTAACTGTAAGGCACGCACGGCTGTTTCTCTGCCTGCACCCGGTCCACTTACTCTGACATCTACAGTCTGCAAGCCATGTTCCATAGCTTTGCGCGCTGCACTTTCGGCTGCGATTTGAGCTGCAAAAGGGGTGCTTTTTTTGCTACCTTTGAAACCATTATTGCCAGCAGATCCCCAAGCAAGAGTATTGCCAGCTTGATCTGTGATGGTGATAATAGTGTTATTAAAAGTAGAACTAATAAAAACAATTCCAGAAGAAATGTTTTTTTTGCTTTTCTTCGGCTTGCGTAAGCCTTTTTTATTTGCTGATGAGCTGGAAGTGCTTGACATAATTACCTTTTTTTATTTTTTGACAGCTTGTTTTTTGCCAGCAACCGCGATTCTTTTTTTGGAGCGACGAGTACGAGCGTTAGTTTTGCTGCGCTGTCCGCGGCTAGGAAGACCACGACGATGACGAGTGCCTCTGTAGCAGTTAATCTCACTAAGGCGTTTCATATTGAGGCCTATTTCTCTTCTGAGATCACCCTCGATAGTGTAATCCTTGATGATGTCACGGATTTTGTTGAGTTCTGCTTCTGAGAGTTTGTGGGCCCTGAGGTTCTCATCTATACCTGCTTTGGCGAGTATGGCTTTGGACCTAGTAAGTCCAATACCATAGACATAAGTCAGTGCTATTACTATTCTTTTGTTTGGTAAATCTACCCCTGCTACCCTTGCTGCCATTTCTAATTAACCTTGCCTTTGTTTGTGTTTTGGATTTTCGCAAATAACCATAACTCGGCCCCCACGCTTAATGACTTTGCATTTATCACAAATTTTTTTAACTGATGACCGGACTTTCATGTCTTTTGATTATGCGTCTTTTGAACGCAACGGGTAGTTGATGCTATCATGCGTCAGAAATTCTTTTGAAAATCTTAATCTTTTTTACGGCTTCAGGAGCGGCTTTCAAGCCTTTTGGCTCTTGATGAAAGTCTATTTCTCGGCGACGATTTCTACTGCTGGGTCGTTGCGTCTCTTAGAACCAGCTCGGAAAGTTATCCTGCCAACGCTAAGATCATAGGGAGTGAGTTCTACTTTCACTCTGTCGCCCGGTAGAATTTTGATATAGTGTTTACGAATTTTGCCGCTGATAGTCGCAATAACTTGATGGTCATTATCTAGTTTGACCACGAATTTGGCACCCTGAATGGTTTCTAGTACCGTGCCTTCTGCTTCTATTACATCTTTTGCCACTTCGTTCGCTGATTATAGCATTGTGTTTACGATCGCTGTCTTGCAACTCATTTGCGCTCGCCGTCTTGGTGAGATTTTGCGCTTGGC
>CAZASO010000021.1:0-22834 GCA_964487825.1 uncultured Gammaproteobacteria bacterium
TACTCCAAACAAGGCGTGCCACTCAAAACTGCATTTTCAGCGCAAACCCTAGCATAGCCACCCAAAATCAGCTAAACTGGGAGCAGCTCACATAAAGCAATCCCTTCTTGCGATTAGCTTTCATCCAAAGAATGTTGAAATTCCCTAACTTCTTCAAATATAGGGCTCCGAAAATGGCCCCTCAAAATAGTCCACCCAACGGCTCCCCAACGGCTCCCCCAACAGATCCCAAGCTAGACTCAGTCTCCCCAGCGATCATTGCTCAAATTAATGAGACGCCACGAAAAAAGATCACAATACTCGAGCCCATATTTCGGCTTATTCAAAATTATTTGCGATGGTGATTTAGCCCTACTCAAAAAAGAACTCAAAGCAGGAATAGCCGTCAACGCCACACAGGGAGCTAACAATCATAGCCCTCTACACACCGTTGCTCTTTTTGATAGACCAAATATGGTTGCTCCACTCATTAAACAAGGTGCAAATATCGAAGCAAAAGATAATTTGGGTAATACTCCTTTGATACTAGCTTGCATGTATGGCAGTCTTGGAGTGGCTTTGAGATTGTTGGATTATAAACCCATTATCAACCCAAATAATCGCGGTGCTTTAGTTTACATCCAAAGACACAATGGGCACGCTCTTTATAAAACTGTCCTCAAAAAAGCAGAAGCCCTAGCAAAACAACAAGCAAGCACAAACCCAAATCCCCAAGCTAAAGGCAGCGACCAGTAAAGAAAATTTATAACTAGATCTCTGCCCTAAATGCGATAATGATTTTTGCCTTCAAGCCCTCGTAGCTCAGTTGGATAGAGCAAGGCACTCCTAACGCCTAGGTCGGAGGTTCAATTCCTCTCGAGGGTGCCATCAATACAAAGCTCTTAGGGCTGCGCCTGAAAATTACATAGATAGACTATAATGGCTTGCAGTGGATACGCGTGAACAAAAAGAACTAATTAAAATCGGTTTTGTGACCATAATAGGCATAATTGCTCTACTGGTCTTTATTTTTTGGCTCAAAGGTCACAAAATACACAACTACGACAAATTCTCCTTCTATTTTCGCAATAGTAACGGTCTAGAAGAGGGTGCCGCTCTGCGCTGGAATGGGCTTAAAATAGGGGTTGTAGAGTCTATTCAAGCCGTTACCGAAGACTTTGAAATAGACACCGTACCAGCCGAAAGCCTCATTAAACTAGGCAAAACACACCTCAAACAAGCCCAAGAAGCGCTTCAGAAAGGCGGCATAGGGGATATAGTGTTTGCTAGAGAGAGTATCAATAAAGCCCAAATGGAAATAGCCTTGGGGCAGCAAAGCAAGTTGCAGAGCCATATCCGCAGGGGTGAGCATGTCAAAGTAGATGTGGTAGTTATGCTACCTAATATCCCCATCTCTCCTCTTAACCTAGTGAGTATAGTGCCTTCTGGTCTTATTGGAGAACAATATGTAGATATCACTACTTTAGAACTCAACCAAGAACATTCTTTTGAGATGAATAAAACATTTAGCTCTAAGCCTCTATTTGTAGTCCTAGAGCCAATTCGTCTAGACAAGCTCCTAAGGGCTAATGTAGAGTCTTCTGAGTCCATCAGAGATCTAGCTAACCGTTTTAATGCTGTCTTTAGTGATGAGGACGCTGCTGCTATCAGCAAAATCTTGGATACTCTCAGTGGTATCACTTCAGACCCACAGTTCCAAGCAGACTTCAAAAAATCCATTAATAGAGTCGGGAACTTCAAGGTCTGGGATTTGATTTTCTAAGACTTAAGGACTCCGCTTAGGGATCTGTCAACGCAAGTTCAATTAAGACTTTATAAAGATCCCTCTATTACTGGGTTCTGCCATTGAAATTAAGTTCTCGCTAAGCTATCATCTTAAGCCTCGAGAGCAGGGTTTTGAGCTTTTTGCAGTTCAATTTGAAATAAATAAAATAACTAAGGACTAGCCAGTATTATGATGGAGAGAAACTATTCGCGCGTAATTCCTAAAAAGAAGGCCTTTGAAGGTCAGAGAACCATAGTTCTCCCGGATCTTGCAGAGATTCAGAAAACTTCTTTTCATAGGTTCCTCACCAAAGGTCTCGCCGAAGAGCTTAAAAATTTCTCGCCAGTTACTGATTACACTGGCAGGCTGGAACTTTATTTCCTGCACGATAACTATACCTTCGAGGAACACCAAGAAGCCAACAAAGCCAAAACCCCTATGGAAGCTCGTTTCAACGAACAGAGCTACACTAAAAAACTCTATATCAAAGTCCGTTTTGTGAATAGAGATACTGGCGAAATCAAAGAAAGCAAAATGTTCATAGGTGAGATTCCCATGATGACTGAGAGAGGAACTTTCATAGTCAATGGTGCTGAGCGAGTTGTGGTTTCACAGATCGTTAGGTCTCCGGGCATCTACTTCAAAAGAGAAGTCGAACCTAGTGGTAAGCGTATCTTTAATGCGACTCTTATTCCTAACCGTGGTGCTTGGGTCAAATTCGAGACTGATATCTCTGACTATATCTACATCAAGATAGACAAAACTCGCAAAATCCCTGTAACCATCTTCCTGAAAGCCCTTGGTTATAGTGAGAACGAAATGCGTGATTTATTCTCGCATTATGATTTTCTAGCCAAAACCTTCGAGAAAGATTCTACAGAGACAGAAGAAGAAGCCCTCATCGAACTCTACAAGAAGATGCGTCCCGGTGAACACCCTACCGTAGAAGGCGCTCGCCAACTACTAGACAGCCGTTTCTTTAATCCCAAAAAATACGACTTGGGTCTAGTTGGTCGCTACAAAGTCAACAAAAAACTAGGACCCAATGCTCCAGATGATTTGAGGGTACTTACTCGTGAAGATTTCGTAGCTGCGATAGATTACCTCATCAAACTTAACTTTGATGAAGCTCAAGTAGATGATATAGATCACTTGGGTAATCGTCGTATTCGCTCAGTAGGAGAACTACTCCAAAACCAATTCAGACTTGGCTTGAGCCGCATCGAGAGGATTATTCGTGAGCGCATGACCCTTCAAGAACAAGAAGGTCTTACTCCTGCTAATTTGATCAACCCCAAACCACTAGTCTCCGCGATTCGTGAATTTTTCGGTTCTTCACAGTTATCACAGTTCATGGATCAAACCAATCCACTAGCAGAACTCACTCATAAACGCCGTATCTCAGCTCTAGGACCCGGTGGTCTTTCTCGTGAGAGAGCAGGTTTTGCGGTGCGTGATATTCACCCATCTCAGAACGGTCGCCTCTGTCCAGTAGAGACCCCAGAAGGTCCCAACGCTGGACTTATAGGTTCACTAGCTACTCATGCTCGTGTTAATGAGTATGGTTTTATAGAAAGCCCTTATCGCACTGTAGTAGATGGTCTTGTTACTAATGATGTTCGGTATTATTCAGCACATGATGAAGACACCATGAGAGTGGCTCCCGGAGACACTCCTATAGATTCCAGCGGTAATTTTATCAACGACATGGTGCCTGTCAAATACAAGAATGAGTACATAGAAACTGATGCTGAGAATGTAGATCTAGTGGGTGTTTCACCTATCCAGATCGTTTCTATTGGAACATCTTTGATACCTTTCTTGGAGCACGATGACGCTAACCGTGCCCTCATGGGTTCCAACATGCAAAGACAAGCTGTTCCTCTACTCAAAGCCGAAAGGACTTTGGTAGGTACAGGCATAGAAGGTCAAGTCGCTAGAGATAGTGGCATGGTCGTCATCTCTGATGCTGATGGAGAGATAGTCTATGTAGATGCTAATCGCATTAGCGTCAAATTCGATAACGGTGAGGGTTCCAAAACTTACGAACTCATCAAATACATGAGATCTAACCAAGATACCTGCCTCAACCAAATCCCCATAGTCAAACTAGGACAAAAAGTCAAAGCAGGACAAGCTCTTACGGATGGAGCTGCTACTTGCCAAGGTGAACTTGCTCTTGGTAAGAACTTAGTAGTAGCTTTGATGCCTTGGGAAGGTTATAACTTTGAGGACGCTATCCTAATCTCTGAGCGGCTTGTATATGATGATGTTTATACTTCTATTCACATCGAAAAATACGAAATAGATGCTCGTCAAACCAAACTAGGTCCAGAAGAAATTACTCGTGAGATCCCCAATGTCAGCGAAGATTCTCTCAAACACCTAGATGAACAAGGCGTAGTCCGTGTTGGTGCTTGGGTTAGAGAGAACGATATCCTCGTTGGCAAAATCACTCCCAAAGGTGAATCTGATAATCCACCAGAAGAAAGATTATTGCGCGCAATCTTCGGCGAAAAAGCTCGTGATGTCAAAGACAACTCCCTGCGTATCCCGCACGGTGAGGGCGGTAGAGTAATAGCTGTTCGTGTCTATGATAGAGACAAAGGCGATGAATTACCTCCCGTCTCCAACAAAGTCGTCCGTGTCTTCATTGCCCAAAAACGCCGAATCTCAGTCGGTGACAAGATCGCAGGTCGCCACGGCAACAAAGGTATCATCTCTAGGATACTGCCTGTCGAAGATATGCCCCATCTTCCAGATGGAACACCTGTAGATATAGTATTGAACCCTCTAGGTGTACCTTCTCGTATGAATGTGGGTCAGCTCTACGAAGCGCTTCTAGGTATGTCAGCTTCTATGCTTGGTCATGCTTATGAGGTTCCCAGTTTTGATGAGATGTTCGGACAAGATGCCTCTGATAAACTTATCAGCCAAGAGATCGAGAAAGCCCGCAAATCAAAAGACGGAGCTTTTAACTGGTTGATGCCTAACGGCAAATCATGGTTAATAGATGGACGCACTGGAGAAACTTTCGACAACCCAGTTCTAGTAGGTGTGATGTATATCCTCAAACTAGTTCACTTGGTAGACGATAAAATCCATGCTCGTTCTACTGGTCCTTACTCTCTAGTAACTCAGCAACCTCTCGGTGGCAAAGCCCAGTTCGGCGGTCAGAGACTAGGAGAGATGGAATGTTGGACTCTAGAAGCTTATGGTGCTTCTTATACTCTCCAAGAAATGCTCACCATCAAATCAGACGATGTAACTGGCAGATCTAGAGCTTATGAAGCCATAGTCAAAGGCGAGAATATCCCTCCAGCCAATGTCCCAGAATCCTTCAAAGTTTTGATGCGTGAATTACAGTCCATAGGACTAGATATCCATGCTCTCAAATACGCAGCAGATAGGTCTCTTGAGGAAGTAGATCTCAATATCGAGAATTATGATCCCATGAAAAATCGTAAAACTCGCAGTATCGAAGATACTATCAGAGAGCTGACTGCTACTGACTTAGCTACAGATAGCATTGAAGATGAAAAAATAGATGAAGCTGATCTCAGCCTCAATGAAGTCTAAGGAAACCCCCATTATGCCGCAAAGTAAACTAACAGAAGCAGTAGATCAAGAAATCAATCTCAATACTAGATTAGGCTTAGATGAAGATCTAGACAAAGCCAGTCTCGTTGCAGACAATGATGTTTTTGATGCCCTCAAAATCCAAATCGCATCTCCAGAAAGAGTCCTAAACTGGTCTCGTGGAGAGGTTTTGAAGCCAGAGACTATCAACTATCGTACCCTCAAACCAGAAAAAGAAGGTCTCTTCTGCGAGAAGATTTTTGGTCCAGTCAAAGACTGGGAATGTGCTTGCGGCAAATACAAAAGAGTTCGCCACAAAGGTATTGTTTGTGAAAGATGTGGAGTAGAAGTTACTGAATCCAAAGTCCGCCGTCATCGTATGGGACATATAACCTTAGCTGCTCCAGTAAGTCATATCTGGTTCCTCAAAGGTATCCCTAGTTATCTCAGTTTGCTTCTAGATATAGCTCTCAAAGATCTAGAACAAGTAACTTACTTCAATGCCTACATAGTCCTAGATCAGGGTAATGTAGAGGGTCTCAAAAAAAACCAAATCATCACTGAAGAAGAATACGATAAATTATTAGAAAACGAAACTAATCAGTTTGAAGTAGGTATCGGTGCTGAAGCTATTTTGCTTTTGCTTAATGAGCTAACTCAAGCCAAATACGAATTCCCCAACGAAAAACGCATTGAGCAAGGTGAACTTCTAGACATGCCCGGTCTCGAAAAACTTAGAGACCAGCTCAAAGCTGAACTTGCAGAAGTTGGTGGTTCTCAGCAAAGACGCGCCAAATATGTCAAACGCTTACGCCTAGTGCAATCCCTCATCACCTCTCATACAGATCCCGGTTGGATGGTTCTGGATATACTTCCAGTTTGTCCTCCAGATTTGCGTCCAATGGTTCAACTAGATGGTGGTCGTTTTGCGACTTCAGATCTTAACGATCTATATCGTAGAGTCATCAACCGTAATAGCCGTCTAGCTAGGCTTATAGATATGGGAGCCCCTGAGATCATTATTCGTAACGAAAAACGCATGCTCCAAGAAGCCGTAGATGCACTCATAGATAATGGGCGTCGTGGCAGAGTTGTAACCGGTACCAATGGTAGACCGCTCAAGTCCCTCTCTAATATCATCGAAGGTAAACAAGGTCGCTTCCGCCAGAACTTACTTGGTAAACGAGTAGATTATTCAGGTCGTTCTGTTATAGTCGTAGGACCCAGTCTACAACTACATCAGTGCGGTCTACCTCGTGAGATGGCCATAGAACTTTTCAAACCTTTTGTCATCAACAAACTCATAGATCGTCAGATTTGTCAGAACATCAAAGCCGCCAAAAAACTCATCGAAAAAGGCTCTGCTGTAGTCTGGGATATTTTGCGTGAAGTTGTACAAGGACACCCAGTCTTACTTAACCGTGCTCCGACTCTACACAGGTTGGGTATCCAAGCCTTCGAACCAGTCATAGTAGAAGGTAGAGCTATTCGGTTACATCCTCTAGTTTGTACTGCTTTTAACGCAGACTTCGACGGTGACCAAATGGCTGTGCATGTGCCCCTCAGTCTAGAAGCCCAAGCCGAGGCTAGGACTTTGATGATGGCTAACACTAACATCCTCTCACCAGCGACAGGTAAACCTATCATCACTCCTTCTCAGGATATGGTTATCGGTATCTACTATCTCACCATAGACAAACCCGATTCTGATGACCCTTCCAAACACAAAGGTGCTGGCAAAATTTTTGCTAACGAAGACGAAGCTCTTGCTGCTTACTACAACCATCAAGTCTCTCTTCACGCCAAAATCAAAGTCAGAACTTCTATGACCGAGAGCGGTAAAACTGAGATCATAGAAACTACTATAGGCAGAACCCTCCTCAACAAAGTAATCTGTGACTCTATCGCAGGTAACAAAGTAATGATCTCTTAAAGGACTCACCATGACACAGCAAAACACTAGACTCAAAAAACACCCTAAATTCCTCAACCAAACAGTAGACAAAAAAGCCCTCGGCAAGCTGCTTGGCGGTGTCTTTGAGAATTTTGGTAATGCAGTCAGCGCAAGACTCGCTAATAATCTCAAAGACCTTGGTTTTCATTACGCGACCAAAGCTGCTCTGACTATCAGTATTGATGACCTTTCCGTGCCCCCCAAGAAAGTACAGCTTATCCAAGAAGCCGAAAAAGAACTAGCTGGTACAACCCAAAGATTCGAAAGAGGTGAGATCACTGAAGTAGAGCGCTACAACAAAGTTATAGATACTTGGGCCGAAACCAACGAAAAAGTTACAGAAGCTGTCGTTGAGAATTTTGACAAACTTAACCCTGTGTATATGATGGCTTTCTCTGGAGCGAGAGGTAATATCTCTCAGGTGCGTCAGCTAGTCGGTATGCGTGGTTTGATGGCAGACTCTGAAGGTAAGATTATCGACTTACCTATCAAATCCAATTTCCGTGAGGGTTTGTCAGTAGTCGAGTATGTAATCTCTGCTTACGGTGCTCGTAAAGGTCTTGTGGACACAGCTCTCAAAACAGCAGACTCAGGTTATTTAACTCGCCGTCTTGTGGATGTAGCCCAAGATGTTATAGTCCGCGAATATGACTGTGGCACTGACAAATACCTAGAAGTAGAACCTCTCAGAGAAGGTGAAAAAATCACTGTAGGTATAGGTTCTCGTATCATAGGTAGGCTCGCTGCTGAGGACATCAAATCTCCAGAAGGCCGACTCATCATCAAACAAGGTGAGACCATCAACACCCAGATTGCTGCGGCTATTGAAGAAGCTGGCGTCATGAAAGTAAAGATCAGATCTGTACTAACTTGCCAATCTCAGTTTGGCGTTTGTCAAAAATGTTACGGCTGGTCTATGACCGATAATAAACCTGTTAATTTAGGTGAAGCTATAGGTATCATTGCTGCTCAATCTATCGGTGAACCGGGTACTCAGCTCACCATGAGAACCTTCCACACTGGTGGTGCGGTTGCTGGTGCGGCTGGTCAGAGAGATGTATATATCGCTCCTGAAGCTGGTACTATCAGTTATGATTTTGAAACCAAAGAAATCCGTACCAAATACGGTGACATAGTACAACAAGCCGCCAAAGGTGGTGCTATGAAAGTCGGCTCCAAAACTCTTCAAGTAGTTGCTGGTGCCAAACTCATAGTCAAAAACGGCGACAAAGTCAATGCTGGAGCCTATCTTGGAGATGCTCCTGATTCCAACAAAAAACAAATCCTAACCGAAAAAGCAACCAAAGATGTAACCACTCTAGAAGCAGGTCAAGTCTTGTTCGCTGATTTTGGTGTAGATGAAACTACAGACCGCCAAGGTAATATCTCCAAACTTGCCAATAAACAAGGCATCATCTGGGTACACCATGGAGAGGTTCTACCTCTACCTACTGGCGGTCAAGTTACGGTCGCTAATAGTCAAAAAGTCAAAAAGGGTGAAACCCTCTGTGAGACTACTGTTAAGTGTGAGAATGGTGGTGAGATTAGATATGGTGCTGATGTTCTTGTAGAACGGAGCACTATCGGTGAAAGAAACATCAATAAACTAGTCAAAGGCAGACTGATCAATGTTATCAATGCTTCTATTGGTGCTAGCAACGCTCACATAGAACAAACTCAACAAGGTAACCTGTGGTTACTTGATGATGAAAGTGAAAAATATGTCATCAAAGTAGTTAGTGGTGAGTTGATAGAGAGTGGCAAAATCCTTGCTGAACTTATAGAAGATAGTATCTCTCCCAAACTCCCTTGCTCAGGCGAGATTAGATACGATGGTCTTGAGATAGATGATCGCAAAATCGTCACTAAGCATGGTCGTGTCATTTTCATACCCGAAGAAATGCATGTCTTATCCAAAGACGCTAGTCTAGCTAACTGCAAAACTGGAGACTATGTCAAAGCTGGTACAGAGATAGTCAAAGATGTACATGCCACTATTGATGGGGTAGTCAGAGTTACCATCGAGAACAATATCATCCACGAAGTAACCATTACTCCCGGTGAGCTTACAGATATCAATGATGCTAGTGAGCTTAAATTCAACGATGGAGACATCGTCAAAAAAGGCGTAGAAGTAGCTCCGGGTATCAAAACCAAAAAACCTAGCATGATTACTTTATTTGAAGATGAAGAAACAGGTGAAGTTAAACTTCTCTTGCGCGAAGTAGAAATTTTTGAGATCTCTCCTCGTAGTGTTAATTTCGAAGCTGAGACTACTGATGCGGATCTTTCTATACTTCCTATCACTCAGATGAACTATCGTGATGGAGACAAAGTCCGCAATATTCACGGAGGTCCTCTCACCAAGACCAGTATCATTCTTTATTCCAAAGGCAAATACTCGGACAAAAAAGGTCTAGTGGAAATAGACGAAAAAGAATTTAATATAGTCTTCCAAGAAAACATCATTTTGCGTAGTGAAAGAACCAGTAGTAATATCACTGAGATTATTCCTACTCCCGGTGATTTTGTCAAAGCAGGTGAAGCTATCGCCAAAATACAAACCGTCGCTAAATCTGACGGTGAAGTCTATGTTAGTGGTGGTGATAATTCTCGTATTTTGGTTTGCACTGCTGATGACGAATACACTCTCACTTGTAGCTCCAAACCCAAAGTATCAGAAGGCTCTTATGTCATAGCTGGTGACAAACTAGACAGTTCTACTACTGTTGCTGAAACCGGCATTGTTAAAGCCATTGAAGGCAATACTCTACACATCCGCAAAGCTAGACCTTTCTTGGTTAGCCAAGGCACTCGCTTACATGTAGACAATAACTCACTAGTACAGCAAGGTGATCACCTCGCAACCATAGTCTATGAGCGCATCAAAACAGGTGACATCGTACAAGGTCTACCTAAAGTCGAAGAATTACTCGAAGGACGCAAACCCAAAGATCCTGCTGTAGTAGCAGAGATAGATGGTCGTGCTGAACTTATCAGCAAAGAAGGTCAAGACTCTCTCTTCATTCTTAATGGTGATGAGCGCCGTGAAGTAGACATACCTCCCGGTCAAAACATTATCGTTGCCAATGGCGAGAAACTCAGTCGTGGACAGCTTCTTACAGATGGACAACCCAATCCCCACGATATCCTTGAACACAAAGGCGTAGAAGCCCTTCAGCAGTTCTTGGTAGATGAAGTCCAAGCTGTTTATATCTCTCAAGGTGTAGAGATCGCAAATAAACACATTGAGGTTATAGTGCGTCAGATGACTCGCAAAGTCAAAGTAGACGATCCCGGTGAAACCGAGTTCTTGCAAGGTGAGCTACATGACTCTAATTTCTTCAACTTGGCTAATATAGAAGTCGAAAAAGAATCCAAAAATCCAGCTCTTGCGACTCCTGTCCTACTGGGTCTAACCAAGGCCAGCCTCAATACAGAGAGTTTCATCTCTGCGGCTTCCTTCCAAGAGACTACTCGTATTCTTGCAGAAGCAGCCATCAAAGGCAAAATGGACTGGCTCCGTGGTCTCAAAGAAAATGTGATCATCGGTCGTCTAATTCCCTCTGGTACTGGTTTTGATGAAAGTGTAGATGGAGAAGCAGCCCTAGAAGCTACTGCTAGGGATTTGACTACGGATATAGCCTAATCCCCCCTAACTAGACGATAAGCTTATACAGATTAGATGGCATAAAAGACCTAGATGCTAAGAGGTCTCTATACCGCTGCAAGTGGAATGCAAGCTCAAAGCTTGCGACAACAGACCTTGGCCGATAATCTGGCCAACCTTAATACAGCAGGTTTTAAGGCAGCAGGCAATGTCTACAAAAGTTATTCAGATCAAGCTATAACCAATAGTAATAATAATCAAAATCTAGGCAAAATTAGTCGAGGGGTAGATGTCTATGGTACTAGTTATGATTTAGAGCAAGGTACACTAAAAGCAACTTCGAATGCCTTAGATTTTGCTATTAATGGACCGGGGTTTTTTGCTATCCAGAATTCTGGTGGTGGCGTAGAATACAGTCGTAATGGGCATTTCAGCATTAATGCTGAGGGTTTCCTTGTGAGTCAAGATGGTAATAAAGTACTAGATGCTGGACAAATGCCAATACATGTAGGGGTTGAGGCTCAAGACATCAGTGTTGTTCGCAACGGAGAATTACAAGTAGATGGTCAGTTCAAAAGCACTCTCGGGGTTTTTGATTTTCCTCGGGGCACAAACCTAATTCGCACAGAAGGAGATAGATATCGCAGTGGCTCTAACACTGAGGCTTTAGCTCCCTCTAGTGTCAGTACTATCCAGCAAGGGTTTTTGGAAGGTTCTAATGTTAGCTCAGTTAAAGCAGCCACTGAAATGATACAAGTCATGCGTAGTTACGAAGCTAACCAAAAAATCCTAGGCAGTCAAGTAGATACCCTAGACATGCTGATGGATGTTGGTAGATTATAATAGTCTAAATGGACCAAACTAAAGTCGCAAAAGCCCTCGGTAAAATAGTCAGCGGGCTCTACATAGTATCAGTTAAATCTGGAGATCAAGAAGCTGGTTTTCTAGCGAGCTGGGTGCAACAAGCTGGTTTCAATCCACCAATGCTAAGCATTGCTTTCAACAAAGAACGCAAACATCATATAGATCTACTATTAAGCAGCGGCAAACTTGTCGTCAACATTATGAGTAAAGCCAACTCCAAAACCATGTCAGCTTTTTTCAAAGCTCCTCCAGAAGGTCAAAGCATCTTTAGTGGTCTTGATACTTTTACTGCAAGCACAGGTATTCCCATACTACGAGATTCAGTAGGCTTTCTTGAATGTAAATATCATGCCGAGATAGTGAGCCCAGATCACTTAATTATTCTTGCTGAAATTATTAATGGTGAACTATTAAATCCAGATCAAGAACCCAGTGTTCATCTTCGTGCTGATGGCTTTAAGTATTGATGCGACTCTCAGTCAAACTCTCTTTGCTTTATATTTTTTTGATAAGCTCTGTCTCCCTAGCTTATATACTTGGCGTCCCTCTTAGTCCCTATCGTTTTGATGCTATCTCTATCTCTGAAGCCCTCTCTGGGCCTAGCTTAGAGCATTGGTGTGGTACTGATGCCCTAGGAAGAGATCTATTTATCAGGCTTATTGAAGGTTCCAGAATGAGCCTTGGTATAGCAGCTCTCACCGGACTCTCTGCTCTCCTAATAGGTGTAGTCTACGGAACTATAGCTGGATATATAGACAGACTAAGAGAGATTATGCTTAGATTTATTGATTTTATCTACGCTCTACCAGACCTTCTAGTTCTTAGTTTGATAGCTCTAATGCTATCTAGATCTAGCATTGGGATTATTCTTGCTTTAGCTTTTATTAATTGGATGGATGTAGCTAGACTTTGTGCAACAGAAGTTAGAAGTCTCAGATCTAGTGAATTTGTAGAAGCTAGTCGAGCATTGGGACAGAGCCATCTTTCGACCTTAGTGCGACATATATTACCTAACAGCATGGGCTCTATCTTAGTTGCCATCAGCTACACAGTGCCCCGCGCCATACTTGCCGAAAGCACTCTAAGTTTTATAGGTCTAGGACTCTCCCCGCCTAATACTAGCTGGGGTACTTTAGCTGGAGATGCTTGGCCCTATCTTCGTAGTGAAGCTCATTTGATATTTTTTCCGGCTCTCATAATTTTCTTAACGGTATATTCTTTTAATCAAATTCAAGGACTCTTTGCTTATTCCTCTTCTAATGCTAAGATGAGAATAGAAGAGGCTTTGTAATTATTATGTTAACCACTATTCGACACGGTATCCGCTCCAACTCAGGTTTAACTCTAGTAGAGTTGATGGTTGTCGTTATCATCATCGGTATTCTAGCGACTATCGCTATCCCCAACCTTATGGAAGCCCAAGACAAAGCCAAGAACGCTAATGTCGTAGCAGCAGTCCAAGCCCTTGCTTCCAATATCCAGATTTTAGCTGTAGACACAGGTGGCATTATCCCTGAGTCTGCTTTTGATGTAGAAGATAGTGGTGCTACCAAAAAACTTCTCAATCCTTTCACCAAAGAACCTGCTGAATTAGTAGATGGTATCGTAGATCCAGAACAAGACTTCCCCGGTACTCTTGGTTACGAGCCTAATGTAACTTTAGCTAAACCCTTCAGAGTCGGTATTGATGAGGCTCCTGAGCTTGAACCTATGATAGGTGGTTTCGTAGTTACTGGCCTAGGTATAGTCAAAGGTAAACCTGCCATAATCTCTGCCATAGATAATGGTTAGGTGGCAGAATTATGACCATCAGCAATCCAGACTTAGGCCATTTGCAGGCGGAGCGACACCGCAAACTAGATGAGCTACGCAAACTAGGTATAGATCCCTACCCTTATAACTTCAAAAGAGAAATCAATTCAGCCGAGCTGAATGCCAAATATCAAGCGCTTCCCAATGGAGAACACAGTCAAGATCGTTATACGGTTGCTGGTCGCATCCATAATCAACGCAATGACTGGATGTTCGTAGACCTCTATGATGATAGCGGCAAGATACAACTCTTCTCAGATCCCAGCCAGCGTAGCACCGAACTACAAACTATCTTACCTCTACTAGATAAAGGAGATATTATTGGTGCTCGTGGTCCCCTGAGACGCACTCCCAGAGGGGAACTCACCATAGATATCGAGAATATCACAGTGCTAGCCAAAACCCTACAACCTCTACCTGAGATTATAGAAGGCAAAAATCGCAGGCTAGGCATCAGTGATCTAGAAACTAGATATAGACAACGATACTTAGATCTCATTGTTAATCCTAAATCCAAAGACAATTTGCTCAAACGCAGTCTACTACTAAGAGAGATTCGTAGATTTTTAGATGATAGAGGTTTTATAGAAATAGAAACTCCCATACTTAACACTGATGCTGGTGGGGCTGCTGCTAAACCTTTCATCACTCATCATAATGCTCTTGGTATGGATTTGTTCTTGCGCATAGCTACCGAACTACACCTCAAAAGACTGGCCGTAGGTGGCTTTGAGAAGGTTTATGAGATGGGGAGGATTTTTCGCAATGAAGGAATTAGCATCAAACATAATCCGGAATTCACTAGCATCGAAGTCTATCAAGCCTATGCAGATCTTTATGACATCATGGCTCTCACCGAAGAATTAATCCGTGATGTCGCCATCAAAATCACTGGCTCAGCTTTAATTTCCTACCAAGGCACTGAGATAGATTTCTCTAAGGCCTTCCGCAGAGTGACTATGCAGGATTTGGTCCGAGAAGCTACTGGGCAGACTCTCAGTGGCAAAGCCCTCAATGCTGCTTTTGAAGAGCATTGTGAGGCTCAGCTTATAGAACCGACTTTCGTCTATGACTATCCTATAGAGATCTCTCCTCTCGCCAAAAAACATAGATCCAAAGAAGGTTTCGTAGAACGCTTTGAGTTGTTTATTTATGGGCGAGAGACTGCTAATGCTTTTACTGAGCTTACAGATCCTCTGGACCAAAAAGAGCGTTTCTTAGACCAAGCTTCCCAAAGAGAATCTGGCGATGAAGAAGCCCATGTTTATGATGAAGATTTTATACGGGCTTTAGAGTTTGGCTTAGCACCTACAGCAGGCATGGGACTTGGCGTAGATAGGCTTGCAATGCTGCTTACTGATTCTGCTTCTATTCGTGATGTGATAGCTTTCCCGACCATGAAAGCTACTGACTAGCCTACAATGAATATTCTTTTAGTTCTACACTTAATTGTTTATCTATTCTTCAGTCCCCTTGCGGCTTATAGCGGAGCTCTACCTAGTGACAGAATTATAGATCTCTACAACAACAAAGAATCCCGTAGACTACAAGATTGGTTCGAGTCTACAGTTCAAAACAGAGCCCGTTCCAAATGGCAAGCCCCTGAACAGAACTATAGTTCACTTACTGTCTTTCTTATTAGACTTAGCCCCAAAGGTGAAATCAAAGACATAGAATCCGTCTACAACAGTGGTAGCAAAAGCCTAGAAGAGTCTGCTAGACAGGCTTTGATCTCAGCTTCACCAACCCCAGTTAAACCACCAGTTATTTTCAATGATGAATCTGTAGTTTTATTTTCTTTTGAACATAAAGTCAACAACAAAGAACTGAGCGACACAGATCTCAACTTCAAACAAAACTCAGACTATCTCAAGAACTGCGAGAAATACTATCTCAAACTAGCAGAACAAAACAATCCTAGTGTTCTTTATGATCTAGGTGAATTTCATATCTCTGGTAAAGCGCCTTTCAACAAAGACTACAAAAAAGCTTTTCAATATTTTAGTCGCTCCGCAGAGCTAGGTTTCGTCCCAGCCAAAAACGCTGTTGCAGCTCTCTATGCTATAGGTCTTGGTTGCAAGCAAGATCCTGATAAAGCCCTACTTCTGTTCAAAGAAGCTGCTGCTGCGGGTTTCAGCTCTGCTCAAATTAATCTTGCAAGGACTTATGTTCAAGGAGATAAAGCTTCTAGTCACAGTAAAGAAGCCTTAACTCTCTACCAAAAAGCTGCCCGCAAAGGTTCTAGTGTCGCAGAACGAGAACTAAAAATCTTAGAAAGACTCATCAAAAATCAAGAAATCTAAATTAAAACCTCACTCACTTCTCTGGCTCTAAGCTGAGATAGTTGATAAACCCTCTCGAAAACCTTAATAGCCAGTTTAGTGTAATTATCATTGATAAGCTTCAAACCCAGATCAGCAAGGGCTTCTATGTCATTGTAGTTTTTTTGAAATTCTTTACGCATAAGTTTTTCAAAATTTTCTCCGGGGACATAACGCAGGGATTTGCGCTTAGTGACTGGGTCTCTTTTCTCAACCCGTTCATAGACTTTGTATTTGACTAACATCGCGATAGCCTCTTCGCTTTCTTGATGCTCTCCTGTAGATTTATCCCAGATTTGTTTCCATAGATAGATAGACTCGTCTATTTTGCCTAGCTTCTCATAGGTCTTGGCTAAACCTGCCATAAAAGGTAAACTTTCGGGCATTAGCTCAAGCCCTTTCAGGTAGCTCTGTTCAGCCCTATCATAATTAGCCTGATGCCTGAACACAAAACCCAAATTGAGGTAAGCCGAGGGATCTAAAAGATCTATGGATAGTATTTTATCTACTATCTTTTCTGCATCACGCCAGCGTTCTTCTTTGATGGCTTTAGATAGTGTTTTATAATGCTCCCATTTTTTGATGAATAGTTTATAGGGTCTATATTCTTCTATGTCCATTTCGGCTATGAGTTTACGCATAGCCTCTACCGACAAATCCCAATCAAAACCCAAATCATTAAGTAGACCTTGCTGAGTTTTGGGATAAGGTACATAAGCTGGTAAGTGATAGAAATCGGCTTCAGCCTTATCTATTTCCAGCAGTAAATACCTGTCTCCTAACATTAAAAAATCAGTCCAAGCCTAATACTAGGCTTAAAAGCCCCTCTGGTCAAGCTAGGAGCGGCTTTTGGACTAGACATTGACATTCTGTCAATACCTATAGTATAATAATGATTATGGGCTTAAGAGATTTCTTTAAGGCTAAGCGTAACCAAAAGTTCGCAAGTCAGCAAAGTCAGTCTGAGAATCTAGGTCTCAGTGACGAAGATATAGCACGCAATTGGGTATCCTGTAAGGGTTGTGGGACTACTACTCATCGTAGTGTCTACGAAAGCAACTTACTCGTTTGCCAGAACTGCTCTTATCACGGTCGTTTGAGCGCTGAAGACAGAATCAAACTTCTAGTAGATCCCGATAGTTTCAGAGAGATGGATGCCAGCATCACCGCACTTGACCCCCTAAACTTCAATGACGGCAAACCTTACTCCGAGAGACTAGAACAAGCCCGCTCCAAAACTGGTCAGCAAGAAGCTTTGATCACTGGTACTGCCGCTATGGAAGGAGTTAACATAGTCCTAGCTGTGATGAACTTCGATTTCATCGGTGGCAGTATGGGTAGCGTGGTGGGTGAGAAATTCGTCCGTGCTGTACATAAAGCCATAGAACTTGCTTGTCCTTTTATTGCTGTATCTAGCTCTGGTGGGGCTCGCATGCACGAAGGCATACTCTCTCTAATGCAGATGGCCAAAACCAGCATAGCTCTAGATGAGCTTGAAACTGCTCGTCTGCCTTATATCTCTATTTTGACTGACCCTACTTTCGGTGGAGTAGCTGCCAGCTTCTCTAGTCTTGGGGATATTATTATCGCTGAACCCAAGTCTAGGATTGGTTTTGCGGGTAGAAGAGTTATAGAAGAGACTGTTCGTGAAAAACTACCAGAAGACTTCCAAAGCGCTGAATATTTACTAGAACATGGTCAAGTAGACATGGTCGTAGAGCGTAAAAAACTACGCAGCACCATAGCCCAAATACTTAAAATTCACGGATTCTTCCCAAGTAAATTCCAAATAGCCAACTCTGTAGGACCTCTAGCCAAGAAACTAGATAAAACTATCTCAGAACCCAAAAAAGAAATCTCACTAGATTTTGAGAAGCCTTTATTTACCATCCAAAAACAAATCCAAGAATTAGAACGAAGGGCTGCATCTACAGAAGATCATGATTTTCTAGACAAACTCAATAGCCAATACAAAGAAGTCGAAGAAAACATCTACAAAAACCTCAGTCCCATAGATATCACCAAAATCGCTAGGCACCCTAATCGCCCCAATATAGAAAACTATTTGGATATGATTTGTGATCGTTGGATAGAATTACACGGAGATAGAGCTGGTACCGATGATGCGGCCATGCTTACTGCTATAGCCGAGATAGATGGTAGTCCCTGTGTCATAGTAGGGACGCGCAAAGGCCGTAGCATCAAAGAAAACCAAGTCTGTAATTTTGGTATGCCTCAACCAGAAGGTTATCGCAAAGCCAAACGCATTTTTGAATACGCCAACCGTTTTTCTCTACCTGTCATTAGTTTTATAGATACTCCCGGCGCATATCCCGGACTGAACGCTGAATCTAATGGTCAATCCATCGCTATAGCAGAAAACCTCAAAGCCCTAGCCAAACTAGAAGTCCCCGTTCTCGCTGTAGTTACAGGCGAAGGAGGCTCTGGCGGTGCCCTAGCTATAGGTGTAGCCAACAAAATCCTAATGTTAGAGAACTCTGTCTATTCTGTGATCAGTCCTGAGGGTTGCGCTGCTATACTCTGGCGCACCAGAGATAAAGCCCCAGAAGCCGCAGCAGCATTGAAAGTCACAGCCAAAGACCTTTATAATCTCTCTATCATAGACGCTATAGTCGCAGAGCCCCTAGGTGGCGCCCACAAAGACTGGCAGCGTACAGCGATGAATCTCCAAGAACAGATAGTCGCTCATCTCCAAGAACTCAAAAAACTAGATCCCAAAACACTACGCCAGACTAGACTCCAAAAATACTATGCTTTTGGTGCTTTCACTGAGAATAGTAAAACCCTATTCATTGGCAAGCCTAATACCCAAACAGTAAACAAAGCCCAATAACATGCTAAAACGCTCTCAGGGATTGCTTTTGTCTTTAGCCCTAATCTGCTGCCCTAATATAGGTCAAGCAAAGCAACATAAAGCCCTAACTCAAGAATTTATCGAAGAACAAAACTCTACCAAAACTCCAAACAAAAAATCCATCAAAGAACAAAGCATAAATACTTGGCAGCAGCATAGACAACTAGAATCTCTAATCAATAAATCTAAAAATGACCTTAGGGTAGACAGCCTTCTTCAAAAGCACTTGGGGACTGCTTTTAAGAGATCGTCCATCTATGATCTTTATCCCCTAGAACCCTATGACCTAGATTTTCGAAACATGGACGAAGCCAGTAAACTAGAGTTTCTTAGCTATTTTGATTATGCTCGCAAAGAACTTCTGAGCGTATCTCAGGGGCCTTTATTGAGATGCTTGCATTATGATTTTGATCTGGATGGTAAATCTGACTATGCTGTAATAGTCTCTAGGCTCTGGGACTTTGATTCCAAGGGTCTTCCCCGCAAATCCAAACACAAAGACCGCCATTATCTACTAGTCGCCAACGATTACAGCGTTCTGTATTTTCAGCCACTCAAAGCAGACTACCTAGAAATCATCAATAACGGCAGATACCCCACTAGCCTAATCATCAATAAACAAATCAGCAAAATACCCTCAATAGCATTCAGGGTCTTAGCCTTAGACGGAGAATCATATATACTCTACTATGACCGCAACAAAGCCGCTTGGCTCAAAACCTACACGGATAGCAAGGGTGATGGTGGCTAACTTTCATGAGTCAGAAGATCGCAATAGTAACAGGGAACTACAAAGGTCTTGGGAAGAGTATTTCAGAGGCCCTAACTAATCTAGGTTACCAAGAACCAGACATCATTAGGCGAGAAGACTATGATCTCACTCAAGCCTCCAATGCTCAGCGTTTAGTTAGAGATACTCTAAATCGCTATGGTCGCCTAGATTTGCTCATCAATAATGTCGGTGATTTTATACACAAAAATATCAGTGAAATAGATATCAATGAATGGCAGAACATGATCAACAGCAATCTAAATTCTGCATTCTATATGTGCCATTTTGCTCTAGAAGCTTTGAGAGCTAGTGCAAGCTCCATGAGGGCTTCTCATATACTCAACATAGGCTACGCCGGGATGGAACATTTTAGGACTTTTCCAGCCACAACTGCGTATCAAGCCGGCAAAGCCGGACTATTAGTACTTTCCAAGGGTTTAGCTAAATCAGAAGGACCCAATAATATACTGGTCAATATGCTCTCTCCCGGACATATGGAAAACACTATAGGTCCATATGCGTTAGAAAACATCAGCCTTGGCAGACTAGCTAGTCTTAAAGAAGCAAGAGACGCAGCTTTGTTCCTGATATCACAAAATTACATCACTGGTCAGAACTTAGAAGTCGCTGGGGGTTGGGGTTTATGAGCCTTAGATTTTGCCTTTAAGGCGAATGTATTTGGCTCTCTCAATCCCGTTTATAGACTCGATTTGACGCAGAACGACCTCACTGACCGGATCATCCACATTGATGACCATCACAGCAGCAGAATCTTCTTGGGTGCGCCCCAAATGCAAAGAACTAATGTTGATGTTGGCATCCCATAATATTTTGGAGATTTGAGCTACCACTCCCGGTTTATCTCTGTGAAAAGTAATAATAGAGTGGTTGTCTGGTTTGATGTTGATGGGGTATTTATCTATCTGAATAATAGAAGGGATACCACTGATAGTATCCTTACTAGAAACTTGGATAATAGTACCAGCGATAGTACAAGTCGTCTTGTTACTCTTCACACTAATACGAAGTTTGTCTATATAGTCGCTAGAATCTTCGGATTTGAGTTCGATAATATTGATACCTCTTTCTTTGGCTATCAAAGGAGCATTCACAAAACTCACTCCATCTAAATTAGTAGAAAGTACGCCTTTGAGTATGGCTAGTTTGAGTCCCTCGATGTTCTTGTCAGCGAGTTCCCCTAAGGCTTCTATTTCTATTTCTTGGATGCAGTCATCTATAAGCTGAGTAACGATAGAAGCCATATGCTCAGCGAGTCCTAGGTAATGTTTGATGTGCACTACTAACTCTGGTTTGAGACCCGGCAAATTCACGGCGGCACGAGCAACTCCTCCAGATAGCACATCACGAACCTGTTCTGCGACATCTATAGCTACATTGATTTGAGCTTGCTGAGTACTAGCTCCTAGATGCGGAGTGAGTATCACCCTATCACCGCAAGCATGCAGCGGAGAATCTACGCAAGGCTCTGTATCAAAAACATCTATGGCTGCCCCTGCGACTTTGCCAGACTGTATAGCTTCTGCCAAATCTGCTTCGTTAATCAAACCACCTCTAGCACAATTAATAATCCGCACTCCATCTTTCATGCGAGCCAAAGTCTCACGATTAATAAGGTTATAAGTTTCTTTGATTTTGGGGACATGTAGAGTTATAAAATCAGCCTGAGCGTAGATGGTCTCTAACTCTACTTTACTAATACCCATGGTCTCGGCTCTTTCTTTGGAGACGAAAGGGTCATAGCCTAGAACCCTCATACCAAGAGCATTTGCGACCTTACAGACCCTCTGTCCTATCTTGCCAAGACCCACGACTCCTAGAACCTGTCCCTTGAGCTCTACTCCAACAAATTTAGATCTCTCCCATTTGTGTTCTTTGCTAGATCTATCAGCAGCGGGGATTTGACGACACAAAGACATCATCAAAGCGATAGTATGCTCAGCAGCTGCAACGGTGTTGCCATCAGGAGAATTGACTACTATAATCCCTCTCTCTGTAGCCGTCTCTACATCTATGTTATCTACGCCAACACCTGCTCTGCCTATGATCTTAAGACGAATACCAGCTTCTAAAATCTCACGACTAGCTTGGGTTTGAGAACGCACCAAAAGCGCATCATAATCTTTGATGCAGGCTTTGAGTTCTTCCACAGAAATCCCCGGCTTATAATCCACTTGAGAGCTTTGCTCAAGTATGCTGAGACCAATTTGATCTAATTTGTCCGTAACCAATACCTTAGTTTTCACAGGCAATAATCTTAGCACCTTAAAAAGCATGCCAAGTAAACCCTGTCAGAGACTGGCTTTGCTTGAATAAGCCAAGACCTGATCTTGGCTTATAGTAAACTAATTTATTAGCAAATCCTAAAAATATCTAGACCAACATTATGAGTTTTGAAAATCAAATATTAGCCCCCAATAGTTTTCCTCTGTTATTAGGCCCTTGTGTGATAGAGAACGAGGCTTTGCTTTTTGAAGTCGCCCAAAAATTAAAAGATATCGAGACCAATCTTCAGAAACTATATCCAGAACAATCCAAAGATCTGGTCTTTGTTTTCAAAGCTTCTTACGATAAAGCCAATCGCAGTTCTATTCATGGTTTCCGTGGACCGGGTCTCCATAAAGGACTAGAGATGCTGAGTAAAATCCGCTTGGAGTTTGGCTTCCCTCTAGTCTCTGATGTTCACAGTGTCGAAGAAGTGAAGATAGCTGCTGAGGTTTTGGATATCATACAGATACCTGCCTTTCTCTGTCGCCAAACAGATCTCATCTCCGCTGCTGCTCTCAGTGGCAAAGTTCTCAACATCAAAAAAGGTCAATTCCTCTCTCCGCCTGAAGTAGCTAATATTCGAGACAAATGCCTAGAAGCCTCTAACCCTAAGCTTTTTATTTGTGAACGCGGTTCTAGTTTTGGCTACAATAATCTTGTCGTCGATATGCGCTCTTTTGAGCAAATCCGTCAACTCGGCATCAGGACTATATTTGATGCGACTCACTCTTGTCAGCTCCCCGGAGCTGGCGGCGACAAATCCCTAGGCAATAGTGACTTTGCGCCTATACTAGCCCGTGCTGCCATCGCTGCTGGTGCTACAGGTATCTTTGCTGAAACCCACCCAAGACCCACAGAGGCTCTCTCTGATGGACCCAATATGATCCCCCTAGATAAGCTAGAAGCTGTCTTAGGGTCTTTGTTGAAACTAAGAGCGGGGATTGATAGAGACTTAAAGCCGGGTTTTTAAGACAAAATTGCACAAATCAAAGGATT
>CAZASO010000022.1:0-15170 GCA_964487825.1 uncultured Gammaproteobacteria bacterium
GTAATACACACCCCCCTCATTAGGAGCGATCTGTCTACTCGGGTCGCTCTTTTTTCCTTTTTTGGGATAGAGGCTTAAGGATGCGTCGAAAAACGAAGTTTTCAAAAGCAAATTCTTGGGTGACCTAGGGCAAGTTTGCTAAGAATTTAGCGGCTGGCAGTATTAAAGGACGACAGCCGTTGATAGATGGAAGTTCTTTATCAAGAGTACCTTGAAGGTGAATTTGAAAAGCATAAGGGGTCTTAACTCTTTCTAAAAAATATTTCAGATTTGAATCTAAGGGCTGAGCAGAAAGCTTGACTTCAACTGCGATCCAAGGTTTAGATTTTTGAAGGACAATAAAATCAACTTCGCGCTTGCGATCATCTCGGAAAAACTTTAATTCGGTTTTGATACCTTTGCAATCAGTCATATAATGCGTTAGTCTCAAAAGATGGAGAGCCACAAGATTTTCAAATCTCAGACTAAGATCTTCAACAGCAGTGTAGTTCCATAAATATAATTTTTGTTCTTTCTTCACAGCTTTAATTGTTGGTGCACCAAAAGGGGAGATTCTAAAACTCGCATAAGTTCTTTCAAAAATCTCAAGCCAGTTGGAAACCGTTTGATGATTGACTTCCAAGTCTTCTCTGAGGCTATTGATAGACAGAGGAGAACCTACGGTTTTAGGCAAATGCTCTAGAAGGAGTTCTATTTTATCTAGTTCATAGACCCTCTCTAAATCACTAATATCTTCTCTAACTAATCTTTCGTTATATGACAGTTGCCAACGACGAGATTCATTTACAGAAGCAGAGAATAAAGGTTCAGGGAAAGCACCAAAAGTGAGCAAATCTGTTAAAGCTTCTTGAGAACCAGCTCTAAATACAAAATCCTTGAGCTGAATAGTTTCTTGAGATTCAAGCAAAGGGTCAATTTGCAAATATTCTGACAAAGTAAAAGGGTGTAACCTGTGGAAATAATATCTGCCTTGCAGTGAATCACCTCCTCTACGATAAACATCAAGTTTGGCGCTACCAGTTACTAGGATCTGATGTTGATCATGGTTTTGGTCATAAATACCCTTCAACCAATTTCGCCATAGTTTATATTTATGTATCTCATCAAAAACCCATAAAAGGGCTTCTCTATCCAGTTCTTGTTGCTTGATTAAAGTTTTGTCCTCTAAAATATCCCAGTTATAATAATGTCCCTTAGTTGTCCTCAAGAAAGTTTTGGCTAAGGTTGTTTTGCCACATTGCCTTGGACCAGCAAGAAGTACCATTTTGCGATTAAGATCTTTGGCAACTTGTTTACTAATCCTTCTTGTGAGATTTTGCATATAGGTGTAAATTATCGCACGGTATTTTACGCTAGTCCAGAAATTATCGCAAAGCTTAAAATAAGCAGCAATTCCCGCTTTGGCCAAAACCCTTACCAGATAAGGATTTTCACGCATAAGTAATACTTAGAAAACATTAAAAAGTAAAGACCCTCCAGCTAAGACTTAGCCAGCATCACCACAGATTCAATATGATAAGTATGAGGGAACATGTCTACAGGCTGCACTGAGACTGTTTCATAGCCGTAGCGTTCTAAGTATTTGATGTCTCTAGCAAGACTCGCTGGATTACAACTCACATAAATGATATGAGGGCTAGAGATTTGCCCAAGAGCATCTAGAACTTTATTCGTGGCGCCTTTGCGAGGGGGATTTAGCAAAATCAAATCTAGAGGTTTGGAGCTAAACTCTGCTCTTGCGACGAATTCTTGGATATGCTCTTCTACTGTTCCGACTTTGAACTCCAAATTCTGAAGTTTATTAAGCTGAGCATTAGCGATAGCGTTTTTGATGGCAGCTTCTATGACTTCGATGCCACAAATATTCATTAGAGGATAGCTAGCTGCTATGGATAGAGCTAGAGTACCTATACCAGAATAAGCATCTAGAATCTCTGCGGAACTAGAGCTAAGTTGCTCAGTGTCAATCAGGGACTGGATTTGAGCTTTAACTAAATCTATGATTTTGCCAAATTGAGGATTATTGATCTGGAAAAAACTATTAGGAGAGATCTTAAACGCTAGATCCCCGAGTCGATCTTCTATGAGTCCTTCTCCTCTGATTATTATAGTGCGCTCGCCCATGATGACATTAGTAGAAGCATCATTGAAATTCAGGCAGCAGCCTTTGAGTTGAGGGTATTTGAACATGAGAGTCTCAAAGATCTCTTCGAAAGTTTTTTGTAGTCCCTCATCTCTGCGAAATAATTGCTCTCTAATAATGAGAGTGAGTAAGACTTCTGTCTGAGTTTCGTTGGCGCGGAGATTGATATGTCTTAGTAAAGGCTTGCCTATGGACTTCTGGCTACAGAGTTCTTTGATGTCTTCCATTAGTGCATCAAAAATCTCATATTGAACAGGACAATATTTGATGTTAACTAGTTTGTGACTATTGCGTTCATAATAGCCAGCTAGTAGTCTCTGAGTGGATTCTACGCTATCTACTGGATATGTGATTTTGTTGCGATAACGCCAAGGCTGCTCCATGCCTAAGACTGGGGCTACTAGCATATGGAAGGGAAGCTGACTGCGGATCTCAGCTTTGCGCAAAAAATCTATCAAGTTCTGTCTTTTGAAATCTAATTGCTCTTCATAATTAATATGCTGCCACTGGCAACCACCACAAATTTTATGCAATTTGCAGGGAGGCTCTGGCATTCTAAGCTCACTAGTTTTGACTAGCTTGTCAATTTTGGCATAAGCAAAACTTCTACGATGGTCATAGATAGAGGCTTCCACGACATCTCCGGGGCAGGCGTTCTCTACGAAAACTACTAAGCCATCATCTAGATGGCTAACAGCATGAGCGCCATGTGCCATAGATTCTATTTCTAATCTGAGATTTGTTTCTGTAGTCATGATTAGACTAATACTTTATCAATAGCACGCTTGATGAGTTGATGTCCTGCTAGGTTAACCTGATTAAAACCATTAGAAAAATATTCTCGGCGAGACTCTGGATCTGAAGGGAATTCAGCAGAGACATCAGCAAAAGCCACAGAGCATTGAGAGGCAACTCTCCTCAAAGCCTCTGTCCAAGGCTTAATATCAGCTTCTTCTAGAGGAATAGCAGTGGGTCTATCCTCTAGAGGATAGGCTTCTGGAATATGAGGAATGGGACTGATGATGAGTATTTGACTATGGTCTTTAAGTAGATCTACCACTGCCTTCATTAGTATCTCGAAAGACTTTAGTGCGGCATGACCCAACCAAGAATCATTGAGTCCAAAAGATATCAATGACAAATCAGGTTTATAGTTGAGGACATCTCTTTTGAGATAAAGTAGGGCATCTAGAGCGGAAGCACCAGAGATAGAACAGTTAGCGATTTGAAGTTTGTAAGGATTTTCTTTGGCCCACAGCTGATGATAGGTCTCCTCGAAACGCAATTCCCAAGAGGGTTGTAAGCCTAGTGTAACTTGATCTCCCCAAGCCACTACTCGAATAGCCTTGCCCTCTATATTTGGCTTCAACTTAAGTTCAGTAGTTTTAGTTTGTAAGTTCGATTTTTGGTTAGTAGCAGTATTGATTAGTGGATCGCTAAGTTCAGCAAGTAGCTGATTGATGGCTTTTACATCTTCTCCTATCCTTAGACTGCAATACACTGTCATAGCCAAAGCTATGCGTGCTGAAGCATAATGCTCCGGCTGAAATTGATTTGCAAATTCAGTTTTTTCTTTAAGTAGTTTGTTAGCTAGAGCCAACCATTTAGCTGGGTCTAAAGGATTATTAAGCCGAAACTCTTCTACGAAGGGCGCTAGGTCAGGCGGCAAAATTTCTAGAACATTGGTGATTTTATCCAAGACAGTATTAAGTTTCTCAGCGATCTCATAAGTTTTGGATAACTCTAAGGCATTGTGATAGCAATGAAAAGCATGGGGAAAAAACCTTAATTCCATTGCAAAATCTCCAGCTTTCAGCCAATCCTCCAAGGAAGCCAAACTCGGCTCTTTGGCAAGAGATTTGAGCATTATTTCCGTAAGTTTCAAATCCTTTATCATGTATTAACTCAACTGAGATCTTTGCTGTAATAATCTAAAATAAGGCTTAGCAAACCAGTTAGCGGAATTTATTATAACATTATAATAATCTATTTATTTTTAGCTGATAATTGACTATATTGGCTAGGGACAGGCTACAATCCTTAAGGCTATGAAACGCACATTAAGAGGCAGCTCTCGTAAACGCAATAGAACTAGTGGCTTTAGAGCCCGCATGAGCAGTCCCGGTGGCCGCAAGACCCTCAGCCGTAGAAGAGCTAGAGGTCGTCACCAAATCGCTATCTAGATGCTCACTAGATCCGAAAGACTTAGATATCGGGGTTTGTTCTTGCAAGCTTATCAACGGGGTTTCAGACTTTCTTCTTCTCAGCTCACCATTCACTATACTATTACTAGGCCAGACTGCGCTTCTAGATTGCCTTTCGTGGGTTTTAGTGTCAGTAAAAAATTCTCCAAAAAAGCGGTTATTCGCAATCAAATCAAACGAAGACTCCGAGAAATTTATAGACTCTATCGGCTGGACCCTGCTCATAGTCTTAAACTTCAGCAATTAGGCTTATTAGTCATAGCCGTCAAAAATAATTTTGATGCTAGTGATGCTTGGTCATATGCTAGCTTGCAACTAAATTTGGAGCAGCTTCTCGATGCAATGCTCGCTCAGCTGGATACTAGGCTTGCTTAGCTTGATGCCAGTGCTTTCTCAGCTCTTGTGACCAAATCTCTAGCCATTTGACCAAGATTATCTGCAATAAATTGTGGCATCTTGTTCGTAAGCACATTTGCAAAATAGCGCAAATGATCTATATGATCAACTCTAGGAAGCCAAGCTTTTATGGATTGTGTAAGAGAGGATATTAAGGGGTCTTCTTTGAGAGTATTGAGTTTGAAGAAATTAGAAAAGAATCCCTGTCTAGCTTTGAGGGTCTGAGATATAAGATTTATCAGGGTTTCCACAGCCTCAACAGCATGATTTGTAGTTCCATACTGGCTAGCAAGATTAGTAAATTTGCGAAGAGTCTTTATCTCTTGATTATCTTCGTTGTGTAGACCGAGTACTGATTTGAGGAAGCCCCAGAGTTCTGTTAAAGGATTGAAGGTCCCCTTAAAAGCTTGTAGAATGTTTTTACGAGCTTGAGCAAACTCTCTTTTATCTAGGGTATTAGCCTCTGTTTTGGGAGCTTTGTGTAGAGCTTGTTTAGCTTGGTCTAAGAGAGTAATTAAAGGCGCCACATTCGGTGCAGCTCTTGCGAGAAAATCTTGCAAGATTTTTCTAAGAGTTGTCTTGGCTGTGTCAAATAGTTTTTGTGTTGTAGTATTAGCGGCCACTATACTCATTTGCTGCCTCTGACTTATAAGTCTAATTTCCAGAGAAGACCTAAGATATATATTAACATATTAGGTTCCTGAATTATAAATTTTTGAGGTAAATTTCGTGCAAATTTGGCATTAAACCCTGAAGACGAGTGGCTCTTAGATTACCCAGTTTGTCAGAAGCAGCAACTAAAATCCTAGGAGAAACCAAGAAAATCAGGGGGTTCTCCCTGTAGACGATTTCTTGGAATTTATTATAAATTCTTTGGCGTTCCCTAAAATCCATAGTTCTAATTCCTTGACTAAAGAGAGCATCTATCTCTAATTCCCAGTCTCTAGGAGGAGAGTTGAGCCCCGCAGATCTCTGATCGAACAAATGTAACCTAGCATCACTGCGCCAGACATTGGCTCCTCCATTGGGTTCATGAGAGCCAGTCAAGCCAAGTAGAGCAGCCTCATAGTTTTTACCAGCACTAATACGGGAGACTAGATTATTGAATTCCAAACTTTTGATATGCACTTTGATACCTATCTCGGCTAAATTCGCTGCGATAATACTTGCCATCATTTCTCGCTCACGGTTACCAGCATTGGTGTATAGCTCAAAAATCACAGGATTATGTTTGGCATCATAGAGCTGACCTCGCTCTAGCCTGAAACCTACTGAGTGAAGCAGTTCTAGGGCTTTGGGGATATTCCTGCTATGCCCTAGTCCTTTGTGCACAAAAGGAGATTGCAAAGATTCTGCACTAAAAAGAGGAGCAGCTAAACCTTGAAAAACATTAGCAATCATACTATCTCTATCTATGGTATAGCTAATAGCTCTGCGAAACTCTCTAGAATTAAACCAAAGCCGCTTGGGAAGAGGGATAGAGGGACTCATGTTAAACCAAATAAAATTAGTACCACTACTAGGCCCTAAATCATAAAGTTTGTATTTGTATTTTTTTTCTAGACTTTTGATGAGAGCAGCATTGTTAGGACTAACTTTAAGTTCATAAGATTCGTCAGCCAAGAATTTAAAGACATCAGCACTATCATCTTGAACATAGGTGAATATTACTCTATCTAGGTATGGCAGTCTCTGTCCGGCTTTGTTGACCACGAAATATTTAGGATTGCGAATAAATTCTATGCGTTCAGAACTCTTGATCCTAGATAGTCTAAACGCACCACTGCTTACTATATCTTCAGTTTTGCTTTCTAAACTTAAATATTGATTGAAGGCTTCTCTCTTAGCGTCTAGGCTATATGCTTTGCGACTAGCTAGAAAGCGCTCTATGGCATGCTTTGGAGCTATGGGGATAGAGAGGTTCTTAAGTAAAGGAGCGAACACCTGATCTGTCTCAAAGCGAAGACTAAGATTAGAGAGTTTAGTTACTTTAGGGAATTTGCCATCTACTAACAAAATATCTCGAAGAGAACTTTGGGCTACTCCGTCTCGAATAAGAACATTCCAAGTATATATGACATCATCTGCGTTGATGGGACTAGCATCTGTCCACTGCAAACCCTCTCGGAGACGGACTTCTATGATACGACCTCCAGATTTGATGCTGTAAGATTCGGCTAGATTTGCTATGGGCTCATCAGTATCGGGATCTCTGCGAAAAAGTCCTTCGAATAAAATATCAGCATAAAAACTACTACTAGCATCATTAGCTATCCAAGGATTTAGGGTCTTGGGGTCTTGACCACTGTGAGTGAGTTTGAGAGTACCTCCCCGTTTACCAATCGGGGCTTGGGATACTAGATTTGTTACTTTGTTATGCTTACTCTCACGATGCTCAGTTATGTCTAATAAACTCCGCTCGCTCGGACTAGCATGTACTGGCATTGCCAGAAATAAAATTAAAATCAAAAACAGGCAACGCATAAAAATGCCCTAGCCATCTTTACTAGCAGCCAGACAAGTAAACTCTGCGACCATCATAATTAGGTTCAAATACAGTAAGGAAGGCATACTTGCGATCATAATATAATTCATATGCAGCATAAAAGCAGACCAAGTCGCAAGCCGCATTGGAAAACCTATAAAAAATACTCCTGCAATAAAAAGCTCAAGATGTTTGACTAACCAAGCAAAGATATAAGCATTTGGGACTATCACGGTTGTAAAAATTTTAGTGTAGGGGTTTTTGGAAGCCATGAGTATATCGTCCCGAAAAGTTGCAAAATACTCTTGGGCAGCTGCTCCGAAATGAGGGTCAGAAAATTTGGGCATAGCATTTGCAAAAAATATCAAAGCTATAGTCCAGCGAAGAATAAATATCCATGCAAGTGCTTTAGGGGGTGCTTTTCCGTCAGACATAATCTGTATTCTAACCTCAATTGACGAGGCTTGTAAGAGTGCTCCCCACAAGTCTAGTGATTTCGGGATAAATCTCTTGGATCTAGAAAAGGTACAGCAAGCTCTATAAGACTATTGATAGTGAGCAAAATAAGAGAAAAAATCAAAAGCACTCCAGACACTAAAAAATAATCTCTATTAATAAAAGCAGTAACAAAATATTTGGCCATGCCCGGCAAAGCAAAAACATGTTCAACCACAAAGCTACCAGTAATTAAGATTGCAAACACAGGACCTATAACAGTAAGTATAGGTAAAAGGCTATTAGGAAGAGCGTGTTTCCATAAAACTTGCATTGGAGCTAAACCTTTGGCGAAGGCAGTTCTGATGTAGTTTTGGCTTAGGGCTTTGGATAGAGCGCTATAGCTAATGCGCATAATATAAGCACTAGGTGCTATAGCAAGAGTAATAACAGGCAATATCAAATATTCAGGACCTTCTAGTAGAGCGACTGGCAGCCAAGCTAACTGTAGTCCAAAAATACTAACCAAGATAGCTGCAATAACAAAACTAGGTAGAGAGAGGCTAAGACTAGAGAGAGCCATAAGCGCAGAAGCTATTAGGGAATTAGGTTTGAGCACGGCTAGGATAGCAGAACCTAGACCCAAAAATAAACTTAAAATCAAAGCTAAGATACCCAAGCTTAAAGAAACAGGAAAAGCATCCGCAAGAATATCAGTCACTGAACGGCTAGTATATTTGAGGCTGGGTCCAAGATCTCCTCTAAGCACAGCTTTACTGTAGTTCCAGTATTGCTCTATGAGAGGTTTATCTAAGCCGTATTGCTTTTCTAGATTGGCTTTGATCTCTGGAGCTATAGCCCTATCTTGATCAAAGGGGCTACCGGGTACTAATCTTAAAAGAAAAAAACTAGCACTAAGAGTTACTAGTAAAGTAATAAGTAAAGAAAAAAGTTTAAGTGTTAGGGAGCGCAATTTCTTTGTATTGGCGACCATTGTAATAGCCACATTCTTTGCAGAGGTGATGAGGTCTATGGACGGCACCACAGTTAGGGCAAGTGCCAAGTGTAGGCAAAAGACCTTTCCAGTTGGCCCTGCGGGTCTGCTGGCGTTGATGACTATGGTTTTTCTTAGGTACTGGCATGGCTAATAGACCGAAGCTTGATTCTAGCAAAAAGCATCCTAGGCATAAAATTAATAAAATACTAATTAGAGCCTCTTCTGGTGCTAGAATTGTCCAGACATGACACTTATGGCTAGGTCTGTCTTGGATAAGACAGCTGAAAAACAAGACTTATTCAATAAGATTAGAGCCCTTGCTAAACGCAAAAACACAGTTATTCTGACTCATATCTATCAACGATTGGAAGTCCAAAGAGTCGCTGATTTCGTTGGAGATTCTCTAATGCTCTCCAAAAGTGCTTCTGAGACCGAAGCAGATATTATTGCTTTTTGCGGGGTGCATTTTATGGCAGAGACGGCAAAGCTTCTCAATCCCCTCAAAAAAGTTCTTTTACCAGATATTCAGTCTGGCTGCCCTATGGCTGACATGATAAATGTAGATGACCTTCGTCTCTTCAAAGCCACTTATTCAGGGGCTCCTGTGGTTTCTTATATCAATAGCTCTGCTGCAGTCAAAGCCGAATCTGATATTTGTTGTACCAGTACCAATGCTGTAGATATAGTCAAATCTCTAGATGCTGATGAGATCATCTTTGTGCCAGACAAAGGGCTTGGTGAGTGGGTTCAAGAGCAAGTCCCTCACAAAAAACTACATATCTATGATGGTTTTTGTCCTACTCACTGGCAAATTACAGCAACAGAAGTAGACAAACAAAGAGAACTTTACCCCGAAGCTATTATAGTTGCTCATCCGGAATGTGATCCCGAAGTTTGGCGCAAAGCAGATTTTGTAGGTAGTACTTCGCAGATATATAAATTTATAGAAGAACACCCGTCTTCGTCTTTTGTCATACTCTCAGAGCAGGGATTGGTAGCTAGAATGCAAGCTGATATGCCTGAAAAGCTCATCAGCACTGTCTTTCCGCTACCACTCTGCCCCAATATGAAATACCATCATTTAGAGAATCTCTATGATTCTATAGATCAGGAATTCACTGAGATCGAAATCCCGGCTCATATAGCTGAGCCAGCGCGCCTCACTATAGAACGAATGATGGAACTTAGTTCCAAGAAACCAATTTGGGCTGGTCCTACAGTTAAGGATGTGCATGAAGTTCCGATCTCGAACCCTGAGCCAGATTGTGTTTGAGCATATAATCTCTGAGTCTATTGAGGAAGCCTTGTTTGGAGCCATTGAACGCCCAATCAGGAGCTATAAGCTCCCCTCTAGGACCTTCTCCCATTAGTCTTTGGATAGTCCAATGAGCAGGTAAAAAACTAAGAAATTCAGATAGAAGTTCTATGTAGGCTTCCTCTGATAAAACAGTAAGATCTCCGTTCAAATAATCTATCTCTATGGGAGTGGATTTGAAAATACAAAGCTGGTGTATTTTGATGTCGTCTATATCCAGCTTGCTGAGCCGTTTTGCGCTTTCTAGCATCATGGTTCTATCTTCTCCGGGTAAACCTAATATGATATGAGTGCAAATCCTGATATGAGGATTTGCAAGAGCCCTTATTCTACAGACAGCATCTACAAAATCTTCCCATGTATGTGCTCTGTTAATCAGAACCTGAGTTGTATTATGAGTGGTTTGTACCCCTACATCTAGCCATAACTCCAAAGCATCACTAACAAAATCCTTAGTTAATCTAGCTGCTTCTAGTAATCTATTTTCGTAGTCAGAGAGCAGGGGGCTCTGAGTCAAGCCCTGATCCCAAGCGCGTTTCAGAGGGCTCCTCTCGCTAAGAGCTTCTATGTCTGACTTTAATCTTTCAGCTCTAAACACCCTAGTGCGACCAGCATAAGTATCTATGAGTCCTAAAACCTCGTCAGGGACAGCATCTGGCCTAGTTCCTATGGCTAGTGCTCTCACGCAAGGATGATCTATGGCTGGATCATAGAGTCTCTTAAGTTCTGCTAAAGGTGCGTAAGTGTTGGTAAAAGATTGGAAGTAAGCTATAAACTGACTCAACTCAAAACGCTTGCTTTGTTCATAGATACCTTCCAGTAATTGAGCCTCTATTGTATTAGTTGCTTTTTGAGCCAGAGAGCTAGAGCCTTCATCTGTACAAAAAGAACAACCTCCTATAGCCTTAGTTCCATCTCTATTAGGGCAGGTCATACCAGCTTCTAAGCTAATCCTCTGAAGCCTAGTCCCAAAGCGAGCTTTGAGAGACTTGTTCAGTAGATTGAGAGGAAGGTCTTGCATAATAAAAATCTCACCAAGAATAAATAGTTATAATATATCTTGTTGAGCAAGAAATTACCCATCATTGTAGCGGTTACAGGTGCTAGTGGAGCGGTCTATGGTTTGGCTTTACTTGAGTTCTTGCTAGCAAATGATTTCTATGTGGATTTGGTTTACTCTACGAATGCTCTAGAAGTCGCTTATCATGAGCTAGCCATAGATCTGCGTAAACTAGACGAGAAGAGTTTCAGAGGGACTATCCTCGCTTATTTGCAGAGCTTGCAGCGTCCTGCTTCACATTTAAGATTATTGGAACAACAACTTTCCAACAATCTTAAACTCTGGCAACCATCTAATATTGCAGCCAGCATCTCTAGTGGTTCTTATCGCACTCAGGGTATGATTGTAGCTCCAGCGAGTATGGGTACTATAGCTAATATCGCGCTAGGGACTAGCAATAACCTTATTAGTAGAGCTGCTGATGTTGTTCTCAAAGAACGCCGCAGACTGCTTTTGCTGGCTAGAGAGACCCCCTTGAGTACTATACATCTTCGTAATATGCTGAGCCTCAGCGAGATGGGAGCGGTCATATTACCAGCAGCCCCAGCTTTCTATCAAAACCCCAAGAGTATAGAAGATCAGGTTTATTTTGTTTTAGGCAAGACCTTGGATGCTTTTGGGATAGAGCATAGTTTGTTTGAACGCTGGACTTACCTAAGTCAGCTAGGAGAGAGGGTTTGAGACTTAGAGATTTTCTCCAAGAAGCTAATCAGCAATTAGAAAGGAACAATCTCTTTCGTAATATCGAAGACAAAGTTATTTCTTCTAATGAACTTTGTTTTAGTGGTAATGATTATCTCGGTCTTGCCAAAGAAAACTATAGTCAAAGAGGACACTATAGTGGTAGCACTGGATCCCGCCTTACGACTGGGACTCATCAAATCCACTTAGATCTGGAAGCTCTCCTTGCGCGCTGGAAAAAAAGCGAAGCGGCTATTTTGTTTAGCTCAGGGTATATGGCAAATTTTGGGACTATCGCAGCCCTACTAGATTCTAGGGACATAGTCTATGTAGATGAGCTAGCCCATGCCTGTATCTATGACGGTATCAGACTTAGCAAATGTCGCAAAAATATATTTAGGCACAATGATGTTCAACATCTTTCAGAGCTTATGTCCAAGTCTAGGAGCGACTTCTCCAAAGCCTTTATTATTACAGACTCTGTTTTCAGTATGGATGGAGATAGAGCACCTCTCTCTCAGATTTCAGAATTAGCTTCTAGCTACGAAGCCAGCCTCTATGTAGATGAGGCTCATGGCTCTGGGGTTCTGGGCAAAACAGGAGCTGGTTTAGTAGAAGAACTTATAGACAAGTCTCAACTGCGTATTGGAGATGTAGAAATTCAGATGGGCACTTTCTCCAAAGCCATAGGGCTAGAAGCCGCTTATATAGTGGGGTCCACAGAGTTGATAAAATATTTGCGCAACAAAGCTCGCAGTTTTATTTACAGTACAGCTCCTTCACCTTGGATTATGCAAGAAGCTTATGAGCGTATCTTAAGGCTCTCGCGAGGAGATTTTAGAGATAGGCAAAACAAACTCTCAGACAATATTCAATATTTTCGCCAAGCCTTAGAAAATAATTCTATTCCTGTTTATCCAGAACCCAATAGCGAAGCTAGTCCCAAGGCTTACAATGATATGACTGCGATTTTTGCTATTTTTCTTGGGGATTTAGAGCGCACTCTTAAAGTCGCAGAAGATTTACGCAAGAAATCTATCTTCGTTACAGCTATTCGTCCACCTACTGTTTCTGAGCCTAGACTCAGGATATCTATGAGTTCTCAGCATAGTTTTGATCAAATAGAGCTACTTACTAAAGAAATCTGTGCTAATATCTAATTATTAGCCATTTAGTGCTAGTCTTATTAGCTTGCCATCTTTTACTGAACTTCAATTATCCCCCGCTACCCTAAAAGCCATTAGTGATCTAGGTTTTAGCTCCCCTTCTGAAATTCAATCCAGAACTATACCTGTATTATTAACCAATCAAGACCTTATCGGTCAAGCTGGCACTGGAACTGGCAAAACAGCAGCTTTTGCTATCCCCGTCATAGAAAAACTAGATAGTAGTTCTTCGGATATACAGGCTTTAGTGCTCTGCCCTACTAGAGAACTGGCTGTCCAAGTAGCCCAGCAATTTGCTTTATTGATGAAATATCACAAAGGACTTTCTTGTCTTGCCATCTATGGTGGACAGAACATCAATATCCAACTTAAGACTTTGCGTAAAGGGCCTCAAGTTCTCATAGCCACACCCGGTCGCATGATGGATCACATTCGTAGAGGCAGTCTCAAACTATCTGAACTCAAATTCCTCATCTTAGATGAAGCAGATCGTATGTTGGACATGGGCTTCAAAGAAGACATAGAAGACATTCTCAAAGGCACTCCCAAAACTAGGCAGACCATTATGTTCTCTGCCACCATGCACAAAGAAATTCTCAAACTTACTCAAAAATATCAAAACAACCCTGAACATATAGACATTACCGCTGGTAAAGAACAAAGTCCCCAAATAGAACAGATATATTTCGATATTAGTCGCAAAAGTAAAACAGCAGCTCTCAAAAGACTTTTGGTCTTCCATAAAATCAGATCAGCTTTGATTTTCTGTAACACCAAAGCCAAAGTAGATGAGCTTGCTCGCAATCTCAAACAAGATGGTTTTAGCGTAGGTGCTTTGCATGGTGATATTCGCCAAAACAAAAGAGATTCTATTATGAATGCTTTTCGCAAAGACTCCATTAATCTTTTGGTTGCCACAGATGTTGCTGCTCGCGGTATAGATGTAAGTGGTGTAGAAGCAGTCTTTAACTATGATTTACCTAGATCTGACGAAGATTATTTACATCGCATTGGACGCACAGGTAGAGCTGGCAAAGGCGGTCTAGCTATATCTTTTGCAGTAGGCGCAGAGAGGCAGCATCTAGAGCGTATTGCACGCATAAACTCTAGCAAAATTATCAAAACCCAAGTACCTAGTATTGAAGACTTGGCATTGGGTCACAAAGACAAAGCCCTCATCTTCGGTAGTGATGGGGATTTTGAGCCTGATAATAAATCTAGTTCTTCTAGTAATAGTAGACCCAGACCTCGCTCCAAACCCAATGCCCCTCGCTCTTTCAAGAGAGGAGCTTCTTCCAGATCATCTTCTCCTAGGTCATCTTCTGGACCTTCATCTCGTTTTACACGCAAAGCCAGTCCTAGTAAGAAACATAGGGCTTAGTTAGATTTGTGTCTGCTTTGTCGCCGTCCTTTATAATAGATTTGTTACGAAATAGGTGTTTTGCTCCAGATGGACAAAAAGCCATTTCATGACAAGTCTAATATAGACTTGTTTGGTTAGAAGGATGATTATGCAAAATACTGCTCGCAAAATATATATAGATTTGGAAACCACTGGGGTAGAGCCTTCCAAGGATCGCATTTGCCAAATTGCCATCATCAAAGTAGACGGCTCAGAATATTCTTCTTTAGTCAATCCAGAGAGAGTTATTCCAGATGAAGCCAGTAAAATACATGGCATCACTAATGTCATGGTCAAAGACTCTCCCAAATTTGGAGAGATTGCTGAAAGAGTCAGGGACATGTTACTAGAAGCAGATCATTTTGTCGCTTATAACAGTATCTTTGATTTTCAGTTTTTACAGACTGAGCTGAATCGCAGTATAGGATTTGATTTGAACGAGGCTAATTATGTTTTTGTAGATCCTTATAAAATCTTTCGCAAAATGTTTCCGCATAATTTGGCTAATGCCTATCTCTATTACACTGGTAAAACTCTAGAGAACGCACATAACGCCATAGTAGATATCAGAGCTACTCGTGAAGTTCTGGATAGTCAAGAAGCCAGATATACAGAGCTATTTAGCCAAGGATATAAATCCGTAGCTGAAGAGACCATAGGAGATACCAGCATACTAGGCAAATGGTTTGAGCGCAGAGAAGAGGGAGCTTTGTATTTTAAGCAAGGCAAGCACAAAGGCGAAAAAATCTCTCAAGTTCACGCAGATTATCTCAGATGGATTTCTAGGTTAGATGATATTAGTGTCTCTGAGCGGCGCCAAATAGCCAGTTTGCTGCAAAATCATTAATAGCGATTTTAAGCCAGCTTAGTTTGAGTGAAGTCTAAC
>CAZASO010000022.1:15270-22532 GCA_964487825.1 uncultured Gammaproteobacteria bacterium
AACGATCCAGTGCCAAATTTGCAAGTTTATCAGCTCTTTTATTAAGTTCACGCGGAACATGAATATAGCTCAGAGACTTGAATTGAGAGGCTAAGGATTTGGCTTCGAGGTATAGTTTTTTGAGGGCTTCGTTTTTGACTTTATACTCTCCTTTGAGTTGTTTGATCATTAGCTCACTATCAGCTTTGACTACAAGTTCTGTGTAACCTTGTTTGAGAGCGTATTCTAAACCGCAGACCAAGGCTGTATATTCAGCGACATTATTACTCGCTATGCCTATAGCTTCTGAGAGACTGGCTATCTCTTCTTGCTGCTCATTATAGAAAACTACTCCTATGGAAGCCGGTCCGGGATTGGATCTAGAGGCTCCATCACTATACATTTCTATGGGACTCACTAAGTTTTAGCCTTTTTTTTGTTGCCACCTAGTTTGCTTAGATTAAGATCTGCAAGAGAGTTGAGAACATCATCAGCGACTATTTTGAGAAGACCTATGTTCTCCGGGCTGACTACTCCAGATAGAACCCCTATAGTCATAGCTCCAGCAGCTCTAGCGATCTCTAGGTCATGGGGTAGGTCTGAGACCATCAAAGTCTCTGAGGGATTGACTCCTAGCCTAGAGCAAAGATCTTCATAAAGTTCTGTGCTTTTGAATTGATCGCCTTGGATAACCGAAACCAAAGAAGAGATCCCAAATTTATCTAAACAATTTTGGATATTACTGCTGCTATCAGAACTAAAAACCCCTATCTTAAATCCTTGTTTGGAGATTTCTTGGATTTTGGGTATAGAGCCAGAGATAGCTTCGCTAAGCTCTACTACACTAAGCTGCTCTTGGCTAAGTGTAAAAGCCTCTTCTACGATATTGCTGGCTTTTTTGAAATTGAAACTAGGATCCCATTCATTGATAGTCAAGAAACTCGCGACTTTGAGAGCGAGTTTGACATCTGAAGCTGGCATAGAACAAGGAGCATAAACATCTATAGTTTCTTCTTCTTCGTCTATCCCCATGGCTCTGATACAGCTGGTTCTAACTTTGTTGAATTGATCCCAAGAGCTAGTAGACATCTCGGCTATAAGTTGAGCCCTATAAGCGATAACCCTAAGCCAGAGTTTATGAAAGTCTACAAAGACTCCGTCTTTATCAAGTATTATCGCGGTGATCTTGCTCATCAGTTATATTTTACCTTGCATGTTAATTCTTGGGATAGAGACGAGTTGTGATGAAACGGCTGCAGCCATAGTAGAAGATGGCCGTAAGTTAATCTCCAACATAGTGGTCTCTCAAATCGAAAAACATAAAAAATGGGGTGGTGTTATACCCGAGATGGCATCTAGGTTTCACCTAGAAGCTATGACATCAGTGATAGAGGCTTGCTTGCTAGAAGCCTCTATCCGTCTTGGCTTGAGCCAGACTGAACTAATATCCAAACTAGATGCTATTGCTGTTACAGAGGGCCCCGGATTAAGTGGTTCTCTGCTTGTCGGAATTAATGCAGCCAAAACACTAGCTTGGCTCTATGACAAAAAACTAATTTTAGTAAACCACTTACATGGTCATATTGCTGCGAACTATATCTCTACTGAACTTGAACCACCTTTGATTTGTCTGCTGGTGAGTGGAGGGCACACTCAAATTATTCGTGTAGATTCTTATACAGATATTCAAATCATAGGAGAGACCTTGGATGATGCTGCTGGAGAGGCTTTCGATAAAGTCGCTAGACTGATGGGTTTACCCTATCCCGGTGGTCCTCATCTAGACAAACTTGCTTCTAGTCTTAGTTCTAGCAAATATAGCTTCAAAATCCCCAAAGTAGCAGCCTTGGATTTTAGTTTTAGTGGTCTCAAAACAGCGGCTCTCCAGTTAAAAGAAAAGTTGGGTGATGAGCTTTGGTTCCAAGATAAAGCAGAGATAGCTTATGCTTTTCAGGAGACTATTGCCGAATTTTTGGCTCAAAAACTCTTGGAGTCTCTGAAATTATATGATTATAATAAAATTATAATCGCAGGTGGAGTTGCTGCCAATTCAGCTATTAGACGGCGTTTTTCTGAGACTTTCTCTGCTCCTTTGCAGCTTTATTATCCTCCTCTAGCTCTTTGTACTGATAATGCGGCGATGATTGCGGCGGCGGCTTATATGCAAAGCTGCACCAAGACAGCTCTAGCCTAGGCTAAGAGCAAGAGCTAAGCTTGAAACCCTTAAGTCTCTATCCCTGCGGATGTCGCCTCAAAACTGCGTTTTCGGCGCATCCTTCTGAGACAGTCTCAAACTAAATAAAGTCGCTACTAAAACGATTAAAAACAAAACCCAAGCTAAGGCAGAAGCATAACCCATACGAAAATCATCAAAGGCTGTTTGATAAGTATAAAGTGAATAGAACATAGTCGCTGACTGAGGCCCACCAGAAGTCATAACGAAGGCTGGGACGAAATATTGAAAAACTTGAATAAGAGCAATAGTGAGATTAAAGATGATAGTTGGAGAGAGCAAAGGCAGAGTGATATGCCAGAGTTTCGCAAAATCATTAGCTCCGTCTAGTTCAGCCGCTTCATACATAGAGACAGGAATATTTTGTAAGCCAGCTAAATAAATAATGATAGGGTTCCCGTAAGACCAGAAGCTCATAATTATGAGAGCAGGCAAAGCCCAATCTGGGTCAGCAAGCCACATTGGGGCAGGGCAGCCAAGCAACTGATAGAGGGGTTTTAAGAGTTGATTCAAGAGCCCACTATCATCTGCTTTGAAAACCCAAGCCCAAGAGATACTAGACGCTACTATCGGGATTACAGTAGGTAGGTAGATCAAAGTCCTATAGAGGCTTTGACCAGAGATTTTTTGTTTGAGTAATAGAGCGACACTAATAGCAAACAGAGTCCCTAAGGGCAAGCTAACTAAAGCAAAACATAAAGTAACTTTGAGTGAATTATAGAAGAGAGGATCTCTAGAAAACATCTCTATATAGTTGTCCCAAGCGATCCATTGAGGTGGATTCAGTCCATCGAAACTAGTAAAAGACAAAAACAAACTAGCTAAAATAGGACCAAGAAAAAATAGCAAAAAAGCTAAAGCCCAAGGGAATAAAAATACAAGGGCTCTAGGCATTGAGAAAACTAGTTATGGACTGCAAAGTCGCTTCTCGATTGGCTCTTGCGATACTCTCGGTGAGAGGGATTTCTTTGGGGCAGGCTTTGACACATTCTTGGGCATTGCCACAATCATTAAGCCCATTATCCATAAGGGCTTGGATGCGATCTGGCTTGGTGCTAGCACCGTTAGGATGGCTATTGAAGAGCACTGCTTGAGAGATGGCTTGAGCTCCGATGAAGTTATTGTCATAAGTCCACTGAGGGCAAACCTCTAAACAACAGCCACAAGTCATACAGCGACTCAGTAGATAGTTTTGTTCTTGGATACTAGGAAGCACTGTTGGACCTTCTCCTAGGTCATAGATGCCATCTACTTCTATCCAAGCTTTGACTTTTTTGAGATTGTCGAACATGCGTGAACGATCTACTACTAAGTCTCTTTTGATTGGAAATTTGGACATGGGCTCTATTTTGATAGGCTGCTCGAACTGCTCAACTAGGGCTGTGCAAGCTTGTCTGACTTTGCCATTGATGACCATGGTGCAAGCACCACAAACTTCTTCGAGGCAGCTAGATTCAAAACAAACAGGAGTAGTAGCTTTACCTTGGATAGTTTTGGGGTGGGCTTTGGTAGCCATCAAAAGAGAAATTACATTCATGCCAGTTTCAAGAGGCACTTCAAAATCATCATAATAAGCGGAAGTCTCTGGACTATCCTGTCTTTTGACCTTAAATTTCACTGTTTGAGTCATAATTCCTATAATAACACCTTAATTATGGCTAGGGCTAAACAACAAAAAAAACTCAAAGAAAAACGCGCCGCCCAGACCGCAAGTGGCAAAGCCACTGTAGCAGAGAATCGTAAAGCTCGTTATGACTTCAAGTTAGGCAAAGAAATTATTGCTGGCATTGTCTTGCAAGGTACAGAAGTTAAATCTATACGCAAAGGTAATGTGCAGCTCAAAGCCTCTTATGCTCGGATTATAGATAAAGAGGCTTGGTTGTTTAATTGTCATATCGCAGAGTATGAGTTTGGCTCTTATAAGCACGACCCACTCAGAGCTAAAAAGCTTTTACTGAATAGACAGGAATTGGATCGCATAGAGTTTGAACTGAAAACTACTAATCAGACATTGGTTGCGTCTAAGATATTTTTCAAGGGGCATAGAGCCAAGGTCTTATTACATCTAGCGGAAGGCAAGAAACAACAAGACAAAAGAGAAAGTCTCAAACGCAAAGCCCAGCAAAGAGATATAGACAGGGCTGTATCAAAATACTAAGCCATCTAGATACTGAGCAAAAACTTTTTGAAGATGTTCGATTATTTTGGGGTGACCGTGTACTTCAGCCTCACCATCTTGATGTAGCCAGATGAGAGCCTCTGCAAAAGAAGTGCGCATCTTGAAAAGTATGCCGCCTTCTTGTCTTTGCTCTTGAACTATTTCATCACCATTTTTGGCGAACCAATATGTGATTTTGTCTCCATTGGTTTTAAGCTCTACAACCTTCTCTAGGACCTTGTTTACATCGAAAAGATAGATGTACTCAGTGCCATCTGGTTTAAACTCGTGCATAGCAGGTAGACCTTTGGAGTCTTTTTCCATATGAAAAATTTTGGTGCCATCGGGGCAATGTTCTATTGCGACTTCTATGCCTTCTAGGTCTTTGGTGAAAACTATATTGTTACCATTGGATTGTCTGTTAAATCTAAGTATTTGGCCCTCAGTATCACAAATGGAACTGATTTTGTCTTGGAAGTCTTTTTTGAAGACGAATTTGTTTTCTATTTCTTTGGCTTGCAGCATGACTATACAAGGCAGAGCTTTATGGGTCTTTGACAGAAGCAAGACTAAAAAAATTTAAGCTAAAAAGCTTCTAAATAGGGGTTTTTGGCTAAGGGGGCTGAGGGTTTTGACCTAAACTTTCCCCCAGATAGCCTATCTAGACTAGGTCTGAGCTGCCGATGAATCTAGCTATGAGGATTACAAGAGCCATCATAAAACCTGCTTTAGCTGTGCTGTTATGCCTCAGCAGTATGGCTTCTGTAAGATCAGTAGAAGCTAACTATGTTGCAAATTTTACAGGGACGGATATTAGCCAGATACTTATCCCAGATCATGAATCACTGCGCTTAGCTGATGCCTCGACTATTAGTTTTAGATTTAGGACTAACCTAGAGAACACTAATATCCTAGGTAAATCTGGAGAATATTATTTCAGTATCATAGACAAAAAACTTTATGCTTATGCAAACACAGGTGAGGTCTGGATTTCAGCTGTTAGTGATATAAAGCTCGGAGTATGGCATCATGTGGCAGCAGTCTTGACTTACAATGAAAGTGAGACTAGTTATCAATTCAAGCTATATATAGATGGGCTAGAAAGCAGTAGCCAAGAGATTTATAAGTATGGTGATTTCAGCTCAGCACATGAACCCCTCATCATAGGCTCCTTTATGCGCCTAGAACCCTTTTATATAGGGGCTTTGGATGATGTTTGTATACACAGAAAAGCTTTGGATAAGCTAGCTATAATGCACCTAGCGGAGCGGGGGCCAGATATGGGAGATCCCAGTCTAGGACTATATCTAGATTATGATTTACAAAACCTCAAAGACAAATCCATTTATAGCCATTTAGTTAAAGAGAACGCAGATATTAGTTATACTAATAGGCTGTGAAAAGAATTTTAGTCTTAGGGAGCGGAGGCAGGGAGCATGCTCTAGCTTGGAAGTTAGCTCAGTCTAGTTCTGTGTCTGAGATTTTTGTCGCTCCCGGGAATGGTGGTACGGCGACTATGGCTAAAAGCCAAAACCTAGATTCCATCAGTGTTCTAGATTTTGAAGGCTTAAAAAACTTCGTAAAGAAGAATAATATATATATGACCGTTGTGGGTCCTGATGATCCACTGGCTCTTGGTATTGTAGATTTTTTCCAAGCAGAGGGACTCAGGATTTGGGGACCTAGTAAGGCAGCAGCAGAGATAGAAGCTTCCAAGGCTTTTGCAAAACAAATTATGCTTAAGGCGGCTATCCCTACTGCTAGCTTCAAAACTTTTAAATCTACTGACTATAAAGCTGCTCTAGAATATATCCAAAAACAGGATCTTCCTCTGGTTGTCAAAGCCAGTGGCCTTGCGCTTGGTAAGGGGGTCACGATTTGCCGAAGTTTAGATGAAGCTGTAAATGCCATTGAGGATATTGCTGTGCGCAAAATTTTTGCTCAAGCTGGAGATGAGTTTATTGTCGAAGAATTTTTGGATGGACCAGAGATTTCTATTCATGCTTTTTGTGATGGTGATAGGGCTCTCATCTTTCCGCCGTCTCAAGACCATAAAGCTATATTTGATGGTAATACTGGACCTAATACTGGAGGCATGGGGACTATAGCTCCAGTGGATTGGGTTTCAGCGGAGCTAATGCTAGAGGCTGAGACTATAGTGAACCAGACTCTGGTAGCTATGAAGCAGTCAGGGAGAGAGTTTCAGGGGCTGCTCTACCCCGGACTTAAAATCACTAAGCAAGGTATTCGGGTTCTAGAGTATAACGCGCGTTTTGGAGATCCAGAAACCCAAAGCTATTTGCGTTTATTAGAGACGGATTTGTTTGATATTCTGGATGCTTCTATAGACAGAAAACTAGGAGAGATTAAGCTTCACTGGGCTAAACTTTCTGCTTGCAATATAGTCCTAGCCAGTGCTGGTTACCCGGGTACTTATGACAAATCCAAACTTATCACTGGGATAGCTGAGGCGGAACAAGATCCTAGTGTAGTAGTTTTCCATGCTGGAACCAAAGTTTCTCAAGAAGGACTTCTCACTAATGGTGGCAGAGTCTTAGGGGTGAGCGCTACTGGCATTGGGCTCAAAGCTGCTTTGGATGCGGCTTATAGAGCAGTAGAGAAGATTCATTTTGAAGGTAAGACTTTTAGGCGTGATATTGGTGCTCAGGTGCTCTCAAGGCTGCCTGCTTAGTGCTTTATAGGAGAATCAAAATCTATAAGCTCAAAGCGCAACACAGCAGATGAGTTGCAAGACAGTGAGCGTAAGCTTAGCTCTTGCTCTTAGCCTAGGCTCGAGCTGGCTTCGTACAAGCGCAGTTAAGCTCATCACCTCATCGCTAACGCGCCCATTTGGCTCGGCACCAGCACATGGCATTTTGCTGCGCAAAACGC
>CAZASO010000023.1:0-22412 GCA_964487825.1 uncultured Gammaproteobacteria bacterium
TGTCAATGATTTCTTAGAAGCAGTTGGAGTGAGGACTGGGACTGGGGCTCAGCTGGCGAGACCTTCTTGAAAATCTTGTTGTAAATAAATATTTAGAGGGCTATCACCACAAGCTTAGCGGGAATTTCTGTAGACTTAGAGCTGATGAACAAGAAAATCAGATTGGATTTATTGCTCACAGAGCTTGGCTATTTTGAGTCTCGCGAACAGGCGCGTAGAGCTATTATGGCGCATAAAGTTCGGATATCTTCTCAATTAGCTACCAAGGCGGGGGAGCAGATAGACAGAGAGAAATTCATAGAAGCTATAGAATCAAAACCAAGATATTTAGAGATAGAACAAGAGGACTGTCCTTTTGTTAGCAGAGGGGCTCTGAAGCTTGAAGCGGCTATTCGAGATTTTAATTTAGATTTTCAGGGAGCAGTAGTTCTGGACATAGGGGCTTCTACTGGTGGTTTTAGTGATTGTAGTTTGAGATATGGCGCAAAACAAGTCCTAGCCTTGGATGTAGGCAAAGGGCAACTGCATTATAAATTAAGAGACCATAAGCAGATATTAAATATCGAAGAAACTAATTTTCGCTACGCAGATGAAGACCAGATAGCAAGAGAGTTTGAGGCGAAGTTCCAAGAGAACTTAAGCATAGATTTTGTGCTTGCGGATTTGTCTTTTATTTCTATTATTAAAATTCTACCCAAACTTTCTGAGTGCTTGAATAAATACGCAAAACCAGAGACTAAAATGATTTTTTTGATTAAACCTCAATTTGAAGCAGGCAAAAAAGAAATAGACAAATGTCAAGGCGTCATCAAAGACGCAGATGTGAGAGAGAGGATTTTGGCAGAGACTCTATTAAAAATTCAATCTGAAGGATATCAGCTTCTAGCTCAAAGCCAGTCCCCGATTAGTGGAGCCAAGGGTAATATAGAGTATTTGGCGCTATTCAAAAAGAAGGCTAGCGTATAATAGTAGTTAGTGAAGGTCAGCGTTTTTTATAACCCAAGCAAAAACCAAGCAGAGCTTAGGGCTAGGGATTTTGCTGAAGAATTAGGGAAACTTGGTGTTATAGCGCAGGTAGACAAAACAGAAAAAGATGTCTACAAGTGGAAAGCAGTCCTAGATTCTAGTTTTGATTTAGTCGTTGTCTTCGGCGGTGATGGGACTTTTCTTGCAACTGCTAGGCAAGTGATATCTCACGGTATCCCCATTATGGGAGTTAATCACGGACACCTAGGTTTCTTATCAGAATACGGTGATATGGAGCTAGCAGAGATGGCGCGCCAGATCAAAGCCCGTCAGTGGAAGGTAGAAGAGCGCACAGTACTGCAAGCTTATTTACCAGACTACGATAAAACTTTTATAGCGATTAATGATATTGCGGTACTTAGGTCTCATTATAGTAATTTGCTGTATACGGATTTATATGTGGATGACAATCTACTACATAGTTTCAGAGCAGATGGTATTGTGGTCTCTACTCCTACTGGCTCTACCGCTTATGCTCTTAGTGCTGGTGGTGCGGTCATGGATCCCAATATCCGTGCCTTTCAGATAGTTCCTATCGCCGCACATTCTCTCAGTAGTAGACCTCATGTTATTTCTGATGAGCAGCGCATCGTTCTTAAGAGCAAAGACAGCATGGAGTTTTATATGCAGGCAGACGGGCAGGAGTTGATTAGTCTGGAGCCGGGTGCAAGCATGATCCTGACTAGGTTTGAGCATATGCTCAAACTCTGTCGCCTCAATTCACCAGAGCGCAATTTTTATAGTATTTTAAGAGACAAGATGAAATGGGGATTAACAAGCTAAAAGCAATCAAATTTACTATCACTAAACGCATAGAAGAATTGGCTTCGGCTTTGGATGTCTTTTGTAAACCTCAGGCTTTTACCAGAGAGGAGCTACTCAAAGCCGTAGATAATATTGTTATCCCACAAGCATCTTTGGGTGCATTGGATGAACAGGCTGGAGATGTCTTGGTGACTGAATTAGAACAGGCTGCGCTCAGTTTCCTTTTGCGAGATTTTTTTGTTCTAATGCAACAATCTGGATTGAATCATGCCCAGAGAGCCTTATGGGGGGCTTTAGCTAAGACGCATTTTGTAACAATTAATAGAGAAGTTAACTATAGTGATATTAGTTTAGAAGATAGCTCCACTGGTGCTTATGTCTTAGTAAGACTCTCTCGGGGAGAGGCTTTGGGCAGCTTAGAACTCATCAAAAAACCTAGCCCAAAATGCATAGCTGTTTTACTTATAGCTCAGACTTTTGATGCGGGGGTTTTAGAGCAGCTCAAAAACAAAATTACAGGAGACCCTTATGAGTCTCTCACGAAGGGACAAATCCTTGATATTTTTCATTACTCTAGCCCAGCTCCTCACCAGTATTTATTTAGCTTGTTACAACCACAGATGCCGAGAGTCCAAGAGGCTTTGCTTGTGCTAAAATCCTGATACATTATGTTTGCTTTTATTAAGGGTTTGCTATTTGGATTTGGATTATTGTGGTTCCTTGTCAAACTCGCCGACAAAGAATAAACTTATTCATCACACTCTACTAATTTTGCAAGCCGAGGGCCCAAAAGAGCATTGGAAAGTACTAGGTGAGGGGCTTTGAGTAGATCGGATACGGGATAGAAGCCCTCTTCTATCTGTTCTATTTTCTGAAATATATCTTTCAGTGAAGGGTTAGAATACTGAGTATCTCTAGGATTAGCCAATAGCTTGGCTCTCATGGTTCCAGCCAAAATACCAGTCTCTAGGCTAGGTGTACGCCATAGAGAGGGACTTTCTTCCCAGAAAATATTAGTATAGGAACCCTCTGCTAGCCAGCCATCTTTATTGAGCCAGATTAGCTCATCTACATCTTGGAGATAAGCGCTCAAATCCGGTCTCAGACTGCTTTTGTGTTTATAGATGAGAGGATCTTGAGAGTGATAGACCTGTGGATCTAAAATGCGAACCCGCAGTATATAGTTAGGGTCTCTGAATCTGAGATATGGTTCTATTTGTGTTTCTATAAGACCTGTTCTCTCTAATATGATTTTGAGTTTGTAGAGCCCGGGCTTAAGAGTGCTTGCTAGGGATTTTTCTAGCTCTTGCCTGCAGAGATTTTTATTAAAATCGAAACCCAATTCCTGAGCGCTTTTGCCGAGTCTACTGAGATGAGGCTCAATATCCAACACCAAAGAATTTTCTTTGGCTTCTAGCCTGATACTCTCAAATAATTTTAGCTCTTGCATTGGAGAGCCTCTATAATTTTGGCAGCTTTAAGTCTAGTCTCAGTCAGTTCTTCTAATGGGTCAGAACCAGCAGTAATGCCAGCCCCAACATGAAAAGAAATCTCGCCGAGCTGCCTATCTATAACTATACTTCTGATGAGGATGCACCATTTGCCATAACCGCACTGAGGGTCATAGTAACCTAGGACTCCTGTGTAAGGCCCTCTGGGACAGGGTTCTAGCTCTTGGATAATTTGCATTGCTCGAAGCTTGGGAGCCCCAGTGATAGAGCCACTAGGGAAGAGGGCTGAGAGAATAGACTTGAGATTTATTTGCCCATCTAGGAGATAGCTTTCATCAAGATAGGCTGAGATAGTAGAAACCAGATGCTCCAAATTATGAAAGCGCTCAGGAGACATTAATCGTTCTACTTTGACACTAGCGGTTTTGGCTATCTTGCTTAGATCGTTGCGCTCTACATCTACTATCATGATATGTTCGGCTTGATTCTTGCTAGAACTCAATTCTGCCCCGATGGCTGCTGTGCCTTTGATGGGTGAGGTGCTGAGTTTGTAAATCCCCGGAGCTTCTCTGTGGATTTCCAAAAAACATTCAGGAGAAGCACAGATGATGATATGGCGTTCATCTAGGACTAGCTCGCTGAAAGCCGCTGCCTGACTCTGTTGCAGGGCATTGTGCATGCGCTTAGCGAGGCTGAGTAGATCTATTGAGTTTTTGCTTCGGATTAGATATTTGCGACTGAGATTGGCTTGATAAATATCTCCTTCTCGTATATATTCTTGGATGCGCTTAACAGCCCCCATGAAAACCTGTGGGTCTGGCTCTATCAGCTCTAGCCCTGAAAGTGGCTCGGGATCTAGTTCTGAGAGCAGCTCCATAGTCCTTAGCTCCAAGTCAAGGGGTTGCTCATAACAAATCAGATATCTAGTATCCATTTATTGGCGACTTCTTCGTATTTTGACAGAGGCCCTGCCTGTAAAACATCTAGCATTGATGACGGGTTTGTGGATTTCTATTCCGACAGCTAGGAGTTTGGGGAATTTGGCTAGGAGTCCCTCCGTGATTACATTACAGAGATGTTCGATTAAGTGATAAGGCCTAGCTCTAGCTAGTTCTTGGACATAGAGAGAGACATCTACATAGCTTAGAGTGTCTTCCAGCCTGTCGCTGAAGCCAGCTTGACTTAGATCTAGCTCTAGTTCTAGATCTAGGCTTATAGCTTGTCCGTGTTCTCTTTCTTCTTCGTAGACACCCAGTTTGCAGAAACAGCTAATGTCTCGGAGTAATATGCAGTCAGACATAACTAGGGTGCAAGGATTTCAGATTTGAGTTTCTTGAGGCGTTTATTGAACTCCAAACTTAATTCCCAAGCGTCTTTCATCTCTTGATTAAGTTCGTTGTTGCGTTGTTCTAGTTTTTGATTGCGAGCCTTAAGTTCTTCGCAGAGTTCCTGAGCTTTTTTAAGAGAGGCCTCGTCTGCTACTGGGTTTGCTGTGATTTGGGGGACTTCTGTTCTTTGTTGCTGTTGTTTACGCAATTCTTCTAGCTCTGCTACATAAGCGGTGGATTTGGATTTGGCTAAACTCGCTTCGTCTTTGGATTCTTCTAAGTTTTTTTCAAGACTTCGAATAAGGTTACTTTTTTCGTTAAGCTGGGTTTGGAGTTTGGAGATAAGTTCCAAATCGCCAGAGTTATTGCGATCTAGTTGCTTAAGAAGCTTCGCTAGGTTGGATTGGATTTCTTTGAGGTTGTTTTGCTTGTCTGCACCGACCAGTTTGCGCAAAAAACTAGAGCGAGCGTTAATCTCTCTAAGAACGGCTGCCTGAGCGGCTTCTACTAGGGCTCTAAGGTCTTTAGACATGTTCTAACTCCTTGCTTTCTCTTGTGTCTTTGCTCTCTTCGCGAATTAACTTAATCCCCATGCGTCTTTGATGGGCAGATAGATTAGAGATTTCGCCTTCTATTTCTGAACCTATTTCTGGAAATTCAGTGTCTTCCGTGAAATTAGATTTATGGACCAAGGCTTCTATGCCGGGTAATACTTCTACAAAAACCCCAAACTCTGCTTTACTAACTACTTTGCCGTTTACTTTGGCCCCAAGTTGTAGGTATTCGGGTAATACGGTCCAAGGGTCTGGGCTTGCTTGTTTGACACTAAGTCCGATTTTTTTGTTCTCAAGATCCACCCTGAAGACTCTTGCGCTAAGACTATCGCCTACGCTAACTATGTCGCTAGGTTTTTTGAAGCGTCTCCAGCTTAATTCAGAAGCAGGGATGAGAGCATCAACACCAGAAATATTGATAAAGACCCCGAAATCCGTACAGCGAACGACTTTGGCATTGATGATTTGTCCAATACTAAGAGAACGCATGACTTCCTCGGTTTGACTGGCTTTCAGCTCTTCGCTAACAGTTCTATTGTTGAAAATAATTTTGTGTTTACTGCGATCCAACTCTTGAACTCGTGCAGGGATGCTCAAACCTACCCAGTCTCTTTGTTCTAGTCCTGCAAGAGCCCCAAAATGAGAATCTATATATCTGAAAGGTATAAAAGCCCTTTGTTTGCCAATAGGTATTTCTACTTCTACACCGCTTTTGACGATCTTGGTGATGAGGACTTCTAGGACTTTATCCCCGAGTGCTTCGAGTTCCTGCCAATTTTTGCTGTTTTCTATTTCTCGAATAGATAATTTGTATACACCGTCATGACTATTTTCTACAAGGCAAGCTTCTATGCGGTCTCCGACCTTATAATCTGTAGAACCTAATTCTGAGTTGGGGATATAAGCCTCAAAAGTTTTGTTGATATCAACAAAAAGTCCCCTAGAGTTTTTGACTAAGACGGTGGCAAGACAAATCTGACCTAGAGTAGGTTTGTTTTCTTTGCGCTCCAAGAGTAGTTCAGCTTGGCTAATTCCTAAGTCTTTGACTGACATAATATCGAGACCAATATGAGATATAAGTATAGCTCAGTCTCTATCCCTGCGGATGTCGCTAACTCTGCTCCTTAGCGGCCTTAAAATAATACGCAGAAGATAGTCCCAATCCCAGAGCCACAGCAAGATAGATGAAGCCAAAAAGATTCAAGGGATCCTGCCCCGAGGCTCTTAGAGCCCTTAATCCTAAGCCTAGCCCTATCATTAGACCGATGGTTATAGTTCCTCTCATACCATAGAGTAGTAGCCACCCATAAAGATAATGCGAGTGTTTCTCTAAAGAAACTTTCTCAAGATTACTTATATTTCTAAGACTGGCTTTTTTGAGGACTGTGCGAGATTTGAGTATGCCTAAGACTATTGCTATAGGCAAGAAAACTAGTTGCCAGCTAGGCTGACTGAGATAAGGGCTTAACCACTCCAAGCCTCGGGCGGCTATTCTGAGAGCGACTAGTAGCCAAATCGATCCAGCTAGATATAAACTAAATTGTCTTGTGTTCATATGCAGGCAACTTTAGCATAGACTTGTTGCGAAATGGCTTTTATTGCCCTTGACTATCTAACAGCAAGTCTATTAGACTCGTTACGAAATGGCTTTGCATTTGGAGCAAAATGCCTATTTCGTGACAGGTTTAGTAAATCGGAAGGAGAAGAGATGAGAATAGGAGTGCTTACAGGCGGAGGAGATTGCCCGGGTCTAAATGCGGTGATCAGAGGACTGGTTTATAAGTCTGTCAAAAAATATGGCTCTACTGTTATTGGTTTCAAATATGGCTGGAGGGGAGCTGTAGAAAATATCACTATGGAACTTAGCATAGAGAATACCGAAGATATAGTACGAGAGGGCGGTACTATACTCAAATCATCTAGAACTAATCCTTTCAAAAAAGCTGGTGCACCAGAGGCTGTTGTAGAAACCATGAAAGCCAATCGCCTAGATGCTTTGGTGGCTATCGGTGGAGAAGATACTTGTGGAGTAGCTTCTAAGTTATATAACCAATACAAAATTAATGTTATCGGTGTGCCCAAAACTATAGACAATGATCTTAGTGGTACTGATGTTACTTTCGGTTTTGATACTTGTATTAATATCGCAACAGAGGCTATAGATGCTTTGCATACTACGGCTTGTTCTCACGAAAGAGCCATAGTCTGTGAAGTTATGGGTAGACACGCAGGCTGGATAGCTTCTTATTCTGGGATAGCTGGCAATGCAGATTATATTTTGGTTCCAGAAGAAGAAGTAGATATCACGGATCTTTGTGACAAGATTAGCCAAGCTTATGAAATGCAATCCTATGCCATTGTTGTTGCAGCAGAAGGCGCTCGCATAGCTGGTTTGGATATCACCAAAGATACAGAGCTAGATGCTTTCGGGCATGTGAAACTAGGTGGCATCGGCGAAAGATTAGCTGAGCTTATAGAAGAGCGCACAGGTATAGAGACTCGCTCTACGGTTCTGGGACATATCCAAAGAGGTGGCAGACCCTCTGCTTTTGATAGGGTACTAGGGACCCGCCTTGGCTGCAAAGCTGCAGATATGGTGCAAGCTGGAGACTGGGGCAAGATGGCTGCTATCGTCGGCAATAAAACTACAGCTGTAGATTTGGCTGTTGCAGTCGGTTCACTGAAAACCCTAGACATGAGTATCCATCAGGATTCCAAACATTTCTTTGGTGGTAATAAAATTCAGCAAACAGTCTAGATTTAAGCCCAATCTTCAAAAACAAAATATTGATATTTTTCTTTGTTAAGTAATTTGCGGTAGATGTTTGCACCTTTTTGTTTAGAGGATTGGACTTGCATGAGAAGCTTACTAAGACTCCTGTCCCCTCTGGAGATGAGAGCTTGTACTTGAGCCCATTTGTAACTTTCAGCTCGCATTTCTATGCCCAGTTTGTGCAATTCTTTTTCCATGTGTTTGAGTTTGCGCTCGGCTAGAGGATCTATTCCGTAGCGGTAATAAGGGGTAAGCATTTTGGGGGTGAAAACAGAACAGCCCCAAACTATCTTCAGTCCGGGGTTTGAGCCCTTCAATCTAGAGAGAAGATCTATAGTGAGATCTATATCTGAGTCTTCTTCTGTGGGCAAGCCAACCATGCCATAGAGTTTAAGGGAATTAAGCCCGCTAGAGCTAGCAGCCGAGGCTGCACTAAAAATATATTCTTCGGCTAGTTTTTTGTTGATGTCCTCTCTTAGTCTTTCAGAGCCACTTTCTATTGCTATGGTGAGATTACGAACACCTAAACTAGCAAGAATATCTGTCATATTTTTGCTAACAGTAGAAGCCCTTACGGAGGCTACTTGTAGTTGAGTGTCTGCTTGATGCTCACTTAGATAATGGAGTAAGTCCATAAACCTAGGATGCTGACTAACACTAGCTCCTAGCAGTCCTATCTTGGAACTGTGTTCTCTTAATTTTTGGACTTTGGGTATTAGGTCTTCCCATAACTGAGGAGCCCTAAAAGGTAAAGAAGCAAAACTGGCTAAACAGAACTTGCACATCTCAGGACAACTCCTTACTACTTCTAAGAGTCCCGTATCTTGCCAAGCAGAATCTGGAGCTATGACTGAACTATAAGCCAGTTCACTAGAAGGGCTTTTAACTCTTTCGGGAGCCTGCTCCATGAGAGCAGGGATATAAACACCTGGCAGAGCCCTGAATAGCTCTAGGGCTTCTCTGCGAGATTTGCCAGAAGCTAGTAGGGATCTGGCTTCTAGGCTAGTTTTCACGAGACCATCTACCCTGCCTTCTATGTCTCCCATAAGTATTAGATCAAAAAACTCAGCCCAAGGTTCTGGGTTTGCAGTTAAGACAGGACCGCCTCCACAGACTAGAGGGTTTAATGCTTCTCGCTGAGAACTTAAGAGAGGGATTTGTAGTCGAGAGAGCATGTCTAGCAAAAATATAAAATCTAATTCCCAAGAAATAGAAAAAGTTACGAGGTCTGGATTTTTATCGAAGGGCTCGTGCCAATCACTAAAATATCTAGTGCTATGAGTCTCTGCATGAGAACCAAACAGCTTAAACACTGTCTGGAAGCCGAGGCTAGCCATGCCAACCTCATAAGTATTAGGAAAACAATTCAGGACTCTGAGGGCTCCGCCTCTTTGTCTATCAAATAAAAAAATTTCGTTGGAGTGCAATTTATCCATGCACTGAGTGGAGGTGGTTGATCAGGGCTCTCAAACCTAGTAGATAACTATCTGGTCCTAGGCCACAGATTTGCCCTAAGCAGACTGGGGCTGTTAGGGATTTGTGCCTAAAATCTTCTCTTTTGTGGATATTGGAAATATGTACTTCTATGCAAGGTAGAGCTACAGCACTAATAGCATCTCTAATAGCTACACTACTATGGGTATAGGCTGCTGGATTAATCACTAGCCCTGAAAAGCCTTCTCTAAGGGTTTTTTGGATGGCATCTACAAGTTCGCCTTCTATGTTGGACTGGATAAATTCTAGTTCTATCTTGCTTGGTTTCTCGCTGGATAATTGAACGGCTAATTGAGAGAGACTCTGATTAATGTCCTCCATAGTAGTTAGACCATAAATCTCATGCTCTCTAGTGCCTAGCAAATTAATATTAGGTCCATGTATAACTAGGATTTTCATGTTGAAGGGATAGACTTCGCTGTTAATTCTGTGTTGATCTTGGCAACCAGATCTAGTAGTTCTATGGGATTAAAGGGTTTAGTAAAAAAATAATTAGCTCCTACAGACTTAGCCCATTCTTTGTCGCTGGGTTTGCTTTTGGCTGTAAGCATGATGACGACTATATCTTGGAGAGTCTCACTGTTTTTGATTTTTTCGCAAACCTCGAATCCAGAATAAGCTGGCATCATAATATCCAAGATCAAAATATCTGGTTTATTGGACTCTAGTTTATCAAGGACATCTTTACCGTCCACCGCTTCATCTATAAGATAGCAGTCCGCTTGAAGGGTTGCTCTAAGCAAGAGTCTTAGAGGAGCTTCATCATCGGCTATTAATATCTTGGTAAGCTTAGACATAGCGACTTAATGGTTTTTATTATAGCCTAGTCCCAGTATGGTTCTAAAACTAGCAACAGGTTCCAAAAAAGGTTTTGCTCTAGCCAGTAGCAAAAGCGCTCGCCAATTGAGGCCTACTCAGGCTCTAGTCCGTCAAGCCTTGGTGAATACTATGCACAATCTCCTGGATTTTGCAAGCCTAGAACTTTTAGATCTTTATGCTGGTATTGGGACAGTGGGCCTAGAATTTTTGAGTAGCGGAGCTGCTTCTGCTGTTTTCGTAGAAAAAGACCCTCTCTGTCTTAAAGTCTTGCGCAGTAATATTTGTAACTTAGGCTTTAGCTCCCGCAGCCAAGTCCTTGCAAAAGCTCTTCCCAAGGCGCTTTGCGGGCTTGGATCTCGGGAGTTCTCTTTGATTTTTGCAGATCCACCCTACGCAGATACTAAAGCACCTACTATTATTAAAGAGATTTTAGACAAGTCTTTATTGGCGAAGCAGGGTTATTTGGTTTGGGAAGCTGCGAGGGGTGGGGCTTGCAAAGCCGCTCTAGGAGAGCCTTTCGGCTTGAAGCTCGTCAAGCATAAATCTTACGGGGACACAGAACTCTATATTATGCAGTTATGAAATCGAGTCTCTGACTGGAAATTTTGTTAAAAATTTTGCTTAGGGAGCTTTACAGCAATGAAATAAACCAGTACACTTATTGCTGTTAAGTACATAGTTAACTGTAACTCGCTTAACGACAGGCTTTGAAAAGAGCCCACGGTGGGCTCAAGAAAGGAGAAAGAATGAATAAAGCAGAACTAGTAGATCGCGTAGCAGAAGCTACAGGTCAAGCAAAATCCGATGTTGATAATGCATTAAGAGCAATTCTTGGTGTTATTACTGAAGAGCTTGCTAAAGGTAACAAAATCACTTTAGTTGGTTTTGGTACTTTTGAGCGTCGTAATCGTAAAGCGCGCACAGGTGTTAATCCACAAAACCCAGAACAAAAAATCAAAATCCCTGCTAAGAAAGCACCTGCTTTCACGGCTGGATCAGAACTCAAATCAGCAGTTCAAACTGGCAAAGCACCTTCTTTGGCTGGCATCAAAAAAATAGCCCAAACTAAACAAGCTGTCAAAAGCAAAGTTAAGCAAGCTAAAGCTGCAAGCAAAAAGAAAACAACTACTAAGAAAAAAGCTAAACGCTAGTTTTTTCTTACAAATTGTCCCCTTAGCCCTGAGAAAACTCGGGGCTTTTTTTTAGAGTGGTCTGTTCATCAAATTCAAAACAGCTTCTATCGGGGAGATCTCAGCGTCTAATATTTTTTTGATTTGTTCCATTATCGGTAGTTGGATACCTTTTTCTTGGCAAATCCTGTACACAGCATGACAAGTATTAATACCCTCGGCTGTCTCGGCTATTTGATGGATACTATCAGCGAGAGATTTACCTTTGGCAAGTAGAAGCCCTACCCTATAATTGCGACTCAGGCTAGAAGAGCAGGTAGCTATCAAATCCCCTATGCCAGCAGGGCTTAGAAGGGTCTCCTCGTCAGCATTGTAGAGTTTAAGGAATCTACCCATTTCGTCCAAGCCTCTAGTGATGAGACTGGCTTTAGCGCTCTCCCCTAGCTCTAGACCCTCTAGGCAACCTGCTGCTATGGCTATGACATTCTTGAGGGCAGCGCATAGCTCTACACCTATAACATCAGTGCTAGTGTAGATGCGCAAAGTAGGACCACTCATAATTTTTTGGATGCGTTCGGCTACTGCTAAATCTTTGGAGGCAACTAAAGCAAGCATTGGTTTGCCTTTGATCATTTCTCTTGCAAGGTTGGGACCAGAGAAGACCGCGATGGGGTTACGGTCTAAATAGCTCGCGATAATCGCAGAAGGGCTTTTGAGACTAGTTGGCTCGATGCCCTTAGACCCAGTTACTATGATGGTTTCGGGCTTAATACAACGAAGCTCTCTAAGACTACTAAAGACTTCTGCAATAGCTTTAAGAGGTATAGTGCTAACTATAATTTCACAGCCAGATAGGTCCCTAAGATTATTAGTGATAGTAATAGAATCCAAATATTTTTGGACTAGGGGTTGCTTGAAGCGTCTAGTTTTTTGAAGGCGGCGAACTTTGGCGGGATCATGAGCCCAGAGTGTTATCTCACGATCGATTTTTTGTCCTAAAAGAAAAGCAAGGGTATTCCCCCAAGAGCCAGCACCCAAGACTCCTATATTTGTTTTGTTTTTTTCGTCTGGCATTATTCTATATTTATCATATTGACTAAGAAGAACGACTTTAATCGCATATCTTTTCTGGGTTTGAACTTGGATTTTTTTGATTTGGAGCAAAGATCAAGAATAGCTCAAGGTTCTTTTGTGGCGAGCCTGAACCTTGAAAACCTGCTCCTAGCTGAGCAAAACCCAGAATACAAAGCTATTCTCAATGAGGCTGATTTAGTTCTCGCTGATGGGGAATTTATAGTTTTAGTTGTAAATAGTCTCCTCAAAAAGAGACTGGCACTTGTTCGAACTCTTCACAAAGTAGCCGGAATTGATTTAGCAGAGGCTTTTATCGAGGATAAAAGCAAAAAAATCGCAATTCTAGGTTCTAAAGCAACAGTTATTGCTCGCTTGCAAGAAAAATACTCAGAGCAAATAGTTTTTGCTCATCATGGATTTTTTTCGCTAGACCAATCAGAGGAAATCTCTAAAAAAATTGGAGCAAGTGGAGCAGAAGTTTTACTCGTTGGAATGGGGGCTCCACGGCAAGAAAAATTTATTTATGACAATAAAAAATATTTTCCCAAGACCACTGCTTTAGCTCTTGGTGGAGCCTTAGATGTCTTGGCTGGAGCCACTTCTCGGGCTCCTCGCTGGATGATTAAAATGAAACTAGAATGGTTGTTTAGAATTTTACAGGAACCTTTTAGACTAAAAAGAATCTTTGTGAGAGTGACAAGATTCTGTTCGCTAATTGCCTCAAAGTATTTTTATCGAGGTTAGAGATTTTGGAATCTGGGCACAAAAGAAATGGCAAAAAACTCGAGAGCTTGTCAAATTATGTTTGCATAATTTTTCAACTTGTCATATGATGCAAATGGATCATCATTCGGGAAAATTCGGAGGAAATAAAAAATGGCCGTAAAGAAAAAGAAAGCAGCCGCTAAAAAGCCAGCAGCAAAAAAACCTGCAGCTAAAAAAGCAGCTCCTAAAAAGAAAGCAGCTAAAAAGCCAGCAGCAAAAAAAACTGCAGCTAAAAAGCCAGCAAAAAAAGTAGCTAAAAAGAAATAGTTATAGCTACTTAATAAAAAATGAAAAGACGGGTTGCAGCCCGTCTTTTTGTTTGTGTATATAATGTAATTATGCCCAAAATCAATATCGCTAAAAGCAGCATCAATAGTGCAAAGGAGCTAAGCCTACTTAAGACACCCTTGTTAGTTATAGGAGAGTTTCAAGGAGAGTCGTCTAAATCTTTTAAGGCTCTTGATAAATTTTTTGATTCTCAGCTTAGTTCTGAAATTAAAGCAGAAGATTTTAAGTTTGAAATAGGCTCGACCTTGTTGGTCAAAACTAGAGCCAAAGTTCAAAAAGTTTTGTTATTAGGGCTAGGTGATAAAAGCAAATTTGATCTTAAGTCTGAACGAAAATCTATCGCTGCTGCTATCAGGGCTGCTCGTGCCGAGAAGGTTGAGGAGCTAAGTTTTAAAGTAATCCAGAGACCCGAACTTATAGCTGAAACAGCAATACTTGTTAGTTATGAATTCAAAAAATACAAAACACAAGACAAAAACAAAGAAAAAGCTTTAAAAGAAGTCAATATTTTGGTGGAGGATGCCATTTCTAGGTCTACAAAATCTGCTGTAGAGAGAGCAGAGATTATTGCAACTGCTTGCAATAAAGCCCGAGACCTAGTCTGGGAGCCGGCTTGCGAGCTTACACCTAGTTATTTGGCTAAAACAGCTAAAGCCATCAAAGGACTCAAAGTCAAAATTCTGGAGCAGAAAGATTGTGCCAAATTATCTATGGGCGCTTTTCTTGCAGTTGCTCAGGGTTCAGAAGAAGCACCTAAATTTATAGAACTATCGTACACAGCTAAGAGCTACAAGGCTGGTAAGCATAAACATATAGCTCTTGTTGGCAAAGGAGTAACTTTCGATAGTGGAGGTTTGAGTCTCAAACCAGCAAAGTCTATGGAAATGATGAAAGAAGACATGTCTGGGGCGGCCTCGGTTATAGGGGTGATGACTGCTCTAGCTGAGCTAGCACCTGAGAACATCCGTGTAACGGGGATTATCGCTGCTACCGAGAACATGCCTAGTGGCAAAGCTTATAGACCCGGTGATGTAATCACAGCCATGAACTCTAAGACCATAGAAGTCAATAACACGGATGCCGAAGGTCGTCTCACACTAGCTGATGCTATTGCCTATGTTTCTTTGCAGAACCCAGATGAGATTATTGATATAGCCACACTAACAGGGGCTTGTATCACAGCTCTAGGCAATCACTGTGCTGCTTTGATGACTAATAATCAAGCTCTCTTGGATAGAGTCAAAGCCTCGGCTGACAGGCAAGGAGAGCTTATGTGGCAGTTGCCTCTCTTCGATGAATATAAATCTCGGCTCAAATCTGATATCGCAGATCTCAAAAACGCAGGCTCTGGAGGACAAGCAGGGGCTCAGAATGGAGGACTTTTTATTCAAGAGTTCGTAGGTCTTCGCAACAAAAAAGAACAGATCCCTTGGTTGCATATAGATATTGCAGGACCTTGTTGGCTAGAAGAAGCTAACGACTGGTCACCTTCAGGAGCTAGTGCGATACCGACTAGGACTCTTTTGGATTACATTCTGATGCAAGTTTAATTGCTAGAATAGAGACATGGATATTTTAAGTTTTACTCTGCTATTTTTTGCGGGGGTTCTATTTTTACTTTTTGCTGGAGCCATCAAAATCATTCAGCAAGGGCATTGTGGGCTAGTAGTCCGACTTGGTAGTTATATTAGGACTTTGCCACCGGGCTTGCATGTGATATTGCCTTTTGTGGATTCCGTGGATAGAGTTATAGATCTTCGGGAGCAGGTTATGCCCCTAGAGTCTCAGGCAGTTATCACCAGAGATAATGTCAATATCAATGTAGATGCTGTGATCTACTATCAAATCATTAATCCTTACGCAGCTATCTATGAGATTAGTAACCTTGTCTATGCCATACAGCAACTGGCTTTGACATCTTTGCGTAATATTATCGGGGAGTTAGATTTAGACCAAAGTCTTACCAGCAGAGAAGTCGTAAATATTAGACTCCAAGAAATCATAGACAAAGCCGCGGGCAAATGGGGAGTCAAGGTTAATCGAGTAGAAATCAAAGACATAGACCCTCCGCCAGAAATCCAAAAAGCTATGAATGTGCAGATGGAAGCCGAGCGCAATAAACGAGCGGCTATTTTGGATGCTGAAGGGCGCAAAGAAGCTCAGATACTGCAAGCCGAGGGTGAGAAGCAAGCTGTAATCAGAAGAGCTGAGGGACATGCTCAAAAACTTCGCCTAGAAGTAGAAGCTCAAGCTTTTACCACCAAAGCCTATATCGATAAACTCAAAGAAGCTTCCCCGAGTCCAGAAGTTTTACAGATCATATATATGGATACTCTCAAAGAGATCGCAGCAAGCCCAGCGAGCAAAATGTTCTTGCCGACTGAGTCCCTGAGTGTTATGGGGGCTTTGGCTTCTGCAGGTGAATTAATGCGTCAATCTAAAGACCAAATCAAACTACAAAAAACCGAGAAAAACTAATGGAAGCCTATTTGCTTTGGTATATGTTTGGGGGGCTTCTACTAATTTTAGAGGCTTTTAGTCCCGGACTTTTTATTTTTATTTGTTTTGCTCTTGCAGCTTGTTTTACAGGACTTAGTCAGCAATTGGCTTTTATGGCTTCGAGTCCTCTTAGCTTGGCAGCCCAGCTTGGGATTTTTTTAGTAGCAGCTTTACTCGCTTTGTTCTTTATTAAACCTTTACTGAAACTTATTATTCGCATGCCTGATGCTAGTAAAAGTCTTTATACTCAGCGCCTGATAGCTACTGAAGCCATGGTTTTCAAAACAATTCGCCCCCAAGAAATGGGAGCAGTGCGTCTTATGGATTCTGATGAGACTTGGTTAGCCAAAGCGAGCGAAGAAATCCCTGAAGCGACAAGGGTGCGCATAGTTGCAGTTGAAGCAAACCATCTAGTAGTAGAGCGGATGCTGCCTCAAAATCCAGCTTAGTAAGCTAGATTTTAGGGCAAAATAGAGTTTAATAGGCTAGATTTTAGGGTAAAATAGAGTTTAATAGGCTAGATTTTGGGTCTTATGCTAAAGCGAGCATTAACTATTCATCAAGAAAGCAGTGTGTTTTTGTTTGGCCCAAGGCAGACTGGCAAGAGTACTTGGCTCAGACAGTTCCTATCAGCTAGCGAAGTCTTGTATTACAACTTGCTGGATCCTCTCACCTATCGTCGTCTCATAGATAATGAGACCCTAGTCCAAGAAGAAATCACCTCAAGACATCCCCAGATAAGTCATGTGATAGTAGATGAAATTCAAAAACTACCTTCTCTTTTGGATACAGTGCATTATTGCATGGAAGAAATCCCGAATCCACCAAAGTTTATTCTTAGTGGTTCTAGTGCCCGTAAGCTTAAAAGAGGAGAGGCTAATTTATTGGGGGGCAGGGCTCTTACTCGTCATATGTATCCCTTGACTCAGCGAGAATTTTTGGAAGATCCCGTCTATAAAAATCAATTTTCTTTGCAGAAATTTCTTGAGAGAGGGGGGCTCCCCAAAATATATTTTGCAAATAATCCAGAAATTGCAAGGGAGCTGCTACTAGCTTATGTGGACACTTATTTGCGTGAAGAAATATTACAGGAAGCTATCGTCCGCAATATACAAGCTTTCTCCAAGTTCCTTAGCCTTGCAGCAGAAGAAAATACTAATGTCCTGAATTTTAGCAATATCTCGAAAGACACTGGGGTAGCGGCTTCTACGATAAAAGACTATTATCAGATTTTGGAAGATACTTTATTAGGATTTCGCTTAGAGACTTTTTCTAGAACTATTAGAGCTAGCGTAGTCAGAAATCCCAAATTTTATTTTTTTGATTTAGGTGTAGTACGAGCTATTAGCAAAGAAATCTATCTGGATCTAGTGCCGGGGACTAAGGCTTATGGTAAGGCTTTTGAACAGTTTGTTATTCAAGAAATAATTTATAACTCTAGATACCGAAACCTCGGCTATGAGTTTTCTTATTATCGAACTTATGATGGAGTGGAAGTAGACCTTATTATTCGCAAACCTAATCAGGAAATTATCGCTATTGAAATCAAATCTTCTTTGAGTGTCCAAATCAAAGAGCTATCTGGCTTAAAGTCTTTTGGAGAGCTGTTACCCCAAGCCAAACTCTGTTGTATTTGTAGAGCAGCCAACCCTTATACCTTGGATTCCAAAATCCAAGTCCTACCTTATCAACAACTTTATGCGTTATTAGATTAGATTTGTTATGCTGAGATTGATGTCTAAGCCTAGATTAATAGTGTTCACAGGGCCTTCTGGTGTAGGCAAGGGTACTATAGTCAAAAAACTTTTTGAAGACCCTAATATTCAAAGCAGAGTGATTTTTTCAGTATCGGCGACAACTCGTGCTCAGAGAACAGGAGAACAAGAAGGGCTGAATTATTTTTTTAAGACCCGTGCAGAGTTTGAGCAAATGATCCAAGAAGATGCTTTGCTGGAGTGGGCAGAGTTTGTCGGTAATTATTATGGTAGTCCCAAAGCCTTTGTAGAAGAGGCTTTGGCTAGGGGTAAGAGTGTGTTTTTAGAAATAGAGGTTCAAGGTGCTTTGCAAATCATGTCCAAATATTCAGATGCCCTGACTATTTTTTTGATGCCTCCTAGTTTTATTGAGCTTGAGAGGCGGCTCAGGGAGAGGGCTACAGAGCCAGAAGATATTTTACAAAAGAGACTCGCTAAAGCCAAAGAAGAAATGTTAGAAGCCGAGAACTTCGATCATAGGATAGTAAATGATGATATAGAGAGAGCGGTCCAAGAACTTAAAGCTGCGATACTGGGGACTTGATCTTAGCGATAAGGCTCTAAGCCTGATGGCTTACAGCTGTTTGGTCTTCTAGTGCTTCTACAAAAGCTATAGCCGAAGTAGCAGCGAGTGAACCATCAGAAGCCGCAGTAATAGCTTGTTTGAGAGGTGTGTTGCGAACATCACCAGCTACAAAAACACCGGGGATATTGGTTTCCATGCGGGCGTTAGCTATGATTTTGCCAGTCTCATCCATGGCAATCCCAGTCCCTGTAAGGAATTGAGTGTTGGGGCTGAGTCCTACATAAATAAAAATACCATCACAGGGAAAATCTTTGCGTTCATTGGTTTTTAGATCATGCAAGACCACAGCATTCATGCCTAACATGTCACCTTTGATCTCTTCTACGACTGTATTCCAGATGATTTCAGTTTTGGGATTATTGACAAAACGGTTCTGCAAGATGCGTTCAGCTCTTAGCTCATCACGCCTGTGAATTAGGGTAACTTTGGAGGCGAACTTGGTGAGGAAGTTACCTTCTTCTACAGCAGAGGAACCCCCGCCAACGACTACGACATGACGGTTTTTGAAAAAAGCCCCATCACAAACCGCACAGTAAGAAACACCTTTGCCGCTAAATTCTTTTTCACCGGGGACACCTAGGTGTTTATGCTCAGAACCACTAGCAATGATGACCGTATGAGCCCGGTAGAGAGTCTCCCCGCAATGTATGACCTTGGGTTGGCTGCTGAGGTCTATAGCGCTAACCCCAGTATTGGTGATAATCTCACAGCCAAATCTCTTGGTCTGTATCTCCATAGCATCAGAGATTTGGGGACCAGTCATATGATCCATGCCCGGATAGTTTTCTACATCTAAGGTAACTTGGAGCTGACCGCCCACGATGCCTTTTTCAAGGATAAGTGTGCGGAGATTACCTCTGGAGCCATAGAGTCCAGCGCTGAGCCCCGCAGGTCCCGCTCCGATGATAATAAGGTCATAGATATCTTGCATTTCAAGTTTAATTCTAGCTTGTGTTCTAATTTGGCTTTGTAATGAGGTTATTTTGCAGCGGGTCCTTAAGTTTTGAGAATATTAGCCGAGGGACATATATGTGAGTATCTAAAAAAGGAGACAAAACAATGAGTAAATTAACAAAAATAGCACTAGCAATGGTGCTTCTAGCATCTCTCTCTGTTAAAGCAGAAGAGGCCGTCTTGGAGCAGAAAGCTACTGAAGAAATCAAAATCGAAGCCCATCAAGAAGCGGCAGCCCTAGAAGCTAGTCCTGAAGCGGCTTTGGAAGAAGCAGTATCTTCTGATGAGCATAAAGAATCTCTTCCTCAAAGCTAGATCTATGTCTTAATATCAATCTTAAAAAGCCCCGATTTCGGGGCTTTTTTATTGCTTGGAAATAACTTTATTGGTTAAGGATGCACTGACAAACGAAGTTTTGAAGCGACACCCGTCATAGACAACAAAAAACCTAGGACTAAGCCTAGGTTTTTTGTTTGGATTGTTTGTCTCTTTAGCTTTAGAGTTTGCCCTGAGGAGCAAGGATTCTAGCTTTGACAGTTTTAGCTTTAAGAGTACCGATAGTAACTTTGCCGAAGTATTGTTTACCACCATTTGAGAAGACAACGGTGTAGATGCCATCTTGTTTTACTGAGCTTGGTTTCGTAAAGCTAATACCTGAGCCATCACTAGTGATAGTACCTTTAAGCTCTATTGCTTTTTTGAGTCCACTAGCACTGGTACCTTTTAGTAAATAACCAGTAACACTGCTACCATCTTCTAGTGACAAGGTTACGGGACTGTTAGCCGTTGTAACATTAATAGCTTTAGCAGTTGCCTCACTAATAAGTTGGATAGCGTTAGTATCAACAGGAATTTCTGTGGTCCTGACATTATTATCTACATTGAGAGTTAGTTTCACGCTAGTTTTAGTAGTACTAGGATCCACTATAGTCGCTAGACTGACGGCATCTTCAGACCTAGAAGCTTTACCCACGATATAGAGACCTTTGCTAGCTGTAAGTTTCATTTTCTTAGCAGTTTTAGCATTGGTACCTTCTGGTGCACTAATGACCACATTAGTGACTTCACCAGTTCCTAGAGTTACTAGGCTGCGTTGCGTTTCTAAGCTACGAGTTCTGCGAGCATCTAAGAATTTTCTTTTTGCTTTAGATGCGGCTAGTACTTTAGCTTGTGGCGCAGGAGCCGGTGCCGGAGCTGGTGCAGGCGCGCTAGGCGCTGGTGCAGGCGCGCTAGGCGCTGGTGCACTAGGCGCTGGAGCACTAGGTTGCGCTGGAGCACTTGTAGTAGGAGTACTTGGTACAGAGCTACCAGTATTAGTAGTAGGAGCTGTTGGACTAGAACCTCCTACCGGAGCTGTAGAGCCACCGACTGGGGCTGTAGAGCCACCGACTGGGGCTGTAGAGCCACCACTATTACTAGGAGCTGCTCCACCACCGTCTTTGGGTGCATTCGCTGGACCAGTAGCACCGTTGGCAGGACCTTGAGGACCTTTGCCACCGCCGCCAGCAGTCGCATCGCCGGGCGTAGCAGGACCTTGAGGACCTTTGCCGCCGCCACCAGCAGTCGCATCGCCGGGTGTAGCAGGACCTTGAGGACCTTTGCCACCACCGCCGCCAGTTGCATCGCCGGGGTTAGCAGGACCCGCATTACCATTAGGTCCAGTAGTAGGAATTTCAAAGCCAGCAAAAGGGGAATCTATTTTTGTTGGTACATTAAAACCAGCTGGTATATTATTTGGATCAAATAATCCAGTGAAGACATTACCATGCTCATCTACGGGAGGACCCGCAAAGTCTTTTGGGTTCACTGGGACTAAATTAGAAGGAGGAACAAAATCAGTACTATAAGCACCTAGATTCACAGAGTTATTAAAACTTGGGATAGTAAAATTTGGTGGCAAAGCAGGTATCGCACCGTCTTGAAAAACAGAAGTTGGTACGAAATTTGCAGGAAGTCCTGTAAATGTTGCTGTTGGAGGCAATGGGGGTAGGTTGTTTTTTGGTGCTTGTCCAAAATTCCCCGCACCTGTTGGCAAAGGAAAGGTAGTCACACCACTGGTATTAACACCAGTAGGTATCGACATAGTTGGAGGTAGCACGGCTCCATCAGGAGTTAAGCCAAAACCAGTTGGAATTTTCATCCCAGATGGAATAGGAAAAGAAGCTGTTTCAAGTGTAGCGCCAAATTTTGTGGGGTCTTCCTTGAACATTACCCCCGGATAAATTTTCATCCCGCTTGGTATGGGACCAAGTACAGAGCAACCCGGTGGTATAGTAGCCTCACTAGGTATCATAACAGTATCAGGAATTACTACTCCCATTGGAAAGAAAACTTTTGGGGGTAAGGGAATATTTGGGTTTACAGCCATTTCTGGTGTACTATAGTCTGATGGTTTTAGAGGTTTAGTAGCAAGAATAGAACCGGGTGGCGGGACGGTCTCGCCAAAGGTTTCACCAAAAAAATTATCATTAGGTACAAAATCTTTTAATGTTTTTGGATCAATCAAAGCGGGAGCTAAGGCGCCTTCTCCAATGGAGCGCTCTTCAAAGTTTGCAAGAGGAGGTTCTTCTATTGGATTATTATCAGAAAGGATGGCATCTCCAGACAGGCAAGCCATTTTGATAGCATTAGCCGGATCCATATTGGCTCCCATATTATTAAGGGCTTCTAAAACAGTATTCGCTCTAGTCTCCATTGCTCCTGAGAAGCGAGATAATGTCGCATCTAAATCATTATCTACAGGTATTGCACTCAGAGAATCTTGGATAGTTTCTATAAAAGCAGCTGCCTGCTCAGCACTATAATCTTCTGGGGACATGTTCTCTTGTCCAGCAACTGTTGCTCCAATGAACACCTTGGCACCAGCGGTTGTAAGAGGGCTTACAGTTGACTTTTCTTCATTATTTGGCTCAACTACAGACATCATCGAGCTGCCATCATTACCGTTTACTAATACAAATAGCGTTGCATCATCCAAATCCAAGGTCTCTGGTACGCTTACCTTTACCTCACCATTTTCATCTACAGGCACACTTGGAGCTACAACATTCAAGACCCCATTTTCGCCAAGTACGCAGATAGTGGCTGATGCATCCTTCACCGGCTCAAGCCCCTCTGCCCTCACTGTATTTAGCGTAGAAGCCGAGAATAAA
>CAZASO010000024.1:0-6913 GCA_964487825.1 uncultured Gammaproteobacteria bacterium
TTGTGTAATTCGCTAAAATTTCTTACCAAAGCATTTTTGGCCTCATTTCGTTCAGAAAATAAATGCATAGGCGCCATTAAGAGTTTCCAGAGAGATATGTGATTTGGATTGATGGAATGGGCATTAACAAATTTTTTGATAATTAATTGCCCTTGATCTCTGACTGGACTTACAGGACTTAATCGCTGAGACTTACTTGAAATGGCTATCAAGCTTAAAATAATAACCCAATCTCAAGAAAAGAGCAAGAGTAACAGTTCAAATTTTAGACATAGTATATATTTCATCCAAAGCCCAAGTTTAATATGCTTATCGGACCAAATTCAACAGGGGCAAGCTGCCATTTTTAATCCGCTTATCGGCGTACCGTCCGTATCAAAAGAAACCGGGCTCGAAGGAAGATTCCCTAGAGCCCAGTATGTCTCCTGTTCCTATCTGCTTATCGGCAGAATCAGAGTCTGCGACTTTAACTACCTAGTCCTATAAATATCCAATTTCAACGGACTCACAGCAGAGTCGTCCCAGATGACTCTCATGCGAGTTTTAGGATGTTCATCAGTATTTTTATATTTGTTGACTTTGTGCCGAAAAACAGGGACTTCGAGTTCATTTACTTTCTCAAGAGAACTGGCATAAGTTCTCACTGTATTCTGTAAGTCTGAAGAACGGCGTGCTAATTCACTTTCAGAGATTTTATAGTCTGCTTTTTGTTGTTTACCACTAGTGTAGACAAAAGCATCTGTTGAATTGGCTTGACTAAGAAGCTCTCCTAGAGAGCGTTCTAAGCCCATACTAGACTGTCTATCCACGAACTCATCATGATGGCCAGCTCGAGATATGCGGAACCCTTCTAGTTGAGATTTTAGAAACTCTAAATGCTTAAAAGCCTGTATTGATGAGGGGTCCATCTAAATACTAATCCACCAGCACGAGGGCAGATAATAATACGGGCGGTCTATTTGTGGCCCAAATACTCAGCTCTTATGCCGAGAAATAGGTGAAAAACCCTAGCACAAAAAGTCTAAGTAGCTCTATAAACTTACGCATCAAGCTCAGGGATTTGATCCTAACTTGGGATTCTAAACCAGAACTAATATCTACCAACTCTGGCTGAGTCTGAGCTACTATATCTTGGACATTATCAGGATTAAGTCCCCCAGCCAATCCTAAGGGGAGATTAGTATAACGCCTAGCTAGCCTAAACAAATCATGATCAAAAGTCTTACCAGTGCCACCCAAAGCAGTAGAGCTTTTGCTATCAAGAATAATTAAATTCACAGCATGTTTGTAACTATCTAAATCTTTAATATCATCTTCGCTAGCTACAGCCCTAGGCATAAAGATTTGGAAACCTAGAGATTTCATTGAGACTAAGTCTTTACTAGACAAACTCGCATAAGGTTGAATAATATTAATCTGCAAATTTGAAGCCAAACTAATCAAAGAATCAGCCGCATCAAAATCAGTCAGCAAGACGACTTTGGCTTTTTCTTCAGCATTCAAGTTTGCAGTGATCTCGTCTATTTCTTTACAAGTCAGATATCTAGTCGTGCCACTAATATTATTGAAGCCGATATAATCAGCACCTAACTGTAATGCGTTTTTGGCATCTATCAAGTTGGTAATTCCACAGATTTTGATTTGGGGTTTCACTTAGCTAAATCCAAGAAGTCAGCACTAAGACGAGCCCGAATAAAACGCTCAGTACTATTAATTTCAATTATATATTCTGGAACCAAAGGAACCAAAAGTTCGCGTTTACCAGCATGCAGCCTCACCACCAAAAGCATCTGAGCCCCCTCAGTACAGGTCTCCACCAAACCCAATTCCTGAGCGGTCTCTGAGTCCCTAAAGCTCATGCCCTTAAAGTCTTCGATATAGTATTCATCTGAAGCTAGTTCTTCTTGGATATCAGCTTCTATGTAGATATCTTTTTGTTGATAAGGAAATCTAGCTTCTGCTTCACTGAGACTGTTAATGCCGGCAAGTTTAAGCAAAAGCTGATTCTTGTGCTGACGATAAGAACTAAGCTCATAAGTTTGAGAATCAATGCTTAGGCTGTCAAAATTATCAAAAACCTCTATATCATCTACGAGTGGATAAACTTTCAACTCCCCAGCCAAAGCATGAAAACCTAAAATTTTAGCTACTACTCTTAACATCTCAAAGTATCTTATAATCAGTTTCTACTATATCAGCTGCATCAAACTCTCTAATTTTAGTTAGGATAGTATTGAGATTATTCATCAGCGCAAGGCTAGGAAGCCCTCTCTGTCTGAGTCTTAGCTCTCGCCTCTCTTGAATCCTAATAACATCATTGTCCCAAACATGAAACGCATAATCTGGTCTATCTTGCTCCATCTCATCCAAAGCTAGCTCCAGAGATAAAGCCAGATCATCAGCCTGAGCGTCTGTTTTGATATTCATCTGCAGTTCATCGCCCTCCTGAGATATCAGAAAATGCATTTTGCCATAATGCAGACTGCGAATAGATACAGATAGCTCAGCAGAATCTCCCGGCAAGGTCAAAGCATTGAGAGTGTTTTTTTTGCGTTTGCGTTTACGCTTCCTGTCTTCTTCATCACAGTCTTTGCGAATTTCTTCTTCGTCTCTCTCAAAATCCTCATCTAGCTCCGCAAAATCATAAGGCAAAGGAAGTGGCATAAACAATAAACAAAAAGCTTTCATTAGTTCTGGGTTCGGAGCCTGCAAAAGAAACAATATCTGAGCCAAATGCTCTTGGAGAATAGGTTCTAGCTCATAAGTCTCAATGATAGACTCTAGTAATTTTACAATCTCAGCTAGAGGTTGTTCTACTATGCTCAAGTCCAAATCAAAAAGAGCGGAAAGAGGAGGGGATTTGAAGCTAGTCTCTAGCTGTCTCTCAAGCTGCGGCAAAGAAAGCTCAGCTCCTGACTCCAAAGCTTCTTGAAGTCTCTCCAAATTATCTGAGACTTTTTCTTTGAAGCCTTGAAGTCTTTTGGGAAGCGGGATACTAGAATCCAAAACCTCCCTAGAGTGAGTCAGCCTAGGATCCAGTCTGGGAGGGCTTTTCTTGAGACGAGGCTCAGTATTAGGACTCTTGTTTTTGCGATTCTCTAATTTGGCAGCCAGCACTGGGTTCCTAGCCAAGACCTGCTGATCTATCTTCAGTCCCTTACTATTGCGACCAAGCTGCTGCGACTCAGTTCTAGTGGTCTGAGTGGTCTGAGCCTCTACTGGTTTTTGGTAGACTCGATTTTCTTTGATAACTTGTTCTTTGTGTTGATGAGCTGTGTTTAAGGGAGCCGCTTCTGGACTGGGTTCTGAGCCCTGAGTTTTAGTAGATGGCACTATAGGTCCCGGTTTCCCAGAATTAGGTATTTTGCCTGCTTCACTCATCATCTTGCCACCAAATATACAAAGCCCCTCCAGAACTAGACTTTGAATAAATTTTCTAAAGCTTAACCAAAGCTTAACCTAAAAATGTATAAATTGGGTATGGAGTTTGATTTGAGATGAATGATACCCCTTTCTTTAATAACAGTCGTTCCCGCCTAGGCTATCACGGTGGGAATTTTGGAAACCCTTTGGGTCGTAGTAGAAGAGGTGTATTAGTAGCTCCAAACGGCGACTTGAGTGGGCGTTATAGCAATAATTCTAATTATAGTGGAAACTCCCGCACTTCACGACCATTGCTTGATAGATTTGGTTCTTCTCCCTTAGATGGTGTGCTTAATACAGCAGCAGGACTAATTTCTGTTGCAGAACTTTATGGAAGATACAATGCCAATCGAAAGCAACAGAAGCCCTCGATAGATGAAGCTATCACACAATATGGAGCAGCTCATGGAAACACCGGGGGCTTTAACTACTCTTCTAGACCTGCTTCGTTAGTTGATTCAAGGAAATTGATTGCTATTAGCAGCGCCCTAGTGGGTCTTGATAATCAGAATCAGAATGTAAAAAATTTAAATGCTTTCTTAATCGACCCAAAGATCAACGACGGCATACAGCAGAATGAACTACATGAATTAGCTACACTCTCACTGGCTGTTTTGAATGATACGGCTATTGCTGATAAAGAACCCCTGACAAAAGCGCTAAAAGCTATAGGCATAGAGCCCCCCCAGTAAATAACTAAACCCCCCTCCCCCCACTAGTACCATCAGCACGCCTTTGGATGAAAACCTTATGGTGACGGTCATTGGTGAGGTAGCCATCGAAGATGGCTGTTTTAGTTAGCCCAGCATCTTTATAAGTTACTTGGATTTTGCGTTTAACACTGGAGTCTAGCTCTATACCATCTTTATCAGAGTAGGTTAGCCATTCTCGCCCATCTGAACGCAACTCGAAAATATAAACATTATGTTTCATTTTGAGAGCTTGCTCTGGTTTTTCTTTGCCACGAAAGATACATAGAGACTCTGTTTCAGAGATATTAATCTCAAACTCATAGTCTTTTTTGTCGGGGACTCCTAGTTTAGGTTTGGCATTTTTGGCTTTTTCTTCTCGAATTTCAGCGATTTTATTTTTGGTGATTTCTTCTTGGATAGAAGCTTCTGCTTCTAGAGCAGCTTCAAAACTCTTATCAGGGAGACTAGGCTCAGGAGGCTCTTCAGAATTGAGTTTGAACCTAATACTATCTTCTTTGCAATAACTATAAGCTATAGCAGCTCTGATATCCTCAGTCCTTAGGGCTCTTTGGGCTCTGAGTATCTCAGCTTCGCTAAGTCCTTCAGCTAGTGAGAGGAGTATGTCAGCGACTGTGATTTTGGTACCTCGTATTCTGGCTTTACCTGCTTCTATATCAGGGTCTTGGACTATTCTAGATTCGACTAGCTCTCTAATATTCATAGACTTCTCAACTAGTATATCTGATTGACCAGAAATTACAGCAATTCAGGACTTGCCATAAGTTAGAACTAAGCTTAGAATTTGCTTGATGGATATCCTTAATAGTATCTCTTATATCTCTTTTTATATCCTCGCTGGGATCAGCATCATTGGTGCTTTGGCGATGATCTTCAATCCCAACCTTGTCAGAGCAGGTTTTACTCTCATAGCTAGCTTCTGCGCCATCGCTGGGATTTATTTTTTACTTACAGCTAATTTCGTTGCAGTCTCGCAGATCCTAATTTATGCTGTGGGTATAGTTTTGTTGATAGTGTTTGCAGTGATGCTCTGCTCACTTAGGTCTGATGCTTCAGAAGTTCCTGATAGCGAATCTAGCGAGGGTTCTAGTCTTCAGTGGAGGAGGATCATAGCTGGAGTTCTATCTTTGGCTTTATTTGCCTTATTATGCCAAATCATTTGTAGCCAGAACTGGCTCCTCATCAGCCATCTAACAGGAGCCAAAGCCCACGAGCATATGCTGAGTACTTATGCTAGCAACTATACGACTAATATAGGCTTGCAGATGCTCAGTGATTATATATTGCCTTTTGAGCTTATCTCTATTTTACTTTTAGTCGTTCTGGTAGGAGTAGTTATACTCAGCAAAAAAAACATAGAAGGTAATTTATGAGCATCACTAATATTGGACTTGAACACTATTTGATATTGTCAGCAGCCCTCTTCTCCATAGGAGTTTATGGTCTTATCACCCGCAACAACGCTATTAGGGTTTTGATGAGTATCGAGATTATACTCAATTCCATCAACATTAACCTAGTTGCTTTTGCTAGATACATAGATCCTGTCTCCGCCAAAGGTCAAGTCTTCGCTCTTTTTGTGATGGCAGTTGCTGCCGCAGAAGCCGCTATTGGACTGGCTTTGCTATTATTAATCTATCGTAATAGGATTAATATCCAAATGGATTCTTTTAATATACTCAAATGGTAGATAGAACTTCGTATATAGCCCAAGACCGAGAATTTCTTTCACCAGCACTTAATCGAGCCTTCAGCATAGTTACAGAGAGAGCTAGTGGTTCTTATATCTACGATACAGATGGCAATGCCTATCTAGATTTCACTAGTGGTATCGCTGTGAACCAGCTTGGACATTCTCATCCAGAGATAGTAGAAGCTATCGCAAAGCAAGCTGCTCTTTGTATACATACTAGCTGTGTAACCCACTATCCATCAGTAATAGAGCTAGGAGCTCGACTTGCCAGCCTTATGCCCGGCAATATTAATTCTAGTTTTTTTTCTAATAGTGGTGCTGAAGCCATAGATGGTTCCATCAAACTCGCCAAACTAGCTAGACCGGGCAGGACCAATATCCTAGTCCACAAAGGCGGCTTCCATGGAAGAACTATAGGTGGCACTTCTCTCACTACATCCAAATCCCTCTACAAAAAATTCTATGAACCCTTACTGCCGGGAGTTCATGCTGTCGAATATCCCAATATCTACGCTTATGATAGTGATGCTGAGCGCTTGGATTATGAGCTTAATCTCTCCAGAAAGGAGTTACAGAGAGTCTTTGAGACCACTGCTCACCCAGATACTATCGCTGCTATCTACATAGAACCTGTCTTAGGTGAGGGCGGATATATACCTGCACCTGCTAGTTACCTCAAGTACCTAAGAGAACTTTGTGATGAGCATCAGATTTTATTAGTCTTCGATGAAGTTCAGTCTGGTATGGGGCGCACTGGTCGTTGGTTCGCTTCAGAACATTCTGGAGTAGTGCCGGATATCTTAGTTATGGCCAAAGGACTCTCTGGTGGACTGCCTTTGGGAGCTTTTGCTGCTAATAAAGATCTAATGGCTTTGATGCCACCGGGTTCTCATGGTAGTACTTTTGGTGGCAACCCCATATCTTGTAGAGCTGCTCTCAAACTCATAGAGATCATAGAGAGAGATCAGATCCTAGCTAATGTAGAGGCTAGGTCTCAGCAAATCTTTGAGTTTTTTAGTAAGCGCTATCCCGGCTCAGACCAAAGATCCGCTAAGCGCAAAGCCTCATCACCAGTGCGTCTCAGAGG
>CAZASO010000024.1:7013-22333 GCA_964487825.1 uncultured Gammaproteobacteria bacterium
CTTGATGCTATGTTAGTTCGATCTGAACTAGCTTTTAAGAGCTGGAAGCTAGTCCCTGCGCCCAAAAGAGCCGAATATCTACTTAAAGCTGCACAAATTTACAGGGAGCGCAAAACTAATTTAGCCGAAGTTTTACACAGAGAGAACGGCAAGTCTCTAGAAGAAGCCCTAGGTGAAATCCAAGAAGTTATAGATACTTTTGAGTTTTTTGCTGGAGAAGGTCGCCGTATTTATGGCATGACTGGTCAATCAGAAATGCCTCACAAAAGCATACTCAGTATCAGAGAACCCATAGGTCCAGCCGTCTTTATCACTGCTTGGAATTTTCCTGCAGCGGTACCTAGCTGGAAGATAGCCCCTGCCTTGGTTACAGGCAATACTTTCATTCTTAAACCCTCAGAGCTAGCACCTCTTAGCGCTAAGCTTTTAGTAGATATACTTCATGAGACTGGTCTTCCAGAAGGAGTTGCCCAAATTGCGATAGGAGCTGGAGATACAGGAGCCTACTTAGTGAGATCTCCTATCTCCAAAATAGTCTCAGTAACTGGATCTACAGAGACGGGACGAGAAGTAGCGACCATAGCTGCTGCCAACTTCAAAAAATGCGCCCTAGAACTAGGAGGCAAGAACGCTGCCATAGTAGCCTCAGATGCAGATCTGGAGCTAGTTACAGAAGGTCTACTCTGGGGAGCCTATGGTACAGCAGGACAGCGCTGCACTAGTACAAGTAGACTCATTATAGACTCCAAAGTCTCTAAGCCAGTCCTAACTAAACTCAAAACTCTTGCTCAAAACCTTATAGGATCTACAGCTTATGCTCCTATCATTAGTGCAAAACAACTAGAACGCATTCACAGACTTGTCTCTGAGGCTATTGCAGAAGGAGCTGAACTAATCTGCGGTGGAGAGATCTTGGATAGCGGAGACTCTAAGAGCCGTATTGGTGCCGGACAGGGTTATTACTATGCCCCGACTATTCTGAAGATCTCAGCAGATATGACTATAGCCCGTACTGAAGTATTTGGCCCAGTATTAGGAGTCATAGAGCTTCCTAGTTCTAATTTTTTAGAAGAGGCTTTAAGGATAGCCAACTCTACAGATTACGGACTATCTAGTGCCATCTATAGCCAGAACATCAACCTTGCAATGCAGGCCGCTAGTGCTTTTGAGACGGGTCTTGTCTATATCAACGCTCCTACTATCGGTGCTGAATGTGGCGGAGCTAGTCTTTTTGGGGGCTGGAAAAATACTGGTAATGGTAGCAGAGAAGGTGGTGTCACGGCTCTAGATACTTATACTCAGTACAAAACTATTTCTATAGATTACTCAGCTAAGCTACAGAGGGCACAAATAGACTAACAACGCAAAAGCTCTTGCAGACTGAATTCCCATGCATCTGACAAACCTAGCTTGCGAGCCAATCTGGCATGTTGTTCTGGTACTTTTGATTGTCCGTGCTCAGCTAAAACTTTTGCTAAATCTGAAGAAACATCTTTGGGTGCAATCTTATAAGCATCTGCTTTATGTAGACCTACAGCAAACTGCTCTAAATGTTTGGGGATTTTATCACCAAAGACAGAGCGCAAAACCCCTAAAGCTGTAGCTCCTGTCGAACTAGCAAGCAAAAGCTCTAGAGCTAATTTTTCTTTACGAAATTTAGTTTCTTCTTCCTCTCTACGCAGCTTTTCTGCTTCTTCGCTAGAAGATAGTCCTGATAAAGATCTCAGTAAAGATAAAGAAGACCCGAAAGACATAATAATCAATACAAAGCCCAAAGCCTGCTAAAATTGATATTTGGCTTATTACTAGCCTTTTATGTCTTCAAACAAAGCAGAAAATACAAAACTCTGGGCTTCTAGATTTGATTCTAGTTCTGCCAAACTTTTAGACGAGTTTAACGCCAGTATTAGTTTTGATTATAGGCTCTACAAGCATGATATTGAGGGCAGTCTAGCCCATGCCCGGATGCTAGAATCCATCAAACTTATCAGCTCAGAAGAACTCAAAGAAATAGAAAGAGGTCTAGAAATAATCTACCAAGAGATAGCACCTAATCCTAGAGCTTGGGCTGAAGCTCATCTCTCCGATGAAGACATACATATGGCTGTAGAACGGAGACTCACAGAACTCATTGGGGATGCAGGTCGCAAACTACATAGCGCTAGAAGCCGTAATGATCAGGTGGCTCTAGATTTGAGGCTCTGGCTTAGAGAAGAACTTAAAACCACTCTTAAGCTCGTTAACGAACTTAGAGAATTATTCATCAACAAATCAGAAGCAGATATAGACTGTATCCTGCCCGGCTACACACATCTTCAGCACGCTCAACCTATATCCTTGGGACACTACTGGTTAGCTCATGAAGCTAGGTTTAGCAGAGATGCTTCTAGACTCCAAGACGCTCTCAAACGCATGAATGTCAATCCACTAGGCTCTGGAGCCCTCTCGGGGACTAGTGTTGCGATAGATAGAGATTTGACTAGTCGCTTACTAGGTTTTAGCAGAGCCAGTGAGAACAGCTTAGACGCTGTCTCTGACAGGGATTTCGTTGCAGAGTATGAGTTCGCCATCTCAATGATCATGATACATCTCTCTCAAATGGCAGAAGAAATGATACTTTGGAGCAGCAAAGAATTTAGTTTTATAGAGATTAGTGATGCCTACGCTACTGGTAGTAGTATGATGCCCCAGAAAAAAAACCCAGATATCCCAGAACTTATCAGAGCCAAAACTGGTAGAGTTGTCGGGGCTCTTCAAGGTCTACTATTAATCCTCAAAGGCTTACCACTAGCCTATAACAAAGACCTTCAAGAAGACAAAGAAATGCTTTTTCAAGCCAATGACACAGTTCAGATTGCTTTGCGCATCAGTAAAGAATTCCTCGAAAACATCAGCCCTAATACTCAGAACATGTATGATGCTGTTTACAACAGTTATGCTGATGCCACAGACGCAGCAGAGTACCTAGTCCACAAAGGCGTACCGTTTAGAGTCGCCTACGAAGCCGTAGGCAAGGCTGTTCGCTATGCGATAGAACGCAAACGCCTCCTCAAAGAACTTAGTGTCTCAGAATGGTCTAGCATGCATCAATCATTTACAGATGACATGGAGGATTTTCTCAAACCAGAGCAAATCGTAGACAGGCGCAAAATCAAAGGCGGAACAGCCAGAGACCAAGTACGCAAAGCCTCTCAGGAAGCCAGATCTAGACTTACAGCCGACAATGCTCATTAGACCTCGACGACTTAGGACCAAAGCCAATCTTCGTGACCTTGTGCAAGAACATCATTTGCGCATCGAAGATTTTGTGTATCCAGTCTTCGTAATAGAGTCGCCAACTGGATCTCATAATTATCGTAGTGAGATCAAATCCATGCCGGGTATATATAGACTAGGTATAGATGCCCTTCTCCAAGAAGTCGAAACCTTGATGAAGCTAGGTCTCAGAGCTATAGCTATCTTCCCCGTGATAGATCCCAGCCTCAAAGATCTAGAAGCCCTAGAAGCCTTTAATAGTCAGGGTTTGAACCAAAGAGCAATCCGTGCCATCAAGAAGAGCTTCCCAGAAATGCTGGTTGTTGGTGATCTTGCTCTAGATCCTTATACTCTACACGGTCATGATGGACTCTTAGGTGTGCCTCTCAATCCCAGTCGCCGTAAGCTACATGACGAGTTTAGTAAAACTCCCGACATCAAATACACTGAAGCAGAAATCCTCAATGACCCTAGCGTAGCGGCTCTCTGCAAAATGGCTCTAGTACAAGCAGAGGCTGGTGTAGACATAGTAGCTCCTTCAGATATGATGGATGGTAGAGTTGCTGCTATTCGCAATAGCCTAGATTTGGCTGGCTTTCAAGATGTCAGTATTATGTCTTATACCGCCAAATACGCTTCTTGCCTTTATAGTCCTTTTAGAGAAGCTCTTGGTTCACTAGGCTCTCCATCCGAGAACCCTGCAAACGCACTCACTGACTACCCTTCAGAAGATCAGACTAATATACACCCAGAAGTGCCTAGAATGCTCATCCCCAAAGACAAAAAAACCTATCAAATGAACCCAGCTAATAGTAGAGAAGCCAACAAAGAATTACAACTGGATATTAGCGAAGGTGCTGATATAGTCATGGTCAAACCTGCTGGCATGTATTTGGATATCATCAGTAAGTTCAAAGCCAATTCCCCAGTACCCGTCGCTGCTTATCAAGTCAGCGGTGAGTATGCCATGATACATGCTGCCGCCCAGAAAGGTCTCCTAGACTTAGATCTGGCTGTGTGGGAATCTCTCATCAGCATCAAAAGAGCTGGAGCAGATATAATCCTCAGTTATTTCGTAAAAGATTTTTTCGGCGACACCCGTCATAGATAGGGCGTTTTACCCCAGATTCTAGACGAAGAATAACAAGACAGAAAGCTGCAATGTGGTGGTCAGAGGCAGAATTGAACTGCCGACACGAGGATTTTCAGTCCTCTGCTCTACCGACTGAGCTATCTGACCGCAGAAATTCGATACTAGCATATAGCCGCTTCTAGGCGAAACTAAAAAAGTATGATAGTTTTGAGCTTGGACTTATAAAACAAATGCAATACATTGAGACACATTCTTTATCCCTAATACTCTGGATTTTAAGCTTAGCTGCTGTCCTTATAGCTCTAGTGCCCATGAATGAACCCAAGGCTCGCAGTACAGCTCTCTTAGCCAGCTTGGGGGTTTTAGCCCTCAATATCCATCAATATCTAACTCTTTTTCAGCCTAGCCAAAAAAGTCTTCAACTCATCGAGACTTATCCTTGGGTTGGCAATATCAAATTTGCACTAGGCGTAGATGGCTTGGGCTTCTCAATGCTACTTTTGATGGGCATTTTACTACCTTGTGCCATTATCGCTAGCAAACCCATAGCAGAGCAGCAAAAACCAAGGCTTTATTATTCGTTGATTTTATTTCTAGCCTTGGCTGTTAATGCGGTTTTCATGGCTAAGGATATTTTTCTATTCTTCCTAGCTTGGGAGCTAGAGTTAGTCCCCATGTATTTTCTTATAGTTATTTGGGGCTCCAAAAACCGCAATTATGCAGCCATGAAATTCCTGCTTTATACTTTTTCTGCAGGTGTTTTACTTCTCTTGGGTCTCTTTGGCTTGCTCGCTACGACTGGTTTTGCGACTTTTGACATGAGCGAATTAGCCAAACTCAGTAATAGTCTTAGTCCTGCTGTTCAGACTGCTATTTTTGTACCCATAGCTCTTTGCTTCTTAGTCAAACTTCCTTCTGTGCCCTTCCATACTTGGCTACCAGATGCTCATGTGGAGGCTCCAACCCCAGTATCCATGCTACTTGCAGGGATACTACTCAAGATGGGTTGCTATGGTTTACTTAGGTTTGCCCTAGAATTTTTCCCAGCAGTTCTTCTTAAATTTGCTGTGCCTTTAGCTATCTTAGGTGCTTTCAATATCATCTATGGTGCTTTTGTTGCATTAATACAAACTGACTTCAAAAAAGTCATAGCCTACTCTAGTGTTTCTCACATGGGTTTTGTAGTTCTAGGTCTCTCTGCTCTTAATAGTGCTGGCTACACTGGAGCAGCCTTCCAGATGTTCTCTCATGGGCTTATCTCTGCGGCTCTATTTATGATAGTGGGTATGATCTACGAACGAACCCACACAAGAGATTTGGGTGAATACGGCGGACTCGCCAAAGTTATGCCCAAAACTTTTTTTGTTTTTCTTCTAGCTTGCATGGCTAATCTAGGTTTGCCGGGGCTCTCTGGTTTTGTCGGAGAATCTCTAGTATTCTATGGAGCTTACTCGGCTTCTCTCAATTCTAGTGTCTTTAAGATTTCTACGGCGATAGCCGCTCTAGGAGTAGTTTTGACTGCCGCTTATATGCTGTGGACCAACCAAAGAGTATTTTATGGAGACTTTAATAATCGCTGGGCTAGCCTCAAAGACGCTCGTAGTGCTGAGTTGCTGGTCTTAGCTATATTACTGGGCTTGGCTCTAGTCTATGGACTCTATCCCAAATTTATTAGTGTTCTCTTCGAGACTGAACTTAGCAGTCTAGCTTATTTCAGCTCGAAACTCTCTTCCACGCTAGCGTCATAGCATCTATTAATAATTGCTGCTCTGCAGTGACCTTAGCTGGATTTTGAGCTTGGGGCTCAATGAGTTTTAGTTCTACTGGATCCTCTGAAACTCTATTAGCTTCTTGTCTAAATTTATCTATAGGCGTTGATGAGCTAGCTACTAAGATGGGTACTTCATAAAACCCTAAATCTTCTAAGCTAGTTTCTATTAAGCTTAGAGCTTTCTCAAACTGTTTTGCCAAAGTTTCTTTTAGCTCAGCTCTAATGCTTATTAAAGCAGCTTTAGCCTCTGGGTTAAAAAAATCCATCTTGATTTTTTGGTCCACAGTAGCAAGACTAGAGCAATCTCCAGCTGCATCTTTGAACTTATGACGCCAATCTATTAAAGCTCGCTGCAATAAAGGGTCTACTAATCTTAGCTTAGAGTTAAATAAATCTATGTGTGCTTGTCTTCTAGCTTTTGAGACTGCCTGAATGGCTAAGGGTTCAGCAGGGCTATGTATATATTCTCTAATCTGAGTATGGATCTCGTCTCCTAGCAAAGCCAATTCCTGATTAGCATACAAGGCTATCCATTGCTGGTGCTGGCTTATCCATTTCTCTTTGAAAGCCTGTTTTAATTCTATTAACCGCCGAGTGCTTATATTAGCGTTTGATCCTTGACTAAGAAATTTTAGGACTAATGTATCTTTATCTCGTTCATAAAAGACAATCCCATGCAAGATCCCTTGAATCATATTCTCTGCTGTTGTTTCTGGAGGTCTAACTCTAACAAAATAAGGAAGAATTTTACGGGCAAGAGCCCAAGGAAGAGCAGAACTACTATGGCTCTCAGCATCGGGTCTTAGTCTTGGATCAGTATCATCACCAGCAGGAGCATTATGAGGAAGTGCTATGCTTCCCAAAACTCTCTCCGATAAACTAGCAATTACTCTAAGCAACTCAATAATCCAAAGTTAAAAACCAAGGTTTTAAGATAATTTGACAGCTTCTTAAAAAAATGACTGAAAACCCCTATGATTATACTATGCCTAGTAGTTCCAGAAAGCTTATCAAAATCGCTCATAGCCCAGACTCTGATGATGCTTATATGTTCTACGCTCTAGCTCATGGCAAAATTCCTCAAAGTGATTTTGAGTTCGAGTTCAGTAGTGCAGAAATAGAGAAACTCAATCAAGAAGCCCTAATTAATGATAATTTTGATATTTGCGCTCTGTCTTTTCATGCTTATGCTTTGGTTGCTGATAGATATCAGATACTTTCTAGTGGAGCCTCAATGGCAGGCCCAGACTATGGTCCCAGATTAGTTGCTCCACGACCACTACAAGCTAAGCCTAGAATAGCTATCCCCGGACAACTCACTTCTGCTTATTTGGTTTTACAACTTTACTATCAAGAACTAGGTTCTGACTTCGAGCGAGTGTTTTGTAGTTTTGATGAGGTTTTTGATTTAATCACAGAAACTAGAGCTGATGCGGCTTTGCTCATACATGAGTCCCAGCTCAAATATCAAGAACTAGACTATCAGCTAATCTTAGATCTCGGGGCTTGGTGGTATCAACTCAGCAAAGGGCGTAGTATGCCTCTAGGTTGTAATGCTGTTGCTAGGAGACTTAGCTTAGAGAACAGACTCAAACTCTCTCAACTTATGCAAGCATCTATAGCTTGGGGTTTAGCCCACCCTCAAGAGACACTTAGCTATGCTAGAGATTTTGCTGCTAATAATCTTAATGATAGTGATGCTGCTAAATATATCTCCATGTATGTTAATGAACAGACACTAGCACTAAGCGCTGCTGACATCAGCTCTATAGAGCTTATGTTCAAACTCGCTCAGGAAGCAGCTTTGATCCAAAGCACGCCTCCTCTGGATCTAATTTGATCTACTACAAGTCCTAAAATAATCTACCGAAGCTCTCAAGCCATCTTCTAGAGAGATACTAGGCTCCCAGCCCAAAAGTTCTCTAGCTCTAGAGATATCTGGCTGCCTGCGTTTGGGATCATCTTCTGGCAGAACCCTGAATACTATCTTGGATTTGGATTTTGTGAAAGCTCGAATCTGTTCAGCAAGCTCTATAAGCGTCATCTCATAAGGGTTCCCGAGATTAACCGGCAAATGAAAATCCTTGGACATAAGACGCACTATAGCTTCGACAAGATCTGTCACATACTGAAAACTACGGGTCTGAGATCCATCACCAAACACCGTGATGTCTTCTCCACTCAAAGCCTGATTAATAAAAGTACAGATAGCTCTACCATCATCAGCACGCATACGAGGTCCGTAAGTATTAAAAATCCTAATAATCCTAGTATCTAATCCATGATTGCGGTGATAAGCCATGGTAATGGCTTCAGCAAAGCGTTTGGACTCATCATAGACTCCACGAGGACCGATAGAATTAACATTACCGTAGTAGTCTTCCTGCTGTGGATGCTGAAGAGGATCTCCGTAAACCTCAGAAGTAGAAGCCAAAAAAAACTTAGCTTTTTTGTCTAGGGCTAAACCAAGAGCATTATGAGTACCCAAACTACCAACTTTAAGTATAGGTATAGCTAGTCTATCAAAATCTACTGGACTGGCTGGACTTGCAAAATGCATCACCCAATCTAAATCTCCTTCTATTTTGATAAACTCAGAAACATTGTGATGTATGAAACTAAATCTGGGATTAGTTTTGAGGTGTTGGATATTAGAGAGACTTCCTGTGATCAGATTATCAAGGACTATAAGTTCATGCCCATCAGCGATAAGCCTATCAGCCAAATGTGAACCTATAAAACCAGCACCCCCTGTAAGTAATATGCGCATTAGTTCCTACCCATGCCTATATAGTTAAACCCTAAGTCCCGCATCAAGACTGGATCATACTGATTGCGTCCATCAATAAATATATTACCGTTCATTTTAGGAAGCAGGCTCGCAAGGTCTAGGTTTTTGTAGTCGTCCCATTCTGTTACCAAAACCAAAGCATCTAACCCTGAGACTAATTCTTCGATACTAGAACTATAGTGGATAGCCAAGTCTGGGTATTGTCTCTCTGAATTCGCTCTAGCTACTGGGTCTATCGCTCTAACCTCTGCACCCATTTTGATAAGAGAAGCTGCGATATCAATGCTAGGTGCGTCTCGCATATCATCAGTATTAGGCTTAAAAGCTAGACCCAAAAGCCCTATGCGTTTACCTTTTAGGATTTTGAGTTGCTCTTGAAGCCGCTTGACGACTAGATCTCGCTGTTTATAATTTACTTGTTTGGTGGCTTCCAATAACTCTGGTTGATAATCATACTCTTGAGCTATTTTGATAATGGCTTGTACATCTTTGCCAAAACAACTCCCACCCCAACCTATACCAGCCTGAAGAAATTTATAACCAATACGAGTATCACTACCTATGCCATGCATAACCTCTGTAATATCAGCACCCACTAAATCACAGATATTAGCGATCTGATTAGCAAAACTAATTTTCATTGCCAAAAAAGCATTGGCACTATACTTAATCATTTCAGCACTAGTAATATCAGTACAAATCATTCGGACTTCTCCAAAACCTTCTGGGCGTTTACAGAAATTTGGTTCTTTGAATTTTTGTTCTTTGAGAGATTTATAAAGCTCCTCAAGACGGTCTCTCGTTACAGCATCTTCAGTGCCTATTACGATACGGTCTGGGTAGAGAGTGTCAAAAATCGCCGTACCCTCTCTTAAAAATTCTGGGTTTGACGCCACAGTGAATTTAGCTTGAGGACTTGAAACTCTTTCATCTAGCCCCTTTTCTATGAGCATACGCACCCAATTCCCTGAACCTACTGGCACTGTAGATTTGTTGATAACAATAGTCCCATCACTCAGATAATTACCTATGCTTTTAGCAGCCGCTTCAAGATAGCTCAAATCTGCTTCACCATTGTCTTTGGGCGGAGTGCCCACTGCGATAAACACAAAATCTTGGTGGCTTATAGCCTCCTGAGGATTAGTTGTAAAAATAGGTGCATTGGAGTTTTTCGCACTAAGCTCCAATAATTCTTGGAGACCGGGTTCATAGATGGGGATCTGATTAACCTTGAGAGCTGCAATACGAGCTTCATTGATGTCCAAACAAGAAACCTGATGTCCCAAAAAACTAAAAGTAGCGGCAGTAACCAGTCCTACATATCCCGTGCCTATAACTGCTATCCTCATAAGGTGATCCTAACTCCTAGCTTAGAATAGCACTTGTAAGGACTCTGTAAAATCGCTACTGACTCCATGAAAAACCTCATCATACTAGCCTCGGCCTCCCCCAGAAGAGCAGAAATACTTTCTAGGCTAGCGTTGGATTTTATAGTCCACGCCAGCCCCAAAGCTGAGCCCTTGATCACAGATATAGATGAATTAGAGAATCTCGCTAAATTCAAAGCCGAAGCTGTCCATGAAGAACTATTGAGGACCGGTAAGATAAACAGCGAAGGGGTAAGAAACTCAAATAACATTTACAACAAAGATTGGCTAATACTCGCTGCTGACACTATAGTTCATCTGGATAAGAATATTATCTTGGGCAAACCTAAAGATAGCAAAGAAGCCGTAGAAATGCTCTCTAGACTCTCTGGACGCAAGCACCAAGTATCTAGTGCTATTTGTCTTATGGGAGCTAATGGCCGGCTTAAATGCAGTCGAGAAGAGACTATTATATATTTTCGCAAGCTCAGCCAAGAAGAAATCATAAATTATGTCAGAGAGTTTCAACCCTTTGATAAAGCAGGTGCTTATGCCATCCAAGAAGCAGCTTCTCTCTTTATCGCTAGAATCGAAGGTTGCTACAGTAATGTCGTAGGACTGCCAGTCGGACTTTTACTAAATGAATTAGAACATGTCTAAAATTTGTATTATTGACTATAAAACTGGTGGCAATATTTTTAGCGTAGAAAATTCTTTGCGCCGTGTAGGTGCTCAAACCCTGATCACTAGTGAGCCTCAGCTAATCCTAAGCGCTGATAAAATCGTCTTCCCCGGAGTTGGGAGTTTCGATATAGCCAAACAACAAATAGATAATTTAGGCATCAGTCAAGCTTTAATCCAAGCAAGAAAAGCACAAATACCTATACTGGGTATTTGTGTTGGTATGCAATTAATGTTTGAATATGGAACAGAAGGCATTGGTAGTGCGGGTTTGGGGTTTTTCGAGGGTACTGTAGATAAATTTCAAACAGACGAGCAAAACAAACTCAAAATACCACATATGGGCTGGAATACTGTAAATTTCCCTAATCCTAGCGCAAACCCTCTGTCCAAAGGGCTTTCAGCTCAAGAAAGTTTTTATTTCGTACATAGTTATAGAGTCGCAAAACCTGAGGTAGTGAATCCCAAACTAGAGATAGCTTATACAGATTATGCTGGTCCTTTTATTAGTCAGATTTGGGATCGAGAGCTTAGTTGGGGATATCAGTTTCACTTAGAAAAAAGTGCTGAGCTTGGCTTGCGAGTTCTCAAGAACTTTGTAGACTTATAGTATGGATTTTTTAGGCGACGATAAAAAACGCGAAACTATAATCATCATCATACTCATAACTCTATGTCTAGCTAGCCTTTTTGTGGGGACATCTCTCTACTCCAAACAAAAAAACAAAACTCTAGCTAGTCCAGAATTAGTCAGCACTCTAATGAAAGACAAAATCATAGTTATAGGACTTGAAGGTCCTATTTATGATTCTCTAGAAGGTACTAATCCTTTTATTAGGTCCAAACCCAATGCTATTCAAGCTCGCAGAGAACTCAAAAAAGCCTTGGATGATCCATACACTAAAGCTGTCATCATCAGAGCTAATAGTCCGGGCGGAACTGTCGGCTATAGCCAAGAACTATATAAACTAGTCCAAGAATTTAAAGCCAAGAAAAAACCAGTAGTCATCTCCATGTCCGATGTCTGCGCTAGTGGCTGTTACTATATCGCAAGTGCAGCAGATCTTATAGTCGCCAATCCCGGTACTCTCACTGGCAGTATCGGTGTTATCACTCAGGGACTGAATTTCAGCGCCCTAATGTCTAGATTGGGTATCAGTGATCAAACCTTCAAAGCAGGTCGTTTCAAAGACATGGGTAGTGGTCTTAGATCTATGAACCCAGAAGAAAAAGCATTGATGCAAGCTATGTTAGATGACAGTTATGATCAGTTCTTAACTGATGTGGCCTCTGCTCGCTCCATGGATAGAGCAGATCTAGAAAACAAAGCTCAAGGACTAATCTACACAGGCAGGCAAGCTCTCAAAGCTGGTCTAGTAGACCGTTTGGGTTCTTATGATGATGCCAAACAAATCACCAAAGATTTACTCAAAAGCAAATATAATTACAAAAAATCCCAGAACTTGGCTATAGTCGAAACTTGGTCTAATAGCAAACTAACCGACATCAATGACATTATTGATCTGGGTTTCGGGACTAGCCTCAAAAAACTTGGTTTCAATGAAACAGTTAGCTCCTATGGAGCTTATCAACCTCTATGGCTAATGCCTTAGGTTAAGACTAGGTTAAGTGATTTATGCTAAATCCCTCTTCTGGAGCAGCTTTGTATAAGAGTCCCTCCTGTTATACTGATTAATAATGCTATCGACAGAACAAAAAAAACTCAGAGATGAAGCCAATTTGCTTGCAAAAAACAATATAAGCGCTAAGGCTTCATCTTTGGGTATTGTCGTAAGATTAATGCAAAATAAATCAGACCTCAGTAGAGTTACAGAACTCTGGGCTAATCTTGTGATGATACAAGAACTACGAGGTCAAGCTGTCTGGAGAGAAGCTGCTGAACTTGCTAATGAAGATTGGGCTAGTTATATCAGCAAACTAATACATAAAGCTAACACTAGGATTTTTGTTTTTGAAAATAGCGAAGCTATTTTTGGTTTTGCTTTCGCTCGTCTCCACAAACTAGAAATCCAAGGTCAAACTCACCTCAAAGCTACTCTGGAAGAGCTTTACTTAGAACCTGCTTTTAGAGACTCTGCCACCAAAGAAGCGATGGCTATAATGCTTCGCGAAGCTCTCAAAACTACAGGCGTAGAATTTATAGAGTTCGCTATTCAAGACTTACCTCAGTTATAATTGTTGCGATGCGCGCAATGGTCCTTGCTGCTGGTATTGGTTCTAGGTTAGAACCACTCAGCAACTACATTCCCAAACCTCTAATACGCATAGGTGGAAGGCCTGTGATGGAGCATATTTTGCTCTTACTTAAACGCTATGGCTTTAATGAAGTGATATCTAATACTTATCATCTAGCCCCCAGTATTGAAGAGTATTTCAGCCCAGAGCATCTAAGTCCAGATTTATCTGGCTTGAGCATAGAATTCAGAAGAGAAACCCAGCTCTCTGGTGTCGCTGGTGGAATCAGGCTCTGTCAGGATTTTCTTCGTTCAGGTACTGTCTGTATTATTATGGGTGATGCTCTTACAGACATAGAGCTAGGAAGCTTATACCAAACGCATTTGGAGGCAGTCTCTAAAGGCTGCATAGTTAGCATTGCACAAATGCAGGTCTCAGATACTAGTAATTTTGGCGTTATCGTTACTGACTCAGCACAAAGAGTTATACATTTCCAAGAAAAACCTAGCCAGAGTGAAGCTCTCTCTAACTGGGCCAATACTGGGATTTACTTTTTTGAACCAGAGGTCTATGATCATATTCCGCCTGCCTCTGAAGCCCCTGTTTATGATGTAGCCAAGGACCTTTTCCCAGATCTACTCCGTAAAGGCAAATATCTCCAAGCTATCCCCGTGGCTCCTGATGCCTACTGGGCAGATATAGGGACCCCAAGTCAATACCTCAAAAGCCTTAGAGATATAGCTGAACATAAAGTTAAACTTCAACTCAAAGCCAATATAGACCCCAGTGCCAGCATCGACCCTAGCACTATCTTAAATGGAGCCAATGAAATTGCTGAAGGTGTTCAGATAGAGGCTAATGCTCGCATAGATAACTCTATTATCTGGCAACAAGCCAAAATAGGACGGGGAGTGCATCTCAGCCACTGTATCGTGGGACCTCATGCTGATATCGCAGACGGGGAAGAACATAGTCATAAGATATTGGCATGAATTTGGCAATAAAGCTAATTTGGGCTACCATAAAATTGAGACACAAGAATCCCCCCCGCCACAGCTTCTGTTGTGGCGGATGTGTCTCCTCTCATTTATATGCGTATAGGTATCCCCAAAGAAATTCTGAGTAACGAGAACCGTGTTTCCCTAACACCTGCTTGGGCTAGGACTCTAGTTGAACATGGTCATGAAATCTATGTAGAAAGCAATGCTGGACTGGGTAGTAGCTTCCATGATGAAGATTATGTCGCCGTAGGGGCTAGTATTGTTAATAGCGCTCGTGAGATTTTCAACATCGCAGATCTAATCATCAAAGTCAAACAACCTTTGGATGAAGAAATTAAATTTATCAGAGAATCCCAAATAATTTTTACCTATCTACATCTCGCTGGTAATCCGGGTCTCAGCAAAAAACTAGAAGCCACTGGTGCTCATTTTATAGCCTATGAAACCATAGAAGATAGTCAGTCTCGTCTTCCTCTACTTCGGCCCATGTCTGAAATAGCAGGTAGGTTAGCACCTCAGATAGGAGCTAGACTCTTGGAGCGCGGCTTCTCCCAAAAAACACCGGGAAGAGGCATACTCCTAGGAGGCTCTTCTGGTGTGCCTCAAGGCACTGTCAGTATTATAGGGGCTGGCATCGTAGGCACAGCTGCTCTCAAAATAGCAGTCGGCATGGGAGCCTATGTAAACATCATAGATAGTAATTTTAACGCTTTGGGTCATATTGATGAACTCTATGGTAGCCGCATAAGCTCCATCTACAGCACCACTCAAGCCATAGAGAATGCTGTAATCAACTCAGATTTAGTTATAGGAGCTGTACTAATAGCTGGCAAGAAAGCCCCTAAATTAGTTAGTGAAGATATGGTCAAACGCATGCGTTATGGCTCAGTCATCATAGATGTTGCCGTAGACCAAGGTGGTTGCATAGAAAGCAGTGAGATCACTTCTCACGAAAACCCAGTAGTAGTCAAACACGATGTCTTGCATTATGGAGTACCTAATATGCCTAGCATAGTGCCCAACACCAGTACCCAAGCACTTTGTAACTCCACCATGCCTTATATTCTCAAACTCGCCAAAAATGGGCTTTCAGCCTTAGAAGATGACCCCGGCTTCAAAAAAGGGCTTAATATTTCGGCTGGTAAATTACTGATAGAGATTTAGC
>CAZASO010000025.1:0-8240 GCA_964487825.1 uncultured Gammaproteobacteria bacterium
CACCGAAATTGGTGCTACCATCCACTTCTAGATTGCCTTTGATGTAGACATCATAACCAGTAGTAGCGTAGTTCACAGTACCATTACCAATGGTGAGCATAGCTCCGGGTGTGTTGGTCCCTATACCGACATTGCCTGTGGAACTTACGAAGACACCTTCATCACCACCATCACCAGACAAATAGTTAGAGCCTAGTAGTATGTTGGCAGAAGTTCCAGTGAGACTTAAGTTGCTAGCCATACTGGTAGCACCAGTCACATCTAGAGTGCTAGCTAAAGTCGTAGCACCGTCTACTTGGACTACACCAGCGGAGCTGATGCTAACTCCAGTAGAACCGTAGCCGCCACCGATAGTAGTATTGCCGGAAATGTCCACTGTAGAGCCTAAAGTAGCCGCTCCACTAATACCTAGAGTTCCATTAACATCTAGTAGATAATCAGCACTGCTGTCATTGATACCCAAATTGCCAGTACTAAGTAATCTGAGTTTTTCTGTATAACCGCCAGCGCTTCTAGTGCCCATGATGAGATCAGCATAATGACTAGTTCTATCTGTGAAAACAGCAGAGATATTTGCTGAAGGTCCAGATTGAGCATAAGCGGTATCAGCAAAAGAAACACCAGCTAAATTATTAGTCGTAGCATTCGTATTAGCCAAGATGATACCAGCGGTATTGTTCATGGCAGTACCAGCCGCAGCTACATCAAAAGAAGCAGAGTCGCTAAGAGTGCTGACATGTAGTTTGATTTGAGGAGTGTTAGTGCCTATACCAACATTACCTGTAGAATCCACGAAGACACCTTCATCACCACCATCTCCAGAGAGATAGTTAGAACCTAGACGAATATTTGCTGAAGTGCCAGAGAGTATAACATCAGAAGAAGCAGTCGTAGTGCCGGTTATAGCGAGAGTGCCGCCAATAGTAGTGTTGCCATCTATGGTGACATTGTTGTTGGCTTGGATCTCACCAGCACTAGTGATAGTGACACCACTAGAGCCGTAGCCGCCACCTATAGTAGTATTGCCAGCCACATCTAAAGTACTACCCAAAGTAGTAGCTCCATCAGCTTGGATAGTACCAGTGGAACCTAGTGTAATGCCAGTAGAACCGTAACCTCCACCGACAGTAGTGTTGCCAGCTATGTCTGCTGTACTGCTAGCAGTTAGAGCGCCAGTGATACCCACAGTACCATTGACTTGTAATTGATAAGCAGGGTTGGCAGCATTGATACCGACTTGGCTATCATCGCCTTCGACTACTAGAGTGTTACCGTTCACTAGTAGGTCATCAGCTGCATCAGTACCAAGCGTAATCGCTATGCTGGTTCCAGCGTCCGAAGAGATAGAGTCTAAAGCTATATTGCCTACATTGTTGATGTTGTTGTCACTGACATCTAGAGTGCCACCTATAGTGGTATTGCTAGTTACAGCCAAAGTACTAGCTAAAGTCGTAGCACCGTCTACTTGCAGAACACCAGCAGAGCTGATGCTAACACCAGTAGATCCATAACCTCCACCGATAGTAGTATTGCCACTGATATCTACGGTACTAGCTAGAGTTGTAGCGCCGTCTACTTGCAGAACACCAGTATTGGAGATACTTACACCAGTAGAACCATAACCACCACCAACAGTAAGAGAATCTGTAGCTAGAGAGCTACCTAGAGTCGTAGCACCAGTCACATCTAGAGTGCCACCTATAGTAGCATTGGTTGTTACAGCTAGAGTGCTGTCAGAGACTAGGCTTTGACCATTGATGATGCCATCAGTAGTGAGGTTCTCGTTACCAAAATCTATAGAACCACTAGTATCAGTAATGCTACCAGTAGCTAAGGTCATGGTATCTGCGATAAGTATATTACCGTTGATAGTCCCAGAAGCTGCAGTGATATTATTGCTGAATGTCGCAGCACCAGTGACTCCTAGGGTGCTAGCCATAGTAGTGGCTCCTGTTACAGCAAGAGTGCTAGCTAGAGTAGTAGCACCGTCTACTTGAAGTACACCAGCAGAACTGATGCTTATGCCGGTAGAACCATAACCGCCACCAAAACTAGTGTTGCCACTAAGAGCAGAATCACCAGCTATATTTAGAGTACCGAAATTGGCGACTCCTCCGTTGAAAACCGCACCGTTAATGGTTCCTGAGGCAGTGATATCAACAAAAGCAGTATTACCGTTGACTATCATGTCACCATTAACTTGTAATAGAGCATTGGGGCTATCAGTGCCTATACCTACTCTACTATTGTCACCTTCGACAACTAAAGTCTGTCCGTTAACTATTAAGTCATCACCAGCATCAGTGCCCAAATTAACTATTATGCTAGTTCCAGCATCAGAACTAATAGAGTCTAGAGCTATATTACCTACATTGGTGATATTGCTATCACTAACACTGAGAGTACCACCTATAGTAGTGTTGCCATCTACATCCAAAGTACTATTGGCTTGGATAGCACCAGCAGAACTGATGCTAACACCACTAGAGCCGTAACCCCCACCAATAGTGGTGTTGCCGCTGATATCTACTGTGCTAGAGAGAGTCGTAGCCCCAGTGACTCCTAGAGTACCACCTATAGTGGAGTTGCCAGTCGCTGCAAATGTGCCATTGACATGTAGTTGAGAAGTTGGGTTAGCGATATTAATACCTATTTCACTAGTATCACCTTCGACGACTAGAGTATTACCGTTGACGAGTAAGTCATCACCAGCATCAGTGCCAAGCGTAATAGCGATGCTAGTTCCAGCATCAGAGGATAGAGAATCTAGAGAAATATCTCCTACGTTGGTGATATTGCTATCACTCATATTGAGAGTGCCTACTATAGTAGAGTTGCCATCTATAGTAAGGTCGCTGTTGGCTTGGATAGCGCCAGCGCTAGTGATAGTGACACCAGTAGAGCCGTAACCCCCACCAATAGTGGTGTTACCGGCTATATCTACTGTACTACCTAGAGTAGTGGCTCCGTCAGCTTGTACCACGCCAGTATTGGATACACTGAGCCCAGTAGAACCATAGCCACCACCTATAGAGAGAGAATCACCAGTGATAGAACTTGTGAATACCGCAGCCCCAGTGACTCCTAGAGTACCACCTATAGTAGAGTTGCCAGTCGCTGCAAATGTGCCATTGACATGTAGCTGAGAAGTCGGGTTAGCTATATTGATACCGACTTCACTAGTATCACCTTCGACGACTAGAGTATTACCGTTGACGAGTAAGTCATCACCAGCATCAGTGCCAAGCGTAATAGCGATGCTAGTTCCAGCATCAGAGGATAGAGAATCTAGAGAGACATCTCCTACATTAGTGATACTGCTATCACTCATATTAAGAGTACCTACTATAGTAGAGTTGCCATCTACAGTAAGGTCACTGTTGGCTTGGATAGCACCAGCGCTAGTGATAGTAACACCAGTAGAACCGTAACCCCCACCAATAGTGGTGTTGCCAGCTATGTCTACTGTGCTGCTAGTAGTCACAGCACCAGTGAGTGTGCTAGTACCATCTACAGTAAGATTGCTATTGGCTTGAATAGCACCAGCAGAACTGATACTAACTCCAGTAGAACCATAGCCACCACCGATAGTAGTGTTGCCACTGATATCTACAGTGCTAGCCATGGTAGTAGCCCCAGCTACAGCCATAGTACCGTTGACATCCAAAGTCTGTGCTGGAGTGGCTTTGGCGATACCTACTCTATTAGTAGTAGTGTTTACGACTAGGTCGTTACCGTTGATAGCTAGATCTCCGTTGAGATTGAGTCCACCACTAGTAGTGAAATCTGTCTCAGTGGCTCCTATATTAGAGATGATATTGCCATTCATATTGAGATTGGCATTAAAATTCATAACTCCATTAACATTGAGTTCAGAGTTTACAGTCATCACATCAAAAGACACATTGTCACCGAAATTGGTGCTACCATCCACTTCTAGATTGCCTTTGATGTAGACATCATAGCCAGTAGTAGCGTAGTTCACGCTACCGTTACCTATAGTTAGCATTGCTGTAGGACTGTTAGTTCCTATACCGATTCTTCCACTAGAGTCTACAAAAACACCTTCATCATCACCATCTCCGCTAAGATAGTTTGAACCCAATAGAATATTAGCTGCAGTGCCAGTCAGGGAGACAGGTGCATTGACTGTAACATTGGAGTTGAGTGTGGTGCCACCAGTAACATAGAGAGTGCTACCTAGGGTTGCAGCTCCGTCGGCTTGTATAGTACCAGTAGAACCTAGGGTCACACCAGTAGTGCCATAGCCACCACCGAAAGTCGCTCCCTGAACAACATCTAGAGCACCGCCGAGATAAGTATCTCCGTCAGCTTGTATTGCACCGGCAGAGCTGATGGTAACACCAGTAGATCCATAACCTCCACCTATAGTAGTGTTGCCAGCTATAGCTAGGGTGCTAGCCATAGTAGTAGCCCCAGCTACAGCCATAGTACCGTTGACATCCAAAGTCTGTGCTGGAGTGGCTTTGGCGATACCGACTCTATTAGTTAGAGTGTTTACCACTAGGTCGTTACCATTGATAGCTAGATCCCCATTGAGGTTGAGACCACCAGTGCTAGTGAAATCTGTTTCGGTTGCACCTATATTGTTGATGAGATTACCATTCATGTTTAGGTCATCATTAAAGTTCATCACACCATTAACATTAAGTTCTGAGTCAACGGTCATCACATCAAAAGACACATTGTCACCGAAGTTGGTGCTACCATCTACTTCTAGATTGCCTTTGATGTAGACATCATAGCCAGTGGTAGCGTAGTTTACTGTTCCATTACCTATGGTGAGCATGGCTGCTGGAGTATTAGTACCTATACCTACTTTGCCATTAGCATCTACGAAAACTCCTTCATCGGCGCCATCACCAGAGAGATAATTAGAACCTAGAGCGATATTCGCTGCTGTACCACTGAGGCTGAGATTGCTAGCCATAGTGCTAGTCCCAGTCACAGAGAGGGTTCCACCGACACTAGTGTTACCAGTGAGAGTACTGGTACCATCTACGGTAAGGTTGCTGTTAGCTTGGATAGCACCAGCAGAGCTGATACTAACACCAGTAGATCCATAGCCACCACCTATAGTAGTGTTGCCTGCGACATCTAGAGTATTGCTCAGAGTGCTAGCACCAGTAACGCCCAAAGTACCATTAACATCAAATAAATAATCTGGACTTGTATCTCCAATCGCAACATTGCCATTATTGTCTATGGTCATAGCAGTGGCACCATTGGTTTCAAAATTTACTGCATAGTTAAGATTATTACCAATGTTCATATTGGCGTTAACATCATTGCCACCATCACGAATTAGATAGAAACCATTATTGACGATACTTCCGTTGATAGTCAGAGTCCCAGCGATATTGGCGTGACCATTGACATCTAGTTTATAATCAGGGCTACTATCATTGATACCAACATTACCATTAGCATCTACTGTGAGACCTTCATCTCCACCATCACCAGAGATCCAGTTATTGCCTAGAAGTATATTTGCTGAACTGCCAGAGAGGCTGAGGTTACTAGCCATAGTGCTAGTCCCAGTCACAGAGAGGGTTCCACCGATACTAGTGTTGCCAGTGAGAGTGCTAGTACCATCTACAGTAAGGTTGCTGTTGGCTTGGATAGCACCAGCAGAGCTGATACTAACCCCGGTAGATCCGTAGCCTCCACCGATAGTAGTATCTCCAGAGATAGCAGCAGTGCTACTCAATACAGTAGCTCCTGTAACTCCTAAAGTTCCTCCTAAGATGCTATTACCATTGACTGTCAAAGTGCTAGCTATGGTAGTAGCTCCATTGATAGCCATAGTGCCATTGAAATCCGCATTGGAACTGACAGCTAGAGTACCATTGACATCTAAAGTTTGACTTGGAACAGCTCTATTGATACCAACTCTATCGGTATTGGTGTTGACTATAAAATCATCACCATTAACAGCCAGATCGCCATTAAGGTTGAGTCCACCACTAGTAGTAAAGTCTGTTTCGAAAGCACCCATATTAGTTATGGTGTTACCGTTCATATTGAGAGTATTGTTGAGCCTCATTACACCGTTGACATTTAGTAGAGAATCTACTGTCATGGTGTCTACAGAGATATTGTCACCAAAATTAGTGTTACCATCTACTTCCAAATTACCTTTGATGTAGACATCGTAACCAGTAGTAGCGTAGTTCACAGTACCATTACCTATGGTAAGTTTGGCTGCTGGTGTATTTGTGCCTATGCCGACATTTCCATTGCCATCTACAAAGACACCCTCGTCAGTGCCATCACCAGAGAGATAATTAGAACCTAATGCGATATTAGCTGCTGTACCAGAGAGGCTGAGGTTACTAGCCATAGTGCTAGTCCCAGTCACAGAGAGGGTTCCACCGACACTAGTGTTGCCAGTGAGAGTGCTAGTACCATCTACAGTAAGGTTGCTGTTAGCTTGGATAGCACCAGCAGAACTGATAGTAACTCCGCTAGAGCCATAACCTCCACCTATAGTAGTATTGCCAGCTACATCGAGAGTACTCGCTAGAGTAGTTGCTCCATTGGTAACTAGAACGCCTCCATTAACATGGAGTTTATTGCTTTGGCTTGGTGTTAGGATATTGATACCGACTGAACCATTGTTGGCGACATAGACAGCATCTATAACATCACCGTTATAAGAGTTCAGAGACCACTGGTCATGTATCTCCCAAGCAGCCATACCATTCTCATCAGAAACCAAAATCTTACCATTACCAAAATTACTGCCAGTAAGGGTCAAAGTACCATTAACAGTGAGGTCCCCGTTAATAAAAGTAGAAGATTCTATAGTAGTATTTCTTAGTATCTTATTGTTCAGATACTGGATACCATCTACACGAATAACATGAGCAGGTATATTAACATCAGGAATTACTCCCAAAATATTAGATGCTGCAATATAAGAAGGAATATCATTTAGGGTTGCTACTACTTGTCTGCTATTGCTTTGGTTAACATAGAAACGGCTTCCATCATATTCAATAGCACCATCAACAGAGACAGTACTTAGTTTACCTTTGCCTAAACGCAAAGAAGGCACGGTGGTAGTCCCGGGAGCCAAATCCAAATAAGCTAAAGGATTAGCTACTCCTATACCCACATGACCATTTGGATTGAGGACCATCTGCTCTTCGCTCGCTCCTATAATCTTGAAGCCCATAGAGTTAGTCGCAGGGAAATAAGTAAGTATGCCACCAGTGCTAGGCATCTCAGTAAGTACGACATCAGTACCAGTGCCACCACCTTTTTTACCAGTAGCACCTTTCACTCTTCTAGCAAGAGTATCTACAGAAGTCGCATCAGGACTGGAAGCTAGGGTAGTTGTGTTACTAGCTGTGTTAACTCCATCGGGACCCACTACTACTGGAGCTCCATCAAGAACCAAAATAGAATTTTTTAAATCTCCAGCAAGAAGCCCACCACCATTATTATCAGTATTAGAACCCGTCGCAAAATAACGATCTTGCTTGATGACTTTAGTCCCACCTATAGGATAGAAGACAGTGTAAGAACCATCTCTATTTTTGATATAACCAGCAGTATCACCAGCAGCTTTATGAGCTTCGAAATTCAACTTGCTCATAATATAATCCATTTGGCAATTACCAAAAGAACTGTTATCGCAAGCAGCAGTCTCAGTACTAGGATCACTAGGTTCATCTATAGCTGCTGCCTGAGCTTCAGGGTTTTCTGCTTCTATGCTTGTAGCATAGGTATTGTAGAGTTCACCTTCTGTTGTGTAGACTTCTAATTCTATATTTTTGCTAGTATCCTCAAAATACGGAAGAGCTATATCAACGATAGCTGTTTTATTGCTTTTACTAATAGTTATATTTTGGCTAGAGACAAAAACTCTATCACCGCTACTAGTGTCATAGAGATTGACTTTGAAGCTATCGGATTTTGCCTTGGTTTTATACAGAGGTTTGGCATCTAGCTTAAGTCTAATTTTGCGACCCTCTAATAAATTAAGAGTCCTGCTACCCTTGTGCAGTAAGGCTTTCATGCCTTCATCTAAACCAGAAATAAAATCAAGAGCAACATAGCTTGATTTTTTGTTTTTAGAATCTGTGTCGTTGCCGCCGCCGTTACCGCCGTTATTACCACCGCCACCGTTGCCGCTGTGACCAGCACCCTGACCGCCACCGCCGCCATTGCCGCCGTTATTACCGTTGCCGCCAGAACCCTGACCGCCGCCG
>CAZASO010000025.1:8340-22239 GCA_964487825.1 uncultured Gammaproteobacteria bacterium
CCGCCGCCATTACCGCCGCCAGTTTTAGGTGGTTTAGAAGGACCGTCTATGCCGTTGCCAGAAAGAGAAGATGTTTCTATATTTAGATTTTCAGCAAAATCAAAACTATCTTCAGCTGCATAAACATCTAGATTAGATTCTGCTTCTTCGGGAGCCTCATCAACACTAGCTTCCCTTGTTTCATAGTTACGATCATCTCGATCTTGATAATTATTTTCTTCTATTAGATCCGCGACAGAATCCGCACCCTCAATAGAGTTGCCGCTCAAGCCAGCTGCTTTAACTGGGATTGTGGCCACAGGTAACAGCAATAACAATATCGTTAGCAATATTGCTGCAGACCGTGGAATTTGTAGATGAGATATTCTCACTATTTAGTGAACTCCTACATCTAGCACTAACGGATGCCTTCTTGAGTGGCTTGAAGCTTTGTAGCAAAGATACAACACTCGCATTAGTCCTTGTCGTAAGACCTAGGTTAAATAGAGGATGCTTCTAAATTTTTAAAAACATGAGGAGAATATAGATTGAGTTCTTTGTCCAAAGCTTTAGCTGAGTGTCCGAGTGTTTCTTGGCAAATTTTCTCCAAAAGTGCCCAAAAATTCTGGCTATGATTATGCTCTTTTGTGTGCGCAAGTTCGTGCAAGATAACATAGCGCAAAAGCCTCTCTGGCAGCCTCAGAAGATGAACATTCAAATTAATATTATTCTTGATATCACAGCTCCCCCAGCGGTTTTTACTGCTTTTGAAACTTGTTTTGCTGATTTGAAATCCAAAAAACTGGGCATAATGTTCTAGTATCGGTTTTAGATACTTGATTGCTTCTAATCGCAAAGCTTTTTCTATATTTTTACGAATAAATTCTTGTAGATCTTTACTTTTCCAGTCTAAATCCCTAGAATATAAAAACCTAATTTGCTTGTCATCAACTTGAGCCCTTATCTTACAAGAGCCCTCAGTTTCTATCCACTCTAGAGTTCTTTCTTTTGTAGAGAAAGTCAGACCGGGTGTAAATAAAAATATTTCTTCTTGAGCTCTTTGGGTCATTTTATCCAAAGCGTTTTTCAACCATGCCTCACGGTCACGCAGAAGCTGTTCAGCAGTCGCCCAGCTCGTATGATAAGGCATAGTTATAATAATGTTTTTAGGGGGACTAACCTTAAGCCAGATTTTTTTATTAGAGCGCTGCTTGCGCAAAAGTACCTCACCATAGATAGGGTGTTGAAGTTTTTTTTCTAGCACGATGTTTCTAAAAGTTTAAGAGCCTCTTCTATCTCATAATCAGTTTCTTCTAGAAGCCTTTGGGCATCAGCTTCTGAGCAGCCTCCCAAGTCTTTGACTAAAGCTAGGGCTCTTTGTTTAAGTTTTGTGTTTTTGGCTTTAAGTCCTGTCATGAGATTAGATCTAGTTTTACCTAATTTAATCATAGTAGAACTACTGATCATATTAAGCACTAATTTTTGGGCACTTGCAGCTTTGAGTCTAGTGCTACCGGCTATAATCTCAGGACCTGTCTCTAGGCAGATACTATGATCTGCTAGCTTGAAGATTTCGGATCCAGTGTTGTTGGCTATGGCGATAGTCCTCAAAGCCAGTTCCCTAGCTGTTTCTAGTGCAGCGCAAACATAAGGGGTAGAGCCGCTAGCGCTGATTCCGATAAGAACATCGCCAGCTTTCAGAAGAGATCTAACAATTTCTTTAGCTGCGAGTCTGTCATCTTCAGCGCCTTCGATAGCTTGAGTGAGAGCTAGGTTGCCACCAGCGATCAGCCCTTGTACCAAGTCAGGATCTGTTCCAAAAGTAGGGGGACATTCAGCAGCATCTAGAACACCTAGCCTGCCACTAGTACCTGCTCCGATATAAAACAGTCTGCCACCTGCTTTGAGGGATTCTACTACTATATCTATAGCCTTGGCTATCTGCTCTTGAGCTTTAGATAGGGCTTGGGTAACCAGAGCTTCTTCTTCTATAAAAAGCTTTACTATCTCAGAGCTACTTAAGCTACTGATCTTAGAGCTTCTTTCGTTAATGCGTTCGGTGGCTTTCATGGAAACAATAAACAACTAACTTTTCTCTCACTGCCTTCTTGTAGTTTTAATTCGGGCTCAAGATGAGAACATTCTGGCATGGCTAGAGGACAGCGACTATGAAAACTACAGCCAGTGATAATTTCTGTCGCCTTGGGTATTTCCCCTTGCAAATAAACCCTCGGACGATCTCTCTGCCTAGGATCCGCTATAGGAGCGGCATCCAGTAGAGCACGAGTATAAGGATGTAGAGGATTGCTGAAAAGTTCTTCTTTGGTGGCTAGTTCTACTATCTTACCTAGGTACATGACAGCCACTCTATCTGAAATATATTTCACCACATCTAGATTATGAGCGATAAACAGAAAACTCAGAGATAGTTGCTTTTGTAAGTTTTTGATGAGATCTAGGATATGAGTCTGAGTACTAAGATCCAAAGCACTAGTAGCCTCATCAGCAATAATAAGACGGGGATTTAGAGCCAAGGCTCTTGCGATACAGACTCTTTGGTTTTGTCCACCAGAACATTCATGAGGGTATTTGTCTAGAACACTCTCGTCAAGCTCCACTAAGCCTAAGAGTTCTTTAACTCTGCTTTCTATATATTCTTGTTTAGGCAGATTGGGATGAAAAGTTCTTAGGACATAATCCCAATGTATCTCCAAAGGTTCAGCGATACTATCTCTAGCCTTATATCTAGGATCTAGACTACTAAAAGGATTTTGGAAGACCATCTGTAATTCTGGTCTGAGCTTCCTGAGCGCGTTTGGGCTTAGTCTTAAGATATCTTGCCCTTTATAGATTACTGAACCTTGGTCTGGCTCTATCAAATTCAAGATTAATCTAGCCAAAGTAGATTTGCCGCAACCTGACTCCCCGACTAGACTTAAGCATTCACCTTGATAAATATCTAGAGAGACATCTCGAACGGCTCTAAGAGATTGAGTAGGTCTAGACCACCAATCTCTAGCTAAAGGAAAAGATTTGCTAAGGTTTTGGACTTGAATGAGTTGCTCTTTGGGGGGCATGAATTAGTTTGAAGCCTTGCTGGGGAGTAGACAATCTCAATTCTATCGCTTCTTTTAGTTTAGGATTAATCCCTGAATTTGCTTCCCTCATCAGGGCTCGCAAATTGCTAGTAGAACCATCTGCCTGAATCTCTGTGCCAAGAATTTTGCTGAGCCTAGGAATATCATCCAACAGCGCATCCAGAATGACATTGAGACATAAATCAAACCAACTGCGGTCCCGAAGCCAGTTCTAGGACTCTGCGTAAAGTTTTGTCTACTAGAACTCTACCAGTACCCAAAACCACACAACTCAAAGGATCATCTGCGACATGGACAGGTACTTCGGTTTCAGCGCTGATGCGCTCATCTAGACCACCCAGAAGAGCCCCTCCACCAGCAAGCATAATACCTCTCTCGTAGATATCAGCAGCCAACTCGGGAGGAATGCGTTCTAGAGTGCGTTTGACGGACTCGACTATAGCTGTTAGGGGTTCGGCCATAGCCTCGCGAATCTCAGGTCTAGATACTAGAACAGTACGAGGCAAACCATTGAGTAGGTTGAGACCCCTGACCTCTATTTGGTCTTGCTCGGATTGCTCATCCAACCTATAAGCTGAGCCTAGTTTGATCTTGATGCTCTCTCCTGTGGTTTCACCGATGGAGAGATTGTAGACTTTCTTCATGTAGGCCATGATGGACTCATTAAGCTCATCTCCAGCTATGCGAATGCTCTCAGAGACTACTATTCCAGAGAGTGAGGTTACTGCTACTTCTGTAGTACCACCGCCTATATCCACCACCATACTACCTATAGGGTCTGCTACTGCAAGACCCGCTCCTATAGCTGCTGCCATAGGTTCTTCTATGAGATAGACTATGCCAGCACCTGCATTCTCAGCTGCTTCACGCACAGCGCGGCGTTCTACTTCTGTGATACCACTAGGTATACCTATAGCGATGCGAGGTTTGCTGAGAGGTCTGAAACCCCCTTTGCCATTGGCTTTCTCAAGAAAATATCTAAGCATCATCTCAGCATGGCGAAAATCTGCGATAACCCCATCTCTAAGAGGTCTAGTTGCAATGATATGAGCAGGAGTGCGGCCTATCATGGCACGAGCTTCTTCGCCGACGGCTATAACTTCTCCATTGTCACGATTGACGGCCACCACACTGGGCTCTCTTAAAATAATCCCGCCATCAGAGGTGCAAACCAAAGTGTTAGCGGTACCGAGGTCAATACCAATATTCCGTGAAAATCTTCCAAAAAAGCCCATTTGGCTAATTTTAGACCAAAGAGCTAGCTTTTGCCTGAAAATTTGCTAACAGACTTTATAGTTTTTCTTGATATAAGGCTCCTAGATGCTAAAGTGGCTGAAGAACAGTCAATGAGCCTTAGAGAAGACCTTAAACAAGATAGATTTTTATTTACCGCAGAGCTGAATCCTCCCAAATCAGTGGATATCAGTCATCTTCTAGACAGAGCTAAACAGCTTAAGGGCTTAGTTTCAGCCATCAATATTACTGATAATTCAGGAGCTAGTATGAAAATGGCTCCTATGGCCGTAAGTCATCTCATAGAGAGGGATGCAGGTATAGATGCCATCTGGCAGATGACTTGTAGAGATCGTAATCGTTTGGCCTTGCAGTCAGATTTACTGGGTGCGTGGGCTCTAGGTCTGCGCAATGTCTTAGTTCTAGGAGGAGACCCACCAGACAAAGGAGATGCTCCAGAGACCAAAGCTTGTTTTGATTTGAAAAGTGATGATCTACTCAAAGCCATTCATAATTTTAGACAAGCTAAAGACTATGACAATAATCCTCTTAGTGGTCCTGCTCTAGATTATTGTGCTGGAGCCGCTGCTCACCCGGGTATGCCAGATCTCCAAAAACAGTCAGCGACTATGTTTCAGCGTAGAGATCTTGGTGCTGAGTTTTTTCAGACCCAGATAGTTTTTGATCTGGAACAGTTGCATAGATTTGCAGAATCTCTACCTGATGATTTGGCGAAGATGACTTTGGTGGGCATCACTCCTCTTAGGTCTTTGAGCCAAGCTAATTTTATTAACAAAAATATTTGGGGTGTGAGTATTCCAGAAGCAGAGATCCTAGCTATGCAAGCAGCGATAGAAGGTCTAGACCCCAAATCTCCAGAAGCGATGCAAAAGCAACATGAGCTAGGGCTCAAAGCCGCACAGAGATTGGTTTTGGCTATTCGAGAGGAGACCGCTTTCAAAGGTGTGCATGTTATGGCCATAGGTCAAGAAGACAAACTCCCTCAGATACTTAAAGTCCTCCATGAAAATTCCTAAACGCATTCTTCTTATAGCTGCTACTCATGGTGTAGAACCTCAAAGCGCCTACTATGCTCAGAGACTAGTAGAGCAGCTTGAGCTTGATCCAGAGACTAGCAATTTTGCAAATAATCTACAAATCATCCCTGTTCTCAACCCACATGGCTTAAAAACTTTTAGCCGCACTAATGCTAGAGGGGTAGATCTCAATCGTAATTTACCTAGCAGTAACTGGCAGCCCAGTCCCGCTCTATTAGAGGATTCTAGCCCCAACCCTTATTATGGTGGTCCTCAGCCAGCTAGTGAAAAAGAGACTCAGGATCTAGTTGAGACTATAAGAAGTTTCAAACCAGATCTGATTATTTCTCTACATACGAATCACTATGTTCAGAATCCTAATCCACCTCAAGTTAATTTAGATCTTGCCAATGATAATCCAGAAGCTCGCCAAATAGCTCAGCATTTAGCAGAGATACTAGGGCTTATACTTAGTGAAGATATAGGCTATCCGACTCCCGGTTCTCTGGGCTCTTACGCTAAAGACCTCTCTATACCCTGCATTACTATTGAGTTTGATGATGAACTCGATGCTGAAACTTTATGGCAATCTAGTGGCCCAGCTTTTCTGGTTTATTTGAAGAGACTTCTATTCTTTCAAACCATTGATGTTCAGGAACGAAATAAGCTCTAGACCAAAGCTCTTCGAGATTATAAAATTCCCTCGCGTTGGAGTCTATGACATGCACGACAAAATCACCATAGTCTAGAAGAAACCAAATATCACCATACTTACCTTCTTTGTGACTAGGCTCAAGCCCTTGCAGTGAGAGCTTTTCCTCGATATTACGAGCGATTGCTTTGAGTTGAGCAGGGCTATCTCCAGAAGTGATCATAATATAATCAAAAATATCAGCACAATCTCTAATATCCAAAATCTCTGTATCGAGGGCTTTTTTTTCTTCTGCAAAAAGAGCCGCCAAAAATACTATTTTGCCTTCATCAAGTCTGCTTTGTATTTTGTCCAAAAAATCTTTTTGACTAGAGGCTATTTTAATCGTCTTATCCATCTGGTTTACCTAATTATATACAGCTCCTGTATTTTACTTAAATCCTCTAATAAAGCCACTTTCACGGTTAAGTCTACTTGCTTAGGATCTTTACGGACTTCTACTACTTGACCCAAAGGTAAATCTGGAGGATAGGGACAATCCCCTGCATTAATACAGATACCAGAACTTAGAACCCAATCACCTATCTGAATATCAGAATCTACTGGAAGCAGCTCCAAATGAGGGTTTGCTGGATAGTTACCTCTTATGACAGCTAACTGACCTGTTCTTTTGATTTTGATACCCATCCTCCAGTCTGGATTTTGGCTTAGCTGCACTATAGCCGTGCTATCTGCAAGTTTACTGATTTGTCCTATTATGGATTTGTTGCTAATGACACCCTGTCCTATTTTGACTCCATGTTTAGAACCTTTATTTAAGATGAGCTGTCTATGCCAAGTATCTGGACTGCGACCTATAACCTGAGCTGGAATGATAGAGTACTGAAACCTTGAGATATAGTCTAATTGTCTGTTCTGGGCTTCTAATTCTTGAAGCCTTGCTTTGAAAAGAGTTCTCTCTAGCTTTAGTTCTTGATTTTCCTTCACTAATTGTTTTAGTTTTTCTTCTGCGCTAAGTAAATCCAGGGCGTCTTTTTTTACTTCTCTAACATTCAGTAATAATTTGTAGACATGGGCTGCACTAAATTTGTAGAAGCAGAGCATGACTGAAGATAAAGGGCGAGCAAATATCCACAGTAAGAAAAAAATGGCTATTATGGAAACTAGTCTGCTACTGGGTTTCACAAAACTATGTCGTAGCACTAGCAGCAGCTAGAAGCATTTGACTGCCAGCATTTGCCAAATGATTAATAGTGCTAATGCCTACATAAGTCAAAACTATAAAAAGCAGTAAAGCAAGTTTGGAGACTAGGTCTTGAGATTTGGGACCTACGGTGATACCCCAAGTGATACAAAAACCCCAGATACCATTAGCAAAATGATAAGTAATAGAAACCAAACCGATGATATAAAACCAATAAATACTGAAAGGATTTAGGTAGGGGATTGTTGGTAAGCCGGATAGAGATTGGGTTCCAGAGAGAGCTTTGGCGACATAGTCGTAGTCTAGGTTCTCTACGGTTTTGAATTGCCAAATATGATACCAAATATAAAACAAAGCTACAAAACCAGTAGCGCGTTGCAAAATATAACGCCAGTTTTCTAGATGAGAATATTGCAAATGATTAGGTTTAGCTGTTGTGTAAATGAGAATGCCATAAAGAGCATGAAAGCCTATGGGAATGAACAAGACAAGCCATTCTATGTATTCCACAAAAGGCAAACCACGCAAAAAATTAATCATGACATTGTAATTGCCGGGACTTTCTATGGCTGTGGCGTTGGCTAATAAATGGAAAATAAGAAATCCGCCTATGGGTACTATCCCACTAAGCGAATGTAGGCGGCGCAATAAAAAATTACTCTGGAGCTTTTTGAGCATAACAAAAACATTATATACCTATAATAGAAAGCTCTTTGATAGGGTATTTGAGTAGCTCATCAAAAAACAAATAAGCATCTTCTGTATTTTCAAAGCTATCACCTATTTGCACAGTATAAAAATTGGCCCTCTTGAGGATTTTCACTTGGTCTCCAGTAATGCGTTCTAGCTCTTCTTGAATTTGTTTGGCCTCGGATCGTTTTGCGTAAATACCACTAGTGATGATGAGTTCTCTTTTCTCATCACTGATAAAAACTGTTTGACTAGGATCTATCCTAGATAGACTCTGCCCCCACCACTGATAAGCCAAGAAACCTAGAGTCAATAGAAGAGCCAAAGAAAATAAAATCCACCAAGGCTGTGCTGAAGAAGGTTTGGCTGAAATTGCTGGACTTGGAGACTCTAGAACTGGTTCTGGAATTGCTTCTGGGACTGTTTTTGAGACAGGCTGCAAGGCAGGCTCTGAGATAGGCTCTGATAGATCGACGACAGGGATTTCTCTTTCACGCAGATTAGCATTCTGGACTCGTTCTATGAGTCTGCGTTCTAGGGCTGCTCTAAAAGCTTCAGAGCTGAGTCTAGGTTTTAGACCTAATCTGGCTTGTTTAGAGAGATTACCGGTATCCAAAAGCAGATTGGCCTGATTGAGGGTTTCGAGTTTGTCTAACATCTAAAAAAATGCTCGGGAGCGGGGACAACACTCTCGAGCAGAATTATATATTATAACATATTAACCTCTTGGTCTTAAGGATGTGCTGCAAAGCGAAGTTTGGAGGCGACACCCCTAGGGATAAAGAGTAAAAATACTGCTATGATACAAACATGCTAAAACGCTGCTTCCTAGGCTGTTTTTCACTCTTATTTAGCCTTTGGCTAAGCCCAGTCAGCTCAGCATTGTTTAGCAGTAGTCACTGTGACGAGCCCCCTCTCGATACTTATGCCATTGTCTCAGAACCCCTCAAGTTTAAGGGCAAAAAAGTCATATTAGAAGGAGAATTTTATTCTTTTTCGACTTTGGCTCTAGACTATAAAGCAGCTTTTCGTCCTAGTAAGGATTTTGTAGCTATAGTTCTAGCTAGACCAGATCACCCCAAAATCCCTCTAGTGGAACTCAAAATCGCAGTCCCTATTAGAATGTTCAAAGAAGATGAGAGTCTTTCTAGTCTTGAGCATGGGGACATAATCAGGCTTGAAGCCAAAGTGTTTGCTGTAGCCCTAGGGGAGGCTTGGCTAGATGTCTCTGAGCTTAAAATCAAAACCAAAATAACTAAGAACGAAGATGATGAAACAAGTGAAGAAGAATGAATTCACTACTTTAATGGATATCGAAGGAGTAGATGCTTATGCCATCCTAGATTCTGAGTTTAGAGTTATCGAAAGTAGGGGACCCCTTCCGATATCTTCTCAACAAAATCTTTTTGCAAAAATCTTGTCTTTGTCTTTTCGTGATAAGTCTCCTGATATTCAGACATCTATTATCCTAGCTGAGCAAGGGGCTTGGGTTTTAGCCAAAATCCCCGGAAGAGCAGAAGCAGCATATCTAGTGCTACTCGCTGCTACTGAGACTTCTGTGGATATACCAGAGTTAGAGTCTAGGATCTCTGACTTGTTAGACTCCTTGCAAAAATCTTAGCTATTTACCTAGCAAGTCTAATAAAATTAAGTCTAAGGGGAATATATACTCACAATGAAAAACAAACTCATACTATCTATCTTAATTTCAGGAATGGCCCAGTCTGCACTATTAGCAGAGCCTTTTGCTCAGACTCTACCTGTCTTACAAGGACAAGTCAGTTTTGTACCCGCTGGAACTCCTGTCCCTGTGATCATCAACGAAGCTTTAGGTTCTGAGTTTAGTAGTGTAGGTCAGACCTTCAACGCCACTCTTACTGCGCCTCTCTATGCTGGTAGTCAGTTAGTAGCTGGTCCCGGTTCTACTGTTCAAGGACAGATCGTTGCTGTCGAAAGTGCAGCTCGTGCTTCTAAGCCGGGCAGCATAGATATCAGACTTAGTTCTGTGATTACTCCAGATGGTCGTCGCTACCCGCTTTCAGCCAAAGTAGATACTAATACCTTCTCACTTTCAGCTGATGGAGGTACTCTTAGCGGTGTAGTCAAAGGTACAGCCGTAGGTGCTGGTGCTGGTGCGCTTTCTGGCTTAGTCGGAGCAGCTATCAGTGGTGGCTCCAAAGGCAAAGCAGCAGCTATCGGTACTGGTATCGGTGGAGGTATAGGTTTACTTGGAGGTGCTCTTCGCAAAGGTCAAGACTTCGTCCTCAAAGCCGGTAGCCAAGTGCCTTTCATCTTAGATCAACCCCTACAAATCAATGCTGCTCCTAATAGTCAAGTCCAGCAATACCTACCCCAAGGTGGCTATCAACCCAGTGGTGGTTTTGCAGATCCTTCTAGGAATACTAATCCATATTTATAAACAATAATCCGAGCACTTAGCTCTAGCCTAAACCCCATATTTATAATGAAGCAGACTAGTAATGAAGCGCAGCAAATACAAATCAAAGTCCCAGATGGTTCCACAAGGAGTCTTCCAGCTTCTAGTACTGGCTTAGACCTTGCTCGCTCTATATCTACCAGTCTTGCCAAAAAAGCCATAGCTATAGAGCTTAGAGGCGAAGTTTTGGATCTTAATACTGAGCTTCAAAATGGTGATGAAGTCAAAATCGTCTGTGTTGGTGATAAGCGCAGTTATGAAGTCCTCAGACATACGACATCACATGTGCTTGCGGCGGTAGTTCAGAATTTATATCCTCATGCCAAAGTAGGCGTGGGTCCTGCTACTGAGAATGGCTTCTTCTATGATTTTCGTACAGAGGGAGGGGCTCCTATCTCTGATGCAGACTTATTAAATATCGAAAAAGAAATGCGCAAGTTCGCATCTGGGGCCTACGAACTGCATAAAGAGCGGGTTCTAGATGTAGATGCTCGTCTTGCTGAATTTCGCAAACGAGGTGAAATCTACAAAGCAGAATTATTAGAAGAACATAGAGATCACAATCCCACGGAATATTATTTCTTAGATTCCAATGGTCAAAAAATCTGGTCTGATTTTTGTGCGGGGCCTCATTTACCCAATACCAAATTTATTAAAGCTCTCAAACTCACCAATGTCTCGGGTACTAATTGGAGAGGAGATGTTACTAAAGATGCTTTGCAAAGAGTCTATGGTACTGTCTGGTGGACAGAAGAAGAACTAGAACAATACCTCAAACTCCGTCAGGAAGCGGAAGCCAGAGATCATCGTCGCTTAGCCAAGTCTATGGATTTATTCTCTAGTCATGAGCTTGCTGGTGCTGGCTTGATTTTCTGGCATCCTAATCTTGCGACATTGAGGCAGGAGTTAGAAGATTTCTGGAAACGAGAACACCGTAAAGCAGGTTATGAGTTTGTGGTTACACCGCATATCGCCAAATCCGAACTCTGGGATACTTCTGGACACAATAGTTTTTACAAAGACAATATGTACTCTCTCAAAGTAGACGATCAGGATTATGTGCTCAAACCCATGAACTGTCCTTTTCATATTTTGATATTCCAAAATTCCAAAAAAAGCTATAGAGATCTACCCGTGCGTATGGCTGAGATGGGTACGGTCTACCGCAATGAGGCTAGTGGAGCGGTTCATGGCTTAGCTAGGGTTAGGGGTTTTACTCAAGATGACGCTCATATATTTTGTACTAGAGAGCAGTTTGTAACTGAGATCCAAGGTGTTTATCATTTGATAGACAAAATCTATGGCACTCTAGGATTGACATTTACGGTGGAACTTTCTACTAGGCCAGTAGATGCTATAGGTGGTCAGGAGATTTGGGATTTTGCTGAAGCTGGCTTGAAGACTGCTCTTGCGGAATTAGGTGTGAGCTATGAGCTTAATCCCGGCGATGGTGCTTTCTATGGACCTAAGATAGACTTCAAGCTCAAAGACGCTATTGGTCGTATTTGGCAGGGGGCTACTATACAGCTAGACTTCAATCTACCAGAGCGTTTTAAGCTAAGCTACACTAACGCTAACTCAGAAGCAGAACAACCAGTGATGATACACAGGGCGATTTTTGGTTCTATGGAGCGCATCTCTATGATTTTGATAGAGCATTTTGCTGGTGCTTTCCCTACTTGGTTAGCTGCGACTCAAGTAATGGTGATCCCTGTTACAGACAAGCATAACGCTTATGCCAAACAGATTAGTGATGCTCTTGTGGATGAAGGTATCAGAGCCAGTCTAGATGAGCGTTCTGAGCGCATGAACTACAAAATCCGTGCTGCTCAAGAAGCCCAGATCCCTTATATGCTCATAGTAGGTGATAGAGAACTAGAGAACTCTACTATTAATGTCCGTCATCGCAGAGAAGACGAGCAGTCTGAGATGCAGCTAGCAGATTTTATTAGTAAGATTCAAACAGAGATCAAAGCTAAGCTCTAAGAGCGGCTTTGTATTTTTCTACTTCCCATTGTCGTACAGCTAGATCTAGTTTGCTAAAATCCCCCAAAGTGTCTTGGAGACCGGCTTGTACTACGGTGACCAGCATGTCTTGCATGAGGTAATAAGCTAGGGCTTTTTCTTTTTGTTCAGAGATGCAGGTTTGAATGACTGGATAGTGATTGGTACTAAGATATTTAGCTAGAGCTTGAATATGATTAGAGATGAGAGATTCGTGATTGGATTCATTCTCTATTCTGCTGAAAGCCTCTAAGCCAGTTGCTTGATTGATGTGATCTAGGCTGGGCTTGCCAAAATATACCTGCTCCAAAAGCAGACGGTTATTGGCTTTGAAGAGTAATTCTAAATCCGAATGATGATTCACTGTACCTATGCCAGCTATATGTACAGTAGAATCTATGCCAGTTTTATTGAGAGACTCGCCTTTGAGTTGCGCTCTAAATTTATTGAGAGCTTCTAGGGCATCAGCGTAGACCATGCTGTATCTATAAGCAAAAGCATGTTTGCGAACTAGCATAATATCAATGAAGGCTAGTTTGGCTACAATAGAGTCCCTGATTGTGCTTGCGCCGAGAAAATCTTCCCAGCAAGTCTTAGCGCCAGCTATAAGTTCATCACTGCTGAGCCCCATAAGTTCAGCACTAAACATCGCAACAGGAGAGAACATAGAGAACCTGCCACCTATCTGAGGGTGATTTTCTAGGCTCGCTATATCCTTCAGCCCTGTTTTGTTTTCTATCTCAGATTTCAATTTAGTTAAAAAATTATCCTTAGGCTCAGTGATAATCACCAAGCGGCTTCCAAACTCGGTAAGTACTTCGCTTTGATCATGAGATACGGCCTTGCCCAAAGAGCGAGCCAGATAGTTGATGATGGTATTTACATTGCGAGTAACCTCGTCGGTGCTGCCTGATTTGGAGATCACAACAAAAATAGTTTTATTGAGTTCGCCACTGATATCCAGCTTAAGTAATTTACTTTTGAGGCTACTAGGATCTAGGTTGTTTTGGACTATGAGTTTAAGACTTTGCCCTTGGACATTTTTGTGACTAGGTGAATATTCCTGCAAAGCATTTTGTAGAACTAGACTGTTAATTCCAGAGCCTCCCATGCCGATGACAAGAGCGTTTCGCATTCCTTGTTTTTTGATTGTTGTGGCTAGGGTTTTGCTTTTGTGATTAATTTTTTCAAGATAGTCGAAATCCAACCACTGAAAATACTCTAGTTTTTTTTGTTGTAGAATGTCCTGAAGCTCTTTGAATTTAGCTTCGCTCTCTGAGTAATTAAGGTCTTGCTCAAATAGATGCTCGATAGAATCTAACTTGGTCTGGATAAGAGGTTGGCTTGCCATAATCAAGCCTAATCATAAGTCGTGAGCCATCAATGAGCAAGGCTGCGCCTTGGTTCCAGTTAACTTAGACTTATTAACCGAGACTTTTTGTGGATAATAGGTCTTTTAGACGAAAGATAAAACCCCACATCTGGGCTTAAGTTATCTGTATTATGTTATGTAATACACACCCCCCTCATTAGGAGCGATCTGTCTACTCGGGTCGCTCTTTTTT
>CAZASO010000026.1:0-10253 GCA_964487825.1 uncultured Gammaproteobacteria bacterium
CTACTGCTTGGACACAGAATACGGACAGTAATCTGGGGATGAGCTTGGGGCTTGTGAACTTCTCTACTATATTAAGCCCTATTACTACACCTTTGATTCTGCATGCTGTTGGTTTTATGACCTGGGGTGATTACTCAGAAGATTTACACGAGCTGGCAGACCACGGTACAGGAGCTTTTATTGCTTTTTCGATACTACTTCCATCACTGCTTGGTATAGCTTCACATGCACTACTGGGAGAAAATAAGGTTAATCAAATTAAGCCATATTTAAAGTTGATTAATTCAATGATATTAATAACGCTAATTTATTCTAATGCTGCGATCTCATTGCCGCAGGTATTTGCAAACCCTGACCCTGACTTCCATTTTATTATCGTTGTAATAACCCTAATTATGTGTGTAACCTTGTTTTTAGCGGGCTGGTTAATTTCCAAGCTACTCAAAACCGGTACAAGAGAGCAAACATCTTTAGTCTTTGCTTTAGGAATGAATAACAATGGTGGTGGTTTAGTATTAGCATCAATGGCTTTGGCTGACCACCCATTAGTACTCCTTCCGATTGTTTTTTACAACCTTGCTCAGCATATAGTGGCGAGTATAGTAAGTACGAAAATCATCAAATTTAAGTAAGTTTACGGCTACCTGATGGTCTCTTGAAAACCCTCTATTACAGGGCTTTTTCACTTCTAAATCAACCCTTTACCTTTTTAAAGGGTATAATATCTCTATAACTCCTTTGATAGCGAAAGTCGGCTTCATGCCGTGCGGTCTTCGGACCCTAGCTACAAAGGGGTTATTTTTTGTATAGGGTTACTGCCAATGCGGGGACCCTATTTTTTTATTTAGGAAAGATTTCAATTGTGATTCCCAGATTCATCAATGAAAACTAACATATGAGGGAATTATATCGCCGTTACTTTCCTGATTAGGGCAATTAAATTCCCTGTTATTGGCTTAGGGAATTTAGGGCTGAATCCCTTATGAATACAAGGGCTTAAGTGTGTAAGCGACTGTATAACTGGTAGTTTTTGAATAAATTCCCTGTATCTTCCCTGTTTAACAGCGAATGTTATTTAGGTAGAGTGCTTAGTTGCCCACCCGACCAGTCCACCGCCATTTATCTTGAACTCCAGTCTCTGACTGGGTTTGAAGGGTAAAAATCCCGCACACAGCGGGAAGTTTTAATAGCAAGCACTCCAGAGATCAGCTGAAATTCAGGCAATAAGCCTAATTGAGCGAAAAGCTCTCTTTTGCGGAAAAGAACCAGAGGGTTTCAGCATAAAACACCAGAGATTGAAATTCTTGGCTTAGCACTTCTTTGAAGCGGCAACTTAATCTAAATATTGCAAAACTGTTTGTAACGCTAGATATTCTTGGTCGGTAACATTACCATCAAGATCCAAATCTGTAGCAAATGGTCTAGTGTCTGAAATTACTTGAGCATAAAGCTTCTCAGAAGAATCGATAATTCCATTATTATCCTAGTGGTGGGTAATTTTCATCCCATGCAATCATACTTGTTCCAAATAGTGGATCATCTGGTTCCGTTAAGCTTTCTAATCTATAGAATTCATTTGGTTCTACTGAGTCAATTAAAGGATGTTGCATTAAATGACGTACGAAATTTATCTCTTGCAAGCATTCTTCTTTACTCAAATTATAAGAGTCATCTTTATCATTCAGCGGTTTGTAATTATATTCCATGTCGTATGCCAAGTCTGTTGTGTTAGAAATTAGTCTTTTAGTCTCTTGTTCTTTTAAACCCTCAAGCTCTGATGTGTAAATTGAAATCAACCCCAATACTTTTTTATGTTTAACTTCTGCTAAATCCTGTTCGAGTTTTTCAATATCACGACCAGCTTTAGTCAGTTTTATTTTTTTAGTAGCACCTAAGTATCTTTGTAATATTTTTGTTAGGTGTATTTTTTGTAACTGCGCCAATAATTTAAGATCACTTGGAGAAAGATCTTTTAGCCGGGCATCAGACTTAAAAATAATTTGATACTGACCGGGTATTACGCTGTAACGACGGTGTGCATTTTCGCAATAAGCCTCTTCGAGATTTTCTGCATGCAAGGCTTGTAAACAGCCTATACTCAGTAAAATAACTAATAAAAGTTTGTTCATTGTTGTCCCCGCTCCTTATTTAATGTGCAAATAATTATACTTAAAGAAGGGTAAAAATCGCACAAATTGGCTATAGGTACTTGATTCTAAGCCATTACTAGGTCTTAACCTTTGATTAATCAATAGAGGGTATAATTATTATAAATAGGGCTACTGCGGATGCAGGGGCCCTTTTTTATTTGGGAAATATTTCTAACTTTCCTTGTCTAAATTTTTTCTTTATGACAGCATCCCCAAAATCCTCTTGCTTTTTATCTATTAAGATTTTCGCTTGCTGAACTGCTCTAATAACGATTGTGTTGCGAAGATATCACTTCAAGTAAATTTACAACTTTGACCGCACCTGCTTCTCTAGCTTTCCTATTAACTAAGTTTAGATCTGAGCCCTCATTCACTGTGCCTGTGAAGGTCACCTTACCATTTCTTACTGAGGTTCGGATTTTATTGGAATTAAGTTCGGGACTCATATATAGTCTTCTTTCAATATCATCGTAAATCTCTTTGTCAGTTTTTATTGCATTGCTAGCTTGATAGTAACCATTGTTCGGAGCATTTCTCTTGCGCTCAATAGCTAATCTATTATTGACTTTTTTTACCCCTTGAACATTACCTGCCAACTTTTGAGCGAGGTCTCTTTCTGATTCATTATCAACAGTACCTTCTAAAGTTACATAAGCATCTTTTACTAGAACACTCATCCCATCGTCATCCAAGCTTGGATCCCTCTTGATAGCTCTATGTATTTCTTTCTGTATTGATTTATCACTCTTCTTGAAATACGCTGAGACTATCGTGCTGCCCATCGCAAAGCAACTAACAAGTAACATCATCGCTATTTTTTTATTCAACATATATTTTCCTTTTTTAGACATACGGTACAGAGTCTCCTCACCCTGGAACCGAAGTCTAATTTATTATTATACGAATGATTATATCACAAATGATGTGCTATGATCATTTGTACAGTAATAAAAAGGAAGTTTGTCACGAGGACCCGCTGCAAAACAAATATTATGGAACTCAAACAAAATGAAACAGTCGCTTCAATGCTGGGGTATAAAGAACCACGGCAGAAGCAACTGTCACTAGTGTAACGATTATCCAAAAGGCTTTATTTTTCCAAGATCTACCCGCAATGGTCAGCAAAAAATTTCCGATCAGAAGTGCCATAAAACTGAACATGCGAACCTCACCATCTGTTTTATTCAAGCCTAACGCCAAAAAATAGATGACAAGTACCAATAAAAACACTCCTAGCCCCTGCAATAGACTCACCGTGAGCCTTTTATTGCTTAAGATCGCCTCGTGAATTTGCCTCGGGGGTCTATTCATTATGTTTTTTGCTGCTGGTTCTACCTCAAAAACAATTGAGCAAGTTGGATCGATCACTAATTCCAAAAAAGCCACATGCACAGGAAAGAAAATAATTGGTAGATCAGCAAAAATCACTGGAATCAAAGTGAGACCTGCAATCGGGACATGAATTGATACTATATATGAAAGTGCGTTACTGAGATTCTCGTACACCCTCCTGCCCAGCCTAATCGCTGAAACTATAGAAGAAAAATTATCATCCAACAAAACTAGATCAGCAGATTCTCTTGCAACATCAGTACCTCTGGCTCCCATGGCAATACCAACATGGCTAGCTTTCAGTGCTGGAGCATCATTCACCCCATCACCAGTCATAGCAATTATTTCTTGATTTCTTTTAAGTGCTTCGACAATTCTCAATTTTTGCTCAGGAGCGACTCTTGAAAAAATCGAAGTATCTTTGATTCTATCTCCTAGCTCTCCGTCTGTTAGTGTTGCTAGTTCTGATCCAATAATATATTTATCACAATCCTTAAGCCCTATTTCTTTTGCGATGTTTTGAGCAGTAACATGATAATCTCCAGTGATCATTATGACTTTAATGCCAGCGCTATAACAGTCTCTGACAGCACCTTTGACACCATTACGAATAGGATCAAAAAATCCGATTAATCCACAAAATTCAAAATCAACATCATGCTGACTCTTTGGAAGCCGCTCTAATTTTGATTTAGATTTTGCTACTCCCAATACTCTTAAACCTCGAGAAGCCATATCCTCCACAACTACAGTTAAAGATTTAAGCTGATCGATAGAAAGATGGCAGAGATCGAAGATGGCCTCAGGAGCACCCTTGGAGTACAAAGCGAACTCTTCTTTGGTATCTGGCAAATCCCAAGCTCTAGACATTGCTAATAAATCTTTAGATAAAGGATATTCTTGGATCATTTTCCAATCCTTATGAATATACTCAGGTCCCAGTGAAGAAACTATTTGCTGGAGAGCTTTTTCCATGGGATCAAAAGAATTCTCCCTACTAGCAAGGAAGGCAAACTCAATCAGAGAGCGACATTCACCAGCAAGGTCTTCTATATTTATTTTGTAAATCTCGCCTTTAATATAAAGTTCACTAACTACCATCTTGTTTTCAGTAATAGTCCCAGTTTTATCGGTACAAAGTACAGTAATAGAACCCAAAGTTTCTATTGATGACATTTTGCGAGTTAGTACTTTTTTTTGAGCAATACGCCACGCACCTATCGCCATAAAGATAGTTAGAACCGCCGGTATCTCTTCTGGCAGCATAGCAATTGCAAAAGTAAGAGAGGATAAAAGTCCTTGGATGAAACCTTGTCTGAGAGCCAAAATGCTAATGATAATTAGAAATAAAATTCCCGCAATTATTATAATTTTGCCAACAATTCTCGAAAGCTCTTTTTGTAACAAAGAATCATCGTTGTTATCAATGGATTTAAGTGCTTTGCCAATTTTGCCAAGCTCGGTATTTGTACCAATAGCAGTTACTTTGCAATAAGCTCTCCCCTGAGTAACCAGAGTCCCACTATAGACCCTAGAACTCACTTCCTCATTAGGTTTGGGGCTGGCATCTTGATTATTCTTTGCAACAGATAGAGACTCACCAGTTAATGATGATTCGTCTATCATTAAATTAATTGCGTCTAAAACAATTGCATCCGCTGAAATCTTATCGCCTTCGTTAAGAATTAAAATGTCGTCTACAACTAAGTCTCTGCTTGAAATATATATTTCTTGACCATTTCTTACAACTAAAGATTTGGGGCTACTTAAATCCTTAAGAGCACTGATTGTCTTTTCTGTTTTCCATGATTGAAATAGAGTAATCCCAATAACCACAACAACAAACACTGACAATGTAAGCGCTTCCTCTAAATCTCCTAAGATCAAATACAGAAGACAGCAAAGCACCAATAATAAAAACATCGGTTCTTTAAGAACCTCGTAACTTATTGCAAAGAAATTCCTTGGCTTAGACGAGGGAAGTTCATTAGGACCATCTTTAGCTAGCCTTACTTCTACTTCTTGCTCACTAAGCCCTTTGTATATTGCGCTTTGTATCAACAATCTAATTCTAGGCTATCACAGGACAGCAAGCCTTTTTTGTTTCTTACTACTACAAGGAAGCTTTGTAACCTGAGTCTGAGATCTCCAGCATATTTACAATTCTACTTGCACCAGCTTCTCTAGCTTTTTGCTCAATCAATCTCATATCTGATCCTTGATGTACTGTACCTGTAAAAGTTACTTTGCCATCATTCACAGATGTATTGATTTTTCTAGAATCAAACTCTGAGCTAAGAAAAAGTCTTCTCTCAATATCTCTACAAATTTCTCTGTCGATCTTTATCTCATTATTAGCTTTAGTAGCGCCATTATTAGGGGCTCTTGTATTGTATTCTACATACAACCTATTATTAACTTGGTGGACACCCGAAACATTAGATACTAATTTTTGAGCAAGATCTTTTTCTGCCCTGTTATCCACAGTACCATCAAGGGTTACATAACCATTGTCTACTGTAATACTCACATCATCATCTAGGCTTGGGTCAGTGTCGATAACATGATCAACATCTTGATAAATGCTTGCATCACTTCTGTGTTTTGCTTCCACAGCATTATTGCTGACTACAAAACTACTAACAAGTACCATTACTGCTATTTTTCTTTTCAACATATATTTTCCTTTATCAGGCACAAATCATAGAACAACCCTGCTCCACGACTTAGTCCAATTTATATTAAAGAGAATTATAGCATATTATTCGCATTGTAATGATTGGTACAGAAACAAATAGAGTGTTTCTAATAATTTGACTTTATTCTAAAATATCCTTGCCACATTAAAAAACAACTGTAGGTTGGCTGTGGCTTGATCTCCACTCAAATCTTCAATAATAGGAAAACCCAAGGCTATTGAACTTATCCACTTCTCATCATAAACAAGCCTAATACCCGGTGTTAGAAAAACCCTAGTGCCTCCATGCCCCTCATCTTTAATAGATTGATATTCACTTCTTTCTTGCCATCTAGCGTTTAACTCAAGCACTGCATCTAGATTGATTTTGCCTTGATCTAATTTACTTAACTTGTGTGAAACCGCAAAATTATAATTCAAAACATCACCAACAATCAACTCATCAAAACTTTGAGTAGATAAACGATAAAGAGTACTTAAATCTAATTCCCAATCTTTCCCGAGCTGTTTAGTCACAGCAAAACCCATAATCGGATCCCAAGAGCCTGTGCTTGGTTGATGATCACTGCTAAGTCTATTTCCAAATTCATCTTGCTGATGAGTTTCGCCAGTTGCCATTTTAATTCCAGCAATAGCCGCCGCTTGTAGCTTGTCATTCTCAGAATTTAAGAACCTATACTTAGCAAGCAAAGTCAAATCACCAAAACCAATTGAATTCCCTTCACTGACTGTGTTTCCAGCTCCATCAGTACTGTAAATATTGAACACAAAATTATAAGGAAGATTCACACTAATAGTCAAATCATCCGTAAGACCTATCGCAGCATTTAGAGAGAGATTCATATTGTTAGCATGCGAATGAGCATGCTCAAAATTGTTATTAAGTTGGCGAAATTTATCAGTACTCAAACCACTGTAATCAATAAAATTAAGACTAGTACCAAACACGGCTTTGCCTTGGGGTAGTGTGTAAGCCGTTAGAGTGATAATAGGCCCCACTGCCCCAGCCCCACCAAGTAAAGCGCCACCACATTCAGAGCAAGCTTGAGCCAATGGCGCAAAAACATATCCGAACAGACAAAGTATAAAAACTATCTTTGATTTGTTGATTTAGCAAAACCTACAATACTACTTGAAGCCACAGATTTTGATTATATCTGAAATTTATGCCTGTTGATTCAAAGCCACACCTAGACTGCCTGTCGTAGCAGAATTTAGCCTAACTTCTCTTCCTTTGAGTAAAGCATCTCTATCTGAAGAAGTAAATCCTAATGTCGTCCCGCTTGTCTTGTCTGGCAATTTCTTCAATTCGTCTTCCGCCATCTTCACAGCATAAAGAGACGCTTGCCATGGACTCTGCAGACCATTTGCATCAGGCTTACCAGTCAAATATCTGCTTAATTTTGCTTGATCTATAACAGCATCACCATTAATAACTCCTGCTTTCTTCAAAGGATTATTAGGATCTTTAGCTGCTGCCTCTAAAATCTCTTGCTGTGCTTTGAGGCTAGCCTCATCAGCCTTCCTCATAAAACTCTGAAGCTCTTCCTCTGTTTTGATAGTGTCAGGAACTAGAGGAGGGGACTTCAAAGCCGCATCTACAGTGGCTTTGTCGAAAGTGTGGGTTCCTATCTTAATAGTACCATCAGGGTTCTGTAAACTTTGGATAGCTAATTGTTTAGAGTAGATACCAGCTTGATAAGTATTCGCTATAACTTTGCGTCTTAGTTCATCGGCTTTAGCTTTGTATTGGTCTTCTTTACGAGCAGTTTCTATATTCAATCTTGAGTTAAGCTTAGCCAAAGCAGCGTCTCTTTTGCCAGCATCCACGGAAGATACATGCGAAGATTGAGTATTAAATTCTGGGTTCTTCTGAAATATAGTCGTAAGAAGACTTGTAATCACTGGCAATAAGGTCTGTAATATACCAAGAAAACCTCCAGCTATTGGATTAGTAGTAGCTGCAACTGACATGATAAATATATTAGACTCTGTCTAGGTTAAGTTTCGGTTAAAGATGCGCTGAAAAAGCCGTTTGCTCTCGTAATTTATCTCTTCTCTCTTGTTCCTCAGCTTTCTCTTCTTCTGTTTTGCTTCGAGCTGAAGCCCGTGAGAGATCCCTTAAACTAGCTTGGCTTTCTTTTTTACCAGCCTCTTTGAACACTGTGCTTTGCGCCTTTTCTTCTAGCTTTCTATTGATTTCGTTTTTATGCCTTTCTACTGCTCTTGCACTTGCCTCTCTAAAATACTTTTCCCCAGCAGCTCCCATAACCTTGGCCTGTTCTTGGATCTGAGTGAGTTCTCCTGCTAAAGTAGCTTCGTGTCCAGCCAAAATATCTTCAACTACAGAGGGGTCTATCTCTGTAGCTAGTTCATCGTCAGCATATTTTTCTTGAACCCAGTCAGTCTTAATACCTGCCATTGTCGCTTGAGACAGCATTGCCATTCTTGGATCTATTTTGGAATTATTAACCCTCGGTCTAGCAGAACTCCATAGCGGAGTCTTCTCTGGGAGTCTCCCCCCGAAACTATCTACTGAAGCTGTCCTTTCTTCTGTTTTTTTTGCAGCTTCATTTTGTTGCCTTGGCTTGACGGGCCCGGTCCTAATTTGTTGATTGACTTTGCTAATAGGATCCATTACTAATAAGGCTCTAAGAGCTCTATAGTCTTAGGATATTGAGCTTAGATTAAGCTTGAGTTAAGGACTTATAAACATTTTTCTTCAACACTGGACCCAATAAGCCTAAAATCCCAAATCAGTATCTTTGGTGATGATGATTTGCAGTTCTTGACCTTTGGCTACAGAAGCCGCATCACCATGCGAAAAAAGAGCCACTACACTACCCGCCAATAAAGACCCAGCGATAGGTAGACCAGCCGTAGCCACAGAGATAACTCGCCCCTTCTCGCTACTTAATAATTTTTGAGTAGGGCTCAAAGCCTTATCACCAAAGTCAGTTTGAGGATCCAGAAGCCCTTCAAAATTCACAACACCGGGCACAAAACTAAGATCCGCATCTAGAGCCACATAGTCTCCTGTTGGGGTAACCAAACTATCTAGTTTGATAGCAAGCTTCCCTGAGCGAGATAGTAAGCGAGGGCGTTTGACCACAGAGACCTTACCTCGAATCCAACTATTCTTGGGAATAATAATCTTGCGATAATCGCCTTCGAGATAGTAATCTTCTGTAACCTTGGCCTTAAAACTATCACCTATTTGAGCTGTCTCCGCTGAGATCGCCGTCTCTACCAGCATCCTTAATCTAGTGCGAGTAGGAATCTGCGCTGTCTGAGAACCCAACTTAAAAGGCGAAGCAGCAAAATCACTAACATTAGTAGGAGACTCAGGGTTTTCAGTAGCCGCAGGCTGCTGCTCCAAACCCCGATCTGGATTTTGAGGCTCTCTAAGTTCAGTCTCTACTTGAGCTACAGAACTCAAAGCTAGAGCTGCTTGAGTCCAAGAAAATAATAAAATCAGGCAAAGAAAATACCTATACATAGAGCTATTATAATTCAAAAGAACCAAGTCTAAATCCTTCTGGAAACTCATGTTATAATTTTATTATTATGATGCTGGCTTTATATATCCTCGGACCCTTAGTTGTAATTTCTAGTCTTGTCTTGGTTTTGATGCTCAAATCCCAGCAAGCAGAGGATTCTGGACATTAACAAAACTTAAGCTTCTTCTTGTCAATAAGATCCGAGTTCTAACCTTATAACTATGATTGGCTTCTCTGGGAGAGGTTTTAATTAGGAGATTTAAGATGGTAAATAAAATTGGTAGTACGAGCGTTAATCGCACAGACGGTCCTCAGCCTCTGGATCCTGCTACTCTGGCTGCTTTAGAGGCTATTGGAGAGATCAAGCATGCTGTCTCAAAGAACACTAGCGCTAGTGGACATCTCTTTGGAGCGATGCGTGGCTTCGTTAAAGGTGCATAACAAAAGCATACGGTAGTGTGGATTTCCAGTAGCTAACTATAATTAGCCCTATAATCACAAGCCCCACTCAAAAATCACAACATATTAGTTACAATTAACCCAAGACAAAAATGGCATTTGACGAAAAAGAAA
>CAZASO010000026.1:10353-22234 GCA_964487825.1 uncultured Gammaproteobacteria bacterium
CAACATATTAGTTACAATTAACCCAAGACAAAAATGGCATTTGACGAAAAAGAAAAACGCAGACTGATAGCTCTCACTAGAGCCCTTAAAGAAGAGAAAGGGCTTAGCATCAAAAAAATAGAGCTTGATAATGACATTCTTAGACTTCGCAAAGCAGAAAAAGAACTTGAGGCTATCAAACAAGAATACAAAGACAGTCCTGTCGTAGTCAAAGAAGCTGAAAAAGAAAAAGCTAAACTAAGAGCCATCGTAGACCAGCTTAACGAATATATGAAAATCATTCATCCAGAAGGTTTACTTGATCTCACTGGCACAGATGGCAAAGGCGCTTCAGTAATGGTTTCTGGCTAGTCAACTCGGGCTGAGTTTACTAGGTTTAAGACTAAGAAGTCTAGTGATGATGACAATCAGCGCTGTGTACATGTGTTTTGAAGGTAACTTTGAAAGCTTCAGCTAGCTTGTCTATGGCTTTTTGGCTAAGGATCTGAGATTCTAGCTCTTTTTTAATAGCTTTAAGATTAGACTCATCTGGTCTAAAGTCCTTATTATGGTACAACTCAGTAAAAGCTTCTACTAATTCTTCTTCTGAGACCTCAATCCGATTTTTCTTGATTACAGAACTTATGATGAAACTACGCTTGAGATTAGATTTGGCTAGAGCCCTCTCCTTATCTAGATCCATATTAGCTTTGAGTTCTTCTAATTCCTTGGCGGAGAAATTATTTGCAGCAATAATCCTCTGAAAATGAGCTTGGATCTCTCTTTCTATCATCTGTTCAGCGAATTCTATTTCACTGCTTTCCTCAAGGGTTTTCATCACGATTTCAGAGAGAGCGTTTTTTTTGATTTTTGCACTCACCTTGTCAAGCTCTTCTTGAGTTTTATGTTTGACGGCTTCTAGGTTTTCGAATCCCATCTTCTGAGCCAGTTCATCAGTAATCTCTGGAAGTTGTGGCTTCAAAACCTGATGCAGAGTGATTTTGAACCTAGCATTTTTGCCAGCCAAATCTGCATGGTAATCATCTGGGAAGCGAACTTCTATAGTTTTGGTCTCGGTTGGCTTCATACCAACTATCTGCTCCAAGAAATTATCAATAAAACGACCGGGCTCTATAGTAGCCTGATATTGACTAGCTGACATGCCCTCTCTAGCTTCCCACTGAGGAGTTTCGGCAGTGCCAGTATTGACCTCTCCTTCAAAATCAAAAATAATTTCGTCAGAGATCGCAGCAGGCTCTGAGCTCTCAGTGCTAGTCTTGAAGCGCTTTTGGAAAGTCTGCAAAACATCAGCGTATTGTTTGTCGAAACTCATTTCGGGGATCTCTACTTCTATTTCTTGATTCTGGTATTCTGGGAGTTTGACTTCCGGGAAAAGTTCTACTTTGGCTGTGATTTTGACAGTGTCCGCTGGGTCCTCAAAAATTACTCTTTCGATAGCAGGTATAAAAAGTACATCCAAACCCTCCTGCTTAAAAGCCTCAAAAAGAAGCTCTGAAAGCAAGTCTTGACTAAGAGTCTGTTGCTTAATAAAATCCGAACCGTAATGCTCTATGACCATTTTGAGGGGGACTTTACCTTTACGGAAACCGGGGAGATTAAGGTTCTGACTTAAAAGTCTAAGCGTCTGTTCATAAGCTTTCTGGGCTCTTCCTGCCTCAGTTTCTATCTCTATAGTAGAGATATTTTTATCTTCTTTGCTGACTGTTACTTGCATAGATGTTTCATTATAAGCTAGGCTCTCTAGACTCTGCTGGGAAAAATAGCCAAAAGTCCCATTTCAAGAGATAATGAAGCTGATGCTAAGAAAAATAGCCTTTAGTTTGTTGCTCACTTGTGCTTGCCTAAGTGTGTTGAGCGCTAAAACCCCCTCCCCAGAAGCCAAGGCTCTTAGTGAGCCTGTTGCTGCAGAACATCCCAATCTCAGCATAGATCACAGATCCCTCCCTGCCGTAGTCTGGTTCTATGCCCCTTGGTGTGCTTATTGCAAGAATATGTATCCGGGGATTTTAGAAGCTGAGAAGCGCTTCTCTAATCAGTTATACATTCTAGTAGTGGATGTTGATGATAAACGCAATGCAGCCCTAGTCAAAAAATATCGTCCAGATCCAGATGCTGGGATCCCCTATACTCAATTTTATGATGCCAAAGGTAGGTTTATAGATGATGAGTTGGGTGCTATAGACGGTCCTAATTTTTTGGGTAGACTAAAACAGTATTTTGATTTCAAATAGCAACAAGTTGCTTAAGGACCCGCTCTAGGAGCAATCTTGCAAAATCATTTTCCCCTGAGTTTACTGAAATATAAAATACTGAGTGCAAAAAATGTCAAATGCGCTCCCAGACAGAATTTGCACAAGGCGTGAACTTGAAAATAAAGTAGGTAGATGAGAAAAAAAGATATAAGAGAACCAAGTATTAGTGAAAGATCTAGCAAAGTCCTAAACAAAATCTTAGATGGCTGGACATGGTAGCCAACATAGAGAGCCAAGCATAATAAATAAAACACGAAACCATAAAAAGGCAGAGGGAACCCGAAGAGTAGAGCATACGGGGACATCATAACGCTGTCACAGTCATCACTACAGCCAAGACTATTCAGGAAGCCAGCCCTATAATAAAAATCATAATATTTCCAACTCAAATAGCCAGCATCCACTAATAAAGCCAAGAACAAGGGATAGCCATAGAATTTTATTCTAAGATTTTTATCATCTGTCATAATGTTTATTGTATTTTATGCTCTCTTTATTTGCTTTGAAAAAATCTCAGCTTAGGCAATTTCTGCTTTTCTTTATGCTCTGTGGGGCTCTACTTGGGATACAGTCTTGTAGCGCTGTGATAGAGAGTGCTAACGAAGAACATGCCACAGCGCCTAGTATCTTAGCTCCAGAAGCAGCAGCGCCTCTAGAGACCATCAAGCTAGAACCCGGTCTAGATCTAGCTTCTCAGTTCATCAGACTTAGGGTCAAAACCCCTAATGGCAGTGACCTGAACCTTTCTGAAGCTCTTGGCAACAAAAAACTCAGCATCCTAGCTTTAGTAAAACCCGGTTGTATTTATTGCGAGTCTTTTTTGGCTACCCTGAGAGGACAACGCTTCAAAGGCAAAGGACAGATCGTCTTCATTCTAGATGCTTCTCATGCGAGCTTAGAGGATTTTAAGCGCAAAGCTTCTGATAACGCTAAGCTTGGCAAATGGTTCTATGACTACAGCAATAAATTCGCTGAGGTCTATGGCATTACAGCTTTTCCTCAATTCATGGTAATTAGCAAAGACTCTCAATTAATTAAGCACCAAAAAGGTCTAGTAGTACCTAACAACAAAGAGGCTATAAGCGGCAAGGATTATGCTGTGGTCCTACAAAGCCTAGCAAGGAGTACCGTACAATGGCTGGAACAATACTAGAACAATTCCCCAAAGACAAACTAGCTGGAGCCAGAGTTTTTTTGAGATTAGACCTCAATGTCCCTCTGGATGCAGCTTTGAATATCACAGATGATAGTCGTATAGTTGCTGCCTTAGCTACTATCCGTTATCTGCAAGATGCAGGGGCACGCATTATTATCGCCAGCCATCTTGGGCGCCCCAAAGCCGCAGTTGAAGACCGCTATCGTCTGGATCCTGTTGCTAAGCGCCTTTCAGAGCTTCTGGGTAGTCCCGTCATCAAACTAGACGAAGCCATAGGACCCAAAGTCCAATCTGTAATATCTCAAATGCAGAACTCTGAGATCTGTCTTCTGGAGAATATTAGATTTTATGCTGGAGAAGAATCCAATGATCCTGTCTTTGCACAAGAATTAGCTAGCCTTGCCGATATCTATGTCAATGATGCTTTTGGTACAGCTCATAGAGCCCATGCTAGTACTGTTGGCATCACCAAATATCTTAGCCCTGCCCTGCCCGGCTTCTTAATGCAAAAAGAAATCGAGATGCTCGGCTCTAGACTTCAAAACCCTGAACGCCCCTTCACGGCTATTATTGGTGGCTCCAAAATTAGCTCCAAAATTAAAGTCATCAAATCCATGTTGAGCAAAGTAGATGTTCTGCTCATCGGAGGTGGCATGGCTTACAGTTTCATTAAAGCCAGAGGTGGACGCATTGGTCAAAGTATCTGCGAGAATGATCAACTAGATACCGCTCGGGAAATTATGACTATGGCTGATAGAGAAGGTACTGCTCTCATCTTGCCTACAGACACTCTGACCGTCCCAGCCCTAGATGCTCAAGGCAAAACTCTAGACATCTTCAAATCCTATGGAACCAATGCCAAGCTAGAAACTCAGATTTACCCCTCGAATGCTATCCCAGATGATATGCAAGGTATGGATATAGGACCTGAAAGTATTAAAGAATTTGCGAAGCTTGTATCCCAGTCTAGGACTGTACTCTGGAATGGTCCTCTCGGAGTATTTGAATATGACAGCCTCGATAAAGGTACGCATGCCATAGCTTTAGCTCTTAGGGAGTTAACTATCAACGGAGGCACAAGCATCATAGGTGGTGGAGATTCTGTCGCAGCCATCGAAAAATTCTCCCTAGCTAAGTCTGATTTTACTCATGTGAGTACAGGAGGAGGGGCCTCTCTTGAATTTCTCGAATCCCAAACCCTGCCCGGGATTGCCTGTTTGGAGACTGGACTCAATGTCTAATCTAATTAGATGCTAAAAATCGCAAGTTTAGTTGCAGCTCTCACTATAATAAGTAAACTTCTTGGTTTAGCTAGAGATCTTATAGTCGCTAATTATTTTGGAACTTCTGTAATTGCAGATGCCTACAATATGGCTTATTTGTTTACAGGTAATTTTTTTATAGTCTTCGGCTGCATCGGTGGACCTTTTTATAGTGCCGTGGTTTCCATACTACCTAGCCTCAAATCCAATCGCTGGGTCTTTTTGCGCAAAATCACCCTGCAAAGCACTGCAATCTTGGTGATAATCACAGCCATCTTATATTTCAGCAAAGCTCAAATCTTTGGGATTTTTATAGATCGAAAATTATTCCCGGAATATTTCAGGCTAAGTCTTTTTCAGTTCGACTGCCTAATGCCATTAATAGTTTTATCAGGCATCTCTGGGATTATTTTTGCAGTTCTAAATAGCTATCAAAAATATTTTGAACCCAGCCTCTCGCCCGCCGTAGTCAACCTTGTCATGATAGCAGCAGTACTCTTTATGGGTGATAGTGCTGACGGTCTTGCTCTAGCTCTAGGAACCAGTCTGGGAGCCTTATTGTCCATCATCTACCAACTGCCAGCTCTCTATTCTTTACGCCCTCAACTAGAAGAAAGCACAGACACAGAAGAAACGACTAAACCCATCTCCAAATATCATCAGATCTTAGTACCAGCCATATTAAGTACAGCCATAGGACAGCTTATAGTTTTTATAGATAGTTTTTTTTGTAATGGTCTAGAGCAAGGCTCTTGGACTGCTCTTGTCTTAGCCAACCGTCTCGTACAACTCCCTCTAGGAGTGGTTTTGACATCTTTTCTTGTTCCAGTCTTCCCAAGTATCGCTGAACTGGCTAGTCAACATCGCTATCAAGCTATGCGCGATAAAGTCCTAAAATCCCTGTTCTATATCCTTTTACTTTGCAGTCCAGCAGTCATTATAGGTATGTTTTGGACTGAACCCATTATTAGATTAATTTTCGAAAGAGGTGCTTTCGATGCTCGATCTACTCAGCTAGTTAGCACTGCTTTTTTCTATCTATGTTTGTCTATTATTCCTTATATTTTTCGAGATGCCATCACTAGAGTTTTCTATAGCTTAGGTGACAGCAAAACGCCTCTCTATGTGGCTTTAGGAGCCATTTGCATCAAGGTTCTCTTGAACTACATATTAGTAGAACGCTATGCTCTAGCTGGAATAGCCTTGGCTACTGTGTTTATGACCCTAATTAATTTTTTTATTTTGAGTATCCTGCTTTATCGTAAGGTTCAAGCTTCTAAATAGCCGTTATAATAGACCCTTGGTGATAAAGCTCCGGGAAGTTACTAAATTATACGGTCCTATCAAGGCCTTGGATAATATCTCATTGGATTTTGCTGCTGGTGAGATGGTCATGATAGTAGGGCCTAGTGGAGCTGGTAAATCTACTCTACTCAAGCTACTTTACAGAGAAGAGAAACCTAGTTCTGGAAGTATTAGTATAGGTAATATCCAAGTCTCAACTCTATCTGATACCAAAGTGCCTTTTTTGCGAAGACGCATGGGGATTATATTTCAAGACTTCAAACTTCTGCCCAATAAAACCGCCTTTGAAAATGTCGCCTATTCTCTTAGAGCTTTAGGCGCAGAGGAGTTCGAAGTCGAAAGAAGAGTCGCTGGAGCTTTGAAACTCGTAGGTTTACTAGAAAGAGCCCATAGCTACCCCAAACAACTCTCAGGTGGCGAACAACAAAGAGTGGGTATAGCAAGAGCTATAGTCCAAGGACCTCCTCTAATGATTGCTGATGAGCCTACTGGTAATCTAGATCCTGCTACCAGCCTAGAAATATTTCAGCTACTAGAACGCATCTCTCAGAGAGGAACCACAGTTTTGATTTGTACTCACAATCAAAAAATCGTCGAACAAATGAACAAAAGAGTAGTAGTCCTAGAATCCGGACGCTTAGTAGAAGACATGGCTCAGCCAGACATTGCCGCGCTTAGTAAATTCAAATTATTTCAATCAGATATAGTAAATTAAATGCGAACTTTTAGAATATTATTGCGGACTCTTTTAGAAGCTTATGGCAGCATTCGTTACTCTGGCATGGCAAACCTAATCGTCATCGGCATTATGACTGTAGCTCTTGCTTTATTAGGGGGAGTTCTACAGCTCAATTCCACCATCAAACAAATCTCCCAGAACTTAGATAGTCAAATAGAATTCTCAGTCTACTTGCAAGACTCCGCTGACCCAGAAGCTATAGCCAAATATATTAGTCGCAACAAACAAGTAGAAAGAGTAGAAGTCGTGGGCAAAGAAGCAGCTTGGCAGCGATTCAAAAAGCGCTTCGACCTTGTTGATGATGGGGGTGGCAATCCTCTGCCAAACACTTTACATGTCAACATGCGCTCCCCAAAATATGTGGAAGATGTCATCACTTATGTGAAGACTCTCTCTGGTATAGAACAAATCAGCTATGCCCCAGAACTCTTTAGTGGTCTTGAAAAAATCCGTTCTATCATGTTCTCTTTTGGTATTTTTCTGACTTTGATTTTGTCCTTTGGTACCGTAACCATAGTCTCTAACACCATTCAGCTAGTTATTCGAGCCAGATCTCTTGAAATAGAGGTTCTAAGATTGGTTGGTGTAGATGATTGGTATATTAGAGGTCCATTTATTTTACATGGGATTTTTTATGGCTTAGTCTCCGCGATTTTAGCTATTATTCCTTTGTGGATTTTCCAGAAATTTGTCTGGGACAGCTTCCAATCTTCCTTCAAAAGCCTTATGCCTATTACTTTTAATTTTAATTCTGGCTCCGAATTGAATTTGATATTTGTGGCTTTAACCCTAATCGGGGTGCTGGTTTGCGGGCTTAGTAGTTATTTCACTACCGAAAAATACATCAAAATCTAATTATGGACTACAAATATAAATTTTCTATTCTTATTCCTGTTTATAACGAAGAGGAAAATTTAGTCTTACTTCAAAAAGCGATAGATGAGGCTCTCAACTTAGAAGTTTATAATTATGAACTTATCTATGTAGATGATGGTAGTAAAGACCAAAGTTTTCAACTCTTAGCTGAAATTGCTCGCAATAGACCTCATATCAAAGTCATCAAATTTCGTCGTAATTTTGGACAGACAGCTGCGATGTCTGCTGGGATAGATGCCGCTCAGGGAGAGATTCTTATCCCCATGGATAGCGACCTCCAAAACGACCCTAGTGATATCCCGGAATTATTAGCCAAGATAGATCAGGGCTACGATGTTGTGAGTGGCTGGCGCAAGAACCGCAAAGATACTTTTATTAATCGCAAATTGCCTTCTATGATAGCCAACAAAATTATTTCTATTATCTCCAAAGTCAATCTTCATGACTATGGCTGCACCCTCAAAGCCTACAAACAAGAAGTCCTCAAAGATGTCCGCCTCTATGGGGAACTACACAGATTTATACCCATCTGCGCTAGCTGGCTTGGTGCGCGGGTTACAGAGATCCCAGTCAAACACCATGAAAGGCGTTTTGGTAAATCCAAATATGGCATTAACCGTACTCTCAAAGTTGTTTTAGATCTTCTGGTTCTCAAATTCTTAACTGACTATTTAACCAAACCTATTTATGTTTTTGGTGGCATTGGCTCTATGAGTATGTTCTTGTCTTTTCTTTGTTTTGCTTTAGCACTCTTCTTCAAAATCAGCCAGGGAGTAGATTTGGACAATACCCCCTTAGTAGTTATAGGAGCCATGTTCTTTACTGTATCAGTGCAGATTTTTATGATGGGACTACTTGCTGATTTAAGCATGCGGACTTACTACGAATCTCAAGGAAAAAGAATCTATGCTATTCAGCAAAGCATCAATTAATAACACGGTCAATCTCTTATTCTGTGCGCTTCTCATATTAGTTCCCGTAGCTTCCCAAGCAGCTGAGCCTGATCTCAAGGCAACTCTTCGCTATGATCTCTATCCAGACAGAGAACTGAAATTAAGACTAACCCGCATCCCAACTGAGTTTGGCATGATAGAACGCAACTGGAATGGAGAAATAGCTATCCCTAAGATCGGTTCTGAAATACTAAGCCAGAGTATAGAGGATCTAGAGATCAGATCTACTGACGGGAAACTTCATGTTTTACCCTCTGGGACTAAGTTCTACGCTAGAGTAATCTCCATCCAACCAGCAGCCAGTTTCCAAAAAGATGGCTCCGTACAAATGGAATTTTACAAATTCGAGATCCCTGGAGACATAGTACGCAAAACTGTCTACCTCAAAGAACCCCTCAAATCTAATAGCCAAGAAGCTTCTTCCAAATTATCTAAAAGCTTCAAGGTAGCAGCAAGCACTCTAGGCGGAATTATTGCAGCCCCTGTCCTTACAGCTTTGGGGCTCGGCATTAGTGGTAATATCATCGGACTCAGCAGTGGAGCTACTCCTTTTATTTATGGAGCCTCTGCTGCTATAGGTGGTGGCATAGGTCTAGTCTATGGTCTCAGTCGCAAAGGTTCCATGCTAAGCATAGAACCCGGTCTAGAGATCATACTCAAACCAAGTCAAACTTGGCAACTTGCCCTATCAGAAGAATTACCAACCCTGGAACAAGTTACAATGAGCCGCCAAAGCCAGTCCCTGAATGAACTTGAGCCAGTAGAACTCCAAATCCACAAAGTCAAAAAAACTCAAGATATATATGGAAGCCCTTGCTTAAATATAGTCTTCACTTACAAGAATCATAGTAAAGAGAAATTACGCTATAGCTCTTTTGTATTAGTAGATAGTATGGCTAATGAATACGAAGCTAGTCCTAGCTCTATTTCAGAAGATTCTATAGGTGAAGTAGCAGAAACTGCTACTCTGTCTATGAATTTCCCTGTAGAATTTATTAAAACCGTACATTATCTACAAGTCAGGACCATGTTCAACCAAAAAACCCTAGCTTCTGCTAGAGTGCTGCTGCCTTAAAACACAGTCCTGATGCGGCATTCACCATACTAAGAACTGATTAAAAATTTGACTCAGATCTTCCCTTATCTCATCCTTTATAGTACGGGGGTGGATTATAAGGGGGGTGTTCGATTGACTATGGGATTAAGTCAAGGGCGATCTGAGTCATACCATTCGCTTGGGCAAGCATCGCTGCTGAAGCTTTCTGCAAGATCTGTAGTTTGATCATTTTGCTGCTTTCAGCCGCAATATCTAAATCTCTAATACGAGATTCCGAAGCGGTAACATTTTCTGCATGGAGGTCCAAGAAAGAAATCTTGGATTCAAGGGAGTTTTGAACTGCACCTAAATGAGATCTCATTCTGTTGACATTGTTGATCATGTCATCAATATCATCCAATCCACCATTAGCTCCAGTACCAGTGAAACTTCCATCTTGAGAATCAACAGCAGCTCCAGAGATGTGTATAGTGTCTAGTGCTACAGAAGAACCTTCACTAAGCTGACCAGCTCCTGTGGTCGCAGTAACATCTATATCTATACCAGTAGCCGCTGCTCCCGGTGTGATCACTATACTAGTAGTCTCACTAGCATAAGCACCTGATTGGATAGTTTTGGTAGTACCAGCTATGAGTAGTGCTTGTCCATTGAATTTGACGGTGTTAGCAATATCATTAATGGTTGTAATGCGTTCATTAATTTCTCTTTGAAGAGCATCTTTTTCATTAGCACCATTAGTTCCATTTGCACCTTGGACTAATAATTCTCTGATCCTAAAAAGATTTTCTTGGATAGCATCTAGACCTCCACCCATGCTTTGAAGCATACTAATACCATCAAGAGAATTTTGTTTGGCTTTACGAAGACCTTCGATTTCAGCCTTGAGTTTGTCTGCGATACTTAATCCAGCAGCATCATCCCCTGCATTATTCAGCCTATAGCCAGAAGATAAGCTCTCAACTGATTTTTGAAGACGCATTGTGTTCTTGAATAAAGATCTTTGAGCGTTTAGAGCGGCTGTATTTGTATTAATTACGAAGAATGACATTTTTTAGTCTCCCAGATTAGCAACACTCTTAGCTATCGGAGGAGATTATGAAATGCTTTACAAATCCTAATGAAAATCAAGCTTTTGGACTAGACTCTTTAGTCGGAAAGCTTGATATAGCGCCCTTAGATTTATTAGACTGCTTATGTTTTATCCATCTACATCCCTTCTTAAAAAAAAACGCTGCTAGAATCTAGCAGCGTTATCATCCACCCCTGAACGGCTTTATGCATCGCATCCTAGCGATATTCAAAATTAAGGCAATAAATCTAAAACAGAAGCCGGAAGCTGATTAGCTTGTGACAACATTGAAGTTGCAGCTTTCTGTAGAATTTGTGCTTTGACTAGCTTAGAACTTTCAGCAGCTACATCTAGGTCTACCATTCTACCTTTAGAGGCTGTGACATTTTCTTTATGTAGCATCATGAACTCTATCTTAGACTCCAAGGCATTAGAGAAAGCTCCTACAGAACCTCTCATACGAGAGATATTGGCGATCATCGCATCTAAGTCTGACAGAGTACCATTAGCAGTAGTCGCCGCATGGCTCCCATCTTGTGAATCCACATTTGCACCTAGTATGTGTAAGGTATCTAAAGCAACAGAAGAGCCTTCACTAATCTGACCATTACCAGTAGTCGCCGTAATATCCAAATCTATACCAGTAGCAGCTCCAGATGGAGTTAAGGTCAAAGTAGTAGTCTCATTGACATAGGCGCCTGTTTGTAAGGTTTTATCCGTACCAGCCAGAAGAAGCGCATTACCATTGAATTTGACGGTAGCTGCTATCTGCCCTATAGTTGTGATCCTGTCATTGATTTCTCTTTGGATAGAGTCTTTTTGACTAGATCCTAGAGTTCCATTCGAACCTTGGATAAACAATTCTTTAATTCGCTGTAAATTTTCTTGGACGGCAATAAGACCTCCATCTATAGTCTGAGCCATACTAAGACCATCTTGGGCATTTTGGATAGCTTTGCCAAGACCACTTATCTCCGTCTCCATAAGATCCGCTATCGCAGAACTAGCCGCATCATCACCAGCATGGTTAACTCGTTTGCCAGTAGACATGCGCTCTACAGAGCGTTGTAAATCAAAAGTATTTTTATAGACAGATCTTGCTGCTGTAAGACTTGGAGTGTTAGTTATAATTGAGAACATGATTTGTTTTCCTCTTGATTACATCTATCGGTCATCTGGACTAGGTTCTTTAACTTATTTCTAGGTCATTTG
>CAZASO010000027.1:0-9866 GCA_964487825.1 uncultured Gammaproteobacteria bacterium
GTAGATTTCCTAATCACACTTAAATCCAAACCTTGGTTACTTATTGAAGCCAAATTAGGTGGACCAGATATCTCTTCTGCTATGTATAGATTTAGCCAAGAACTTCAAGTACCGGGTCTAGTTCTCACTCAAGAATCTGGCTGGAAACAATCCAAAAACAATATACAAATCCTAAGCGCTGATTACTTTCTAGAGCTTTTGCCTTGAAGTTTTGAGGCGACATCCGCCATAGCTAGTGTTTCTCAGTAGCTTCAATCTTGCTCTTAAAGTCCTGAGCAAGTGTATCAAGACGAGTAGAAATTAAGTTGCCCCTCTTTTGACTCTGTAGATATTCTATAAAATCACCTATCAAATTCTCTGTCTGACCTCTATTCTGCTCAAACTCTTGCAAAGTCGAAGTTTTGAAGGAATGTCGAGCAGTGTTGTCTGCAGTGGTCTTGTAAGCAGCCAGCACCTCAGCCTTCAATTGCTTTAACTGATTTTCATCTTCAGTCCCTTTTTCTAATTCGCAATCCAACTTATATCTAATTTCAGCGACATCTTGCATAATCTCCTGAATTTCCGGCCCATGACCTTCAACTAAGTCACCTAGTGTTTTTTCGTAAATAACACTAAGAGTGTTGAAAGCTAGATTCCATGCTAGTTTGATCCACTGGTCTCTTGTAATATCGGGAGTTGTAGGATTTAAGCCAGCAGTCTGAAATAGACTAACAACTTTATTTAATCGCTCTTGGTCTCCGTCTTTAGTTCCGAGTTTGAGATAGCGGTCACCCTGAGTTTGAACTTTAACCTGCCGACTAGTATTAGTTCTAGTAGCAAGAACATTAGTAATGCCTGTTATGACTTTAGAACCTAACCGCTCTCTTAGAACCTCGTCGTTGAGACCGTTCTGAACTGAAACTACTATTGCATCATCTTTGAGACTTGCCCTAGCTAATTGCTCTGCGACCTGTCTTGTTGCAGAACTTTTAACTGCGACTATAACTATGTCTGGCTGATGCCCCGTGACTGCTTCTTGGATAGTTTCATAAGTACCCAATCTTTGAATCTTCTGGCTTTCAGAATTAGTAGAGGCAGTATCACTATAACTAAAGCCCTGATTTTTTAGAGTCTCAAGAGTGCTAGATCCTTGTCTAGCCCCAGTTAGAGCTAGCTTAGCCTCAGGACAGTTAAGTTGTATCATGGCGCTAAGCCATAAACCCAGAGAGCCGGGACCTATCACAAGGACTCTGCTTGCTTCTTGACTTGGATTTGCTTGGATATTATTAGTCATCTTCTCTATTAAGGACCAGTAGATTCTACGCCAACTGGGACCAAGTCTCTATCCATACGGATGTCGCCTCAATTCAACAAATATACCATATTATCTAATCAACTAAACAGGTATTACAGAATGCTAAAATAATCCCTTAGTGCAAAAAAACATAGAGCTAAAACCGAATATTACTAATAGTTCTCTCATTGGCCTTTCTTTATTAGAGTTGGAGAAACTGGTCCTTGACTTAGGTTTAGAGAAATTCCGAGCCCAGCAGATCTTTAAGTGGATCTATGCTAAATCCACAAGAGACTGGGAGCAAATGACAGACCTCGGTACTAAGGCTCGTGAAATCCTCAAAAGCAGATATACAGTGGGTTCTCTTAGTGTTGCTAAACACCAAATTAGTGTAGATGGCACTCAGAAGTTTCTTTTCAAAACCACTCAGGGAGACCATATCGAGTCAGTGCTCATGGCTATGACCAATGCTCCTGAGCTAGCTAAGAACCTATCCAAAAAGCTCCCAGATGCTAGGCATGCAAGTCCGAGCGAGCGGAGTTTATTAGACATAAATGAGTATCGTAAGGGCGAGCATAACAACACAGATGGGACTTCTCAGGCAGGCTCTAAGACTAGGTTTACAGCTTGCATCAGTTCTCAAGTAGGCTGTGCCGTGCGCTGTCCTTTTTGTGCGACCGGGACCCTAGGTTTTCAGCGCAATCTCAGCGCTGATGAGATCATAGAACAAGTTCTACTCATGCAAAATATAAGTGGAGAGAGGATAGACAATCTTGTGTTTATGGGTCAGGGAGAGCCTTTGAACAACTATGACAATGTCCTAGAATCCATACACAAATTTCGTAATCTTGTGGGTATCGGTGTGAGACATATCACGGTATCTACTAGTGGGGTAGTTCCAGCCATGCTCAAGCTAGCAGAAGAAGGGCTACAAGTCACTCTAGCATTGAGTTTGCATGACCCTGAAGATGAAGGGCGAGATTATTTGGTACCCATTAATCGCAAATGGCCTGTCGCTGAAATTATCGCAGCACTTGAAAATTTTGTGAACAAAACCAATCGCAGAGTCACTATTGAATACGCTATGATCCGCGATCTCAATGATTCCCCACATAAAGCAAAAACCTTAGCTAAATTAGTACAGAAATTACACTGTAATATCAATTTAATTCCTTATAACCAAACAGATGTTAATGCTGTGTTTCAGAGATCTGAACAAGGAAGCATAAGACAATTTGCAAAAATCTTAGAAGAAGAGAGCCGCGGTAAAACTGTCACCATCCGCAAAGAAAGAGGACATGACATAGATGCGGCTTGTGGACAATTAGCTAACAAGTAGCGATAATATGCCTTGTGCCTAAGTTTAAGATCCCCGAAATTAAAGTTCCGGGGCTAAAATCAAGCCAGCTCAGATCTTCTAAGCTAAGGATAGTTTATGCAGCTGTAGCTGCTATTGCTATTGCTTTTGCAGTTTATTTTTTTACGGATATTTATAGTCATAGACCCCAGCTCTCCAAAGAAGAGTTTAGGGCTCTTGAAGAACAAATTCAATCCGCCTATCACAAACATAAAGAACAGCCCAAAGTCTCTAGTGCGGAATTGTGTCAACTCAGTAATTTACCCAAACAATTAGAGAATAGGCGTAATTTTTTACTAGCTAGTATCTATGAAGATATGGGTGAGAAGGCTCTCGCTTTCCATCATTACTATGTGATAGACCCTGACTACTTGCCTCGTTTTGCCAAGTATCGCCTAGCCAAAATGGCTGAGGGACTGGGTTTGGAGAGGCTAGCTTCTGAGATCCATGAACAACTATCTCGCAAATTCTCCAAAGACCCGCGTTACAGCTACGAGTTAGCCAAATCCTATCTAAGACAAAACAAACTAGATAAAGCCAGAGATAAATTTATTTCTGTACAAAGCATTGCTCCCGATTCAGATTTTGCTATAGGTGCTAACTACTATCTAGCAGGTCTCTGCAAAGACGAAGACCCTAGCTGCAAGATAGCTTATCTACGAGACTATCTCATCAAAAGCCCTAGTGGTAACCTTTCAGGGCTTGTCGTAGATGAGATAGCTAACATGAGTCCTGAGCATCGCAAACAATTTGCAGATCTTAGTTCTCAAATAGGACTTAGTTATTTTAGTCGCGGTGATTACGCCAAAGCTCTTAGTTATTTTACAAGTGCAGCCAAATCTCCCATCCTAGAACATGCTGAGAGTCTAGTTCAAGCAGGCAAAAGACAAGAAGCCTTAGCTTTGCTCCTAAAGCGCATCCCTAGTGAGACTGAGGATGATAAAGCCAAAGCTGCCATAGAGTACTTACTGAGCCTATCTTCAGAGACAGCCAGTATCAGCCAGTTACAGAGCTTAGCTCCTCTCATGTCCAAACATAAAGACAAAATACTCTGGCATATAGCAGAACTAAGTGGTCTCAAATCAGATTATGAAGCCATTTATACCAACTACCCAGATAGTTTGTATGCTGCAGAGAGCATGGCTACCGTGTTCTGGCGGGAATACAAAGAATCTAACTATGATATAGCTCTCAGCCTTGCTAAAGAACATTGGGATAAATATCCTGAATCCAAATCCCATGCTTTTGTTGCTTTCTGGGCTGCCAAAATTTATGAAAAACAAGGTGAAAAGAATCTAGCTAATGCTTACCTCCAGAACATAATCGAGGAGCACCCTCTAGACTATTATCGTTTTCGTGCCGAACAGTGTTTGAACAAAAAAACCAAATGGTATTTGTTGAACAAAGTTAATGAGTTTAGTGCTTACCCTAACTGGCGTTGGACTGATATGTTCAGCACTGAAGAAATTCAAGAAAGATATGGTAATGAAGTTGCTGAACTTATAGCTCTAGAACAGTATCAAGCCCTCTTGGATTCTGATGCTGAAGCCAATCAATACAAGCTGGACGACAACATGAAAATGTGGCTCTACGCTAAAGCAGGAGATACTTACTCTGCTATCAAGCTAGGCCAAGAGAGCATAGAGGATATCAAAGGTTCTATAGATCTACACGACAAAAGACTGTTTTTTGCATATCCACTGCCTTATGCTGACTTGATCGCAGACGAAGCAGGTAAACGCCGTCTAATAGATCCCATGCTGGCACAAGCCCTCATCAAACAAGAATCTCATTATAGGCCTGAGATTAGTAGTAAAGCAGGAGCAGTAGGTCTTATGCAAGTTATGCCTTTCACGGCTAGAGATTTAGCGCGTAGACTTGGTATCGCTTCACCCAAAGCAGAAGAGCTTAAAGACCCTAGTATAAATATCAAATTAGGCATTAGGTATATGGAAGATGTGTTTGAGAGATTCTCTAACAATATGGTCTATGCCGTAGCTTCTTATAACGCAGGCCCCGGTGCGGTTTCACAGTGGATGAGGCTCAACAATTCGGATCTAGATATCTTTGTTGAAGAAATTCCCTATAACGAAACCAAAAACTATGTCAAAAAAGTTCTCAGTAATTACTGGATCTACAAAAAACTTTATGCTTGATCGCAGACGATTTCTCAAATTATTAGGTCTGAGTTCACTGAGCTTGGGACTGAGTCCTCTCCTTGAATCCTGCCATAAGATATCTACGCCAAGAAAACTAGAACCCAGTACAGGATTAGATTTCCACCCATTAGGACCCAGCATCAAAGATGAATTAATATTGCCACAAGGCTTCCACTATCGCATCATAAGAAGCTGGGGAGATAGTATAGGCAAAGGACAATATTTCGGCTTCAATAATGATTTCACTTGTTTTTTACCCCTAGAAAACCCTAATGAAGCTCTACTCTGGGTTAACCACGAATCAGTAGATCCGCATTATATCCCTGATATAGCAGAGCAACGCAAAAGCGTAGGAGGTTCCATTATTCGCATTAAACGCAATGCTGATGCTGACTGGGTTTACGACTATAGTAATGAGCATAGCCATAACAGACGCATAGATGCTAACACACCTGTAGAGTTTACTGGTCCTCTACAAAACTATTTTCATGAAGATGTCTATGGTACTTTAGCCAATTGTGGGGGGACTAGAACTCCTTGGGGTAGTGTTCTTACTTGTGAGGAGAACTATGAAGATTTTGATAGCAAATATCATTGGCCTCATTTCAAGAAAAAACATTATGGCTGGATAGTAGAAATCAATCCCTATGATCCGCGATCTACACCCCGCAAACACAGTTGGCTAGGGCGTTTCGCGCATGAGAACGCTACTATTCGCATCTCCAAATCAGGCAAAGTCGTAGTCTATATGGGAGACGACAAAGAAAACGAATATATTTATAAGTTCATCTCTAGTCATAGTTTTCAGCAAGCACACAGTACTGTCAAAGCCTACGAATACAGAGATATTTTTAGGGGCTTCAGTGATCTTTTGAGTGAAGGAAGACTCTTCGTTGCTCGCTTTCATCGAGACGGCGAGACCATCAGTCCATCTTTGGATCCCCAAGAACAAGGTCAAGGTGAATGGTTAGAACTTAGTCGCCAAAACCCCAAGCTAGCCAAGCGCTACAAGAGTGATGCTGAGATGCTCATACATACTAGAGAAGCAGCGAGGCTATTAGGTGCTAGTCCTTTAGATAGACCTGAAGACCTAGAAGTCAGTCCCCATGATGGTTCCGTATATATCTCTTTGACCAAAAACCTAAGTCGTCTCAATGATCTAGGATCCATACTAAGACTGATAGAAGAAGATCCTGAGGCTAAAGACTTTCAATATAAAAATTTTGTAATAGGTAGTTCTGAACAAGGCTTTTCTTGCCCTGATAATCTAGCGTTCGATACTCAGGGCAATCTTTGGGTAACTACTGATGCAACCGTTGAGTTTATGCTCCCCGAGCGTCGCAAAAACTATGGCAATAATGGACTCTATGTTATAGCTCTCAGTGGCCCCCAAGCTGCTATCCCACGGCGTTTTGCTTCTGCACCTTTGGGCGCAGAACTTACTGGCCCCTATTTTAGTGATGATGGGGAGACTTTGTTTTTGTCCGTACAACACCCTTCTGGACGCTGGCCTCATACAGGAACACAGCCAAAAGCCGCTGTTTTGAGTATAAATTTATCCAAACACAATCAGCCATAATCACCGAAATTCCTTCGCGAAGCCGCCTCTTATCTTGAAGTAAGCCATCTTATCCTTCAAACTGTGAATAAAGCTATAAGCGGGCTTATCTAATGGAAGACCTTGGCAGATTACTACCAGATCTCGAACCCAGCTTACAGATAGTAGGCCTTTTATTTTTATTGAGTTTTATTCCGATCGTGGTAGTTTCCATGACTCCTTTTTTACGCATCATTATGGTTTTGTCTTTGATTAGACAAGCTCTAGGTACTCAGAACTCACCTCCCAACATGGTTCTAATAGGACTAGCTTTGGTGCTCAGCACCTATGTTTTAGGTCCAGAGATAGATCTAATTAACAAAAACGCTCTTATACCATTGGCTAACAATCAAATCGGCTTAGCTAAAGCAATGGGAGAAGTTTACGGCCCCCTAAAACAACACATGCTCAGGAATGTAGACAACAATGACCTTAAATTCTTCTATAAACTTAGTAGGGAAGCTCTTCCAAAAAAACCTAATGATGTCAAGACTAGAGAGCTTTCTGCAGCTTATTTATTGGGAGAAATGCGCAAAGCTTTTCAAATCGGCTTTCTAGTCTTCATTCCCTTCTTGGTGATTGACCTAATCGTTGCTAATATACTCTTAGCGCTGGGTATGATGATGCTTTCACCAACCATAGTGTCTTTGCCTTTCAAAATTATGATTTTCGTGGCAATAGACGGTTGGGATCTCATTATCAAGGGATTAGCCCAAAGCTTTAATTAGGATAAGAAATGGATTGGATGCCACAAGCAATAAGAGACGGGATTTTTACCGTTTTGTTTATCTCTGGTCCTCTTGTGATTCTAGCTGCTGCAATTGGTCTTGTTATCGGCATCTTGCAAGCAGCAACTCAAGTACAAGAGCAGACCCTAGGCTCTGCTGTCAAAATCCTTGGCGTATTCTTAGCACTTATAGTCTTTGGGTTTTATATGTTCCAATACCTCAAACAATACTCAAGTCAAACTATTAGTCGTGCTTTCAATCTAATTCCAAGTCTTAGCTCTCATCCTCTCCCACCCAAAAAATTATTTCAACAAGAAGTTAAAAAAGATGAAGCTAATGATAGCCCTCTTTTCTCCCCTGAAGAAATAGCCTCAGATGGTCCTTCTGCCCCACAAAACGCTAAAGCTCTCAATGAAAGCAAAGTCCCTGAAGACGAAGCTGAGGTAGTAGAAGTACCCGCAGAAGCAGATAGCGACAGGCTTCCAGCCATCAACTATCTTCAAAGAAGTCCCAGTCTTTTACAAGAAGATATTATGGAGACCTTAATTCCTGAGCCTAGTGAGCCTGAGATTAATAATCAATCCACAAAACCTACTACAGGACCAGCCACTCAAAACCAGCAGCCAAGACCTACTACAGGACCAGCCACTCAAAGCCAGCAGCCAAGACCTACTACAAGACCAGCCACTCAAAGCCAGCAGCCAAGACCTACTACAAGACCAGCCACTCAAAGCCAGCAGCCAAGACCTACTACAAGACCAGCCACTCAAGCTAGTACTAGACCTAGTATCCCAGCAGAAACAACTAACGAAGAAACTCCTCCACTAGACATTAACCTAGGTCGCAGGAACTCAGAACTTGAAGCCAGTCGTCAAAAAGCCAGAGCTGCTTTGGATAGGATTAAATCTTCCATCAATCAAACACAAGGGGCTGAATAATGGAATTACTAGCAGGGTTTTTTAGGAATAGTGGTTTTAGCACTGGTACTGAACTAGCCGTCTCCTCAAGCTTAGTCTTTGTGAGGGTTCTAGCTTTCTTGCATATGGCTCCTATTTTTGGACATAAAAACATCACATCACTAACTAGAATTGGTTTTGGGATTTTTCTGACTATGATTCTACTTAACAGCATGGAACTACCCAAGGTTCCAGCTACTTCTTATTACTTGGCTTGGTCTATAGTGATTAATATTTGCATAGGTTTACTTATAGGTTTCGTAGCTAAGCTAATGTTCGAGACCATAGTCAGTGGTGGTGAAATGATGGACTCTTCGATGGGTTTTTCTTCAGCCCAAACTTTTGACCCTCACTCTGGGGCTCAAACTACCATCATGGGTAAATTTATGTCCACTCTCGCTATAGTGATTTTTTTTGTGGTCAGAGGACCTGAAAGGCTCATAGAATCTCTACATCAGAGTTTTAGTGCTATCAATATTTACTCTCATACTTTTAATTTTGATACCCTCAGGATAGTACATCTAGTAGGAGACATCATCTCCATGGGATTTATCATAGTGAGCCCAGTAGTCCTTACCATCATGACAGCGGATATCATCTTAGGTCTCATCTCTAGAGCCGCACCGCAAATTAATGCTTTTCAAGTAAGTTTTACTATCAAACCTAGTATTGGAGTCATAGTGTTTTTATTAATCCTGCCTTTGTTTTTTATGGGATTAACTAATTTTTTCGGGAATACAGGAAGATTATTGGGGTTTAATTAATGAGATATATATTTTACTTCATCATATTATTAAGTTTTATGAGCCCAAGCTTGGCTGAAGAAAATCCCTTCAAGCAAGAGACTGTATTAATAGTTGGCATGAAGTTCCAAGAGCTGAGTCCCTCTATCCAACAGGTTTTCAGAGATGCCAGTAAAGTTGAAGTAGAGCTTAGTCCTCAATGGGAGAGATACATAGAACAGAGTGATGCTGATAAAGTCATCATCAAACAAGCTAGTGGTTTTATCGGTCTTTATAACAGAGAAGGTCTTCTCCTAAGAAGCTTAGGTATGAGCCCTTCTCAAAACACTTACGCCGTGCCAGCTCCTCAGTCTCAAAGACCAAATCCGTCAGAATATATGTATCCTTCAGAATACTGGCATCCTACAGGTTATGCTAGCGGAGGGCGCATAGATCCTTACAGGGTAACTAATCCCCCAAAATCCAAAGCTAACTATCAGAGATTGGCTCCGGGCTGGGGCTATAACCGAGAAAAAACCCAAGCCAGTAAAAAAGAAACTCTGTATCAATTTCTTAGTTTTTTCCCTCTAGATACTGTAACCCCATTCAATTATCCGGGGACTTATGATTCGGCTGGAATCTCGACAGCATATGGGCTTGGCGTGATACCACATTTAGGTGGACTCGCCTTAGAGATGCGTAATGCTAGACAGCAAAAAGAAATCTATGATGCCAACACTAGAGGAATGGTCCCAGATTATATAGAATATCCTGTGCAAATGACTAACCCACTAGAACCAGAGAACCCTATAACCACTGATCCCAACTATATCCGCATGTCACCAATGCCAGAAGCTTTCAAGCTCAATCACCCAGAATATGAAGAGAGGGCTAATTACTATTTGGAACATGGCAAGCCTCTGCCTTAGCCCAGATTATTAGACTTGTTATGAAATGGCTATTTCGCAACAAGTCTAATAGCTAGTTCTTTACTAAGTTCTAGCTGTCTTAAATCGTTGCTTGCAATCAAAGGCTCATTTCTAGTGAAACTTAGTAGCTGAGCCTGTTCTAGCT
>CAZASO010000027.1:9966-21613 GCA_964487825.1 uncultured Gammaproteobacteria bacterium
CTTGCAATCAAAGGCTCATTTCTAGTGAAACTTAGTAGCTGAGCCTGTTCTAGCTTTTTGCGAAAAACTCTAATAACTAATTGATGTTCTATCTTTAGCAAACGCTGCTGTAATTCTAGGGCAGCTTGACGCAGTAAGTTCGGCTCAGCAAGATCTCTAGACAATATATCCTGCCCTAGCTCCAGTCTCTCAGTATCTATAAGTCCACCTTTATCATATTCTTCTGTAACCTCATGAATAGTAGCTTCGGTCCAAGTATTGTGCTGAGTCCTATATGCAAAATCCAAACAAGCTATATGCACTCTCAGACCATACATAAACCGTCCCCCGAAATCTGGACGACCGGGATCCAACGGACCGGGGTGTTGGTTGATAATCTGCCCTCTATAGCGCTCTATGACTGCTTTTGGGGTTTTAGCTAGCCAACCCAACTGAGCTAGCATATCTACTTGATGACTAGCTAAGACCTCTAATAATCTAGTATCAAAATCCGCTCCTGATGGAACAACATAGATCTGAGCTATACCTTCATGAACTAACCTAGTGATAGCCTCAGATTTATCATTGCTACAAATCCCACAAACTATCTCTAGACCTTGCAAGTGCTGCTCTCTAATAGCCTGCTGTAGGGCAGAAACAGTGGTAGCAGAACCAGAGAATAAAACTGCAACTCTAAGCATATTTATGTAGTACCAGACAAATCAAAACTCACTTCTTGTTTGCGTTCTTGGATATCTAGAGGATATTCACCTGTAAAACAAGAAGTACAGAAAAAGCTAGAATCCAGTCCAGTAGCACGAATCAAACCCTCTAAACTAAGGTAGTGGATACTGGTAGCACCGATAAATTCTCTGATTTCTTCTATGGATTTAGTCGCTGCTATAAGATCTCTCTGCACAGGAGTATCTATCCCATAAAAATCCGGATATTTGACTGGAGGAGAGCTAATCAAAAAATGCACTTCTAAAGCGCCAGCCTCAAATAGAGTACCTACTATCTGCTGCGAAGTAGTGCCGCGCACTATGGAATCATCTATTAATAAGACTTTGCGACCCCTGATAGCTTCATATAGAGGGCTGAGCTTTAGCTTAACTCCCAGCTGCCTTAGATGCTGATCTGGCTGAATGAAAGTCCTATGTATATAACGATTTTTGGTGAGAGCCATCTCCAGAGGCAACTTCATCACTCTAGCGTAACCAATCGCAGCAGGTATCGCTGTATCTGGCACTGGTATAACCAAATCTACCTCTAGTGGACATTCTCTAGCAAGCTCTTCCCCAGAGCGTTTGCGCATTTCGTAGACAGACTGACCCAACAAAACACTATCGGGTCTAGAAAAATACACAAATTCAAAAATATCTAATTTAGGTTTACTCGCTTCTAACTGTAGGCTTCTTTCTCCGTCCTCATCTATGATGATCATCTCCCCCGGCTGCACTTCACGAATAAAATCTGCCCCAATAGTATGAAAAGAACAAGTCTCTGAAGAAAAAACAAAACCTTGAGATCCAGTACTACTCTGAATACGACCCATACTAAGAGGTCTAATACCAAAAGCATCTCGTACTGCGACAAGGGAGTTTTTATCCATCACTAATAAAGAAAAAGCCCCTGTAAACAATGGATATGCGGCTTCTAGCGCTTCAGAAAGCTTATAGCCTTGGCGGACATAATATGCGATAGCTTCTGCCATCAACTCAGAATCATTCTTGTCATTGATATCGACTTCTCTTTCTAATAAAAAATTTTTGAGTGCTTTGGTACTAGGCAAATTACCATTGTGAGCCAAAGCGAGAAGTCCGTTTTTGATGATGACGGGCTGTATATGTTTGCGATTAGAAACCTTACAAGTAGAATATAAATTCTGTCCTATACCAATATATCCTTTGAGTTGAGAGATATGATCTTCTGAATAGACTTGAGTAACCAAGCCAGAACCCTTATGGTGAGCGATACCATAACCATCTGCTACGGCGATACCACTGGCTTCTTGCCCTCTATGCTGAATAGAAAAAAGTCCATAAAAACACAACCTACTAACATCTAGCCCTTCCCCAAAAATCCCAAAAACTCCACATTTTTCTCCAAGCATAATTATTGTTTTAGTAACAACTCCCTATCTTCATCCGTTCTAGTCTCACCATTAAAATATTTGACAGCGTTCTGGAACAAAGTTAAGCCGGGTGCATAATCTGGCAAAGTCTTATGCAGCTTACGGTAGGCGGCTTTGAGCCTAGTCCAATAAGGTAAATGATGCAGGAAGATAGCTCTTTCTGGGTGTGGCATTAAACCTAGGATGCGACCGTCAGGGCTAGTCAAACCAGCAATATCCATTAAGGAGCCATTGGGGTTCGCGATCAACTGCTCCGTCTTACAAATGTTGCCTGAAACATATCGAATTAAGGTCGAAGAAGAACCAATCTCCGAGAGGGTTTGAGCATCAGCATAATATTTACCTTCTCCGTGAGCAATGGGAAGACTAATCTTCTCTATATCAGTAAACCAAAGACTCTTGGTTGAAACTTCTAGATCTACCCATCTAGTAATAAATCTAGCTCCATCATTATGAACCAAAGTCCCTTTCAAAAGACCCAAATTAGTAAGGACTTGAAAGCCATTGCAGATGCCTAATATAAGCGTATCTCTGTCCCTGAAATTATGTATCTCTTCTAACAAATGATTGCGAAGAAGGTTAGCTAAAGCTCTACCAGAACCAGTATCATCACCGAAAGAAAAACCACCGGGGAAAACTAAAATTTGATATTCAAGTAGTTTATTCGGCTGACTAATAAGGTCATTAGTGTGAACTATATCTGCTTTAGCACCAGCCAACTCAAAAGCAAACTTAGTTTCTTCTTCGCAATTAATGCCAAAACCAGCAAGAACTATAACGCGTGGGGCAGCCATCATCATTAGAAATGTATGAACCTCTCTCTGTAAGAGCTTTGTAGGTGATCCAAGCTCAAGCTGAGCAAATCACTAGAAGCAAATTTGATCAGCATATTAGATGAAGCCGTAACCTCTCCTATAAGTTTAATCTCAGAAGGACATTGCTTCAGGATTTCATCAAAGTCTGAAGCCAAGTCTCCATGCACAGAGAACAAAATCCGTCCCGCACTTTCAGAATAAAGGAGAGAAGCTAAAGACATACTACTACTAGGCAAGGCATCTAAGCAAACCGTTGCTCCTAGCATGGAGGACATACAGGATCTCGCTAAAGCATAAGCAAAACCACCTCTAGCTATAGATACAGCAGAAGCTATATAGCCATCTCGGTGTGCTTTTTCAAAGAACCTATATGCCTCCAAATTAACTTGGGCATTGACTTTGGGGCAATGTCCTCTAATAAAAGTTTCGGCTTGCGCATTGCGCTCATTGAGCAAAGCATAGAACTCAGAACCACCCATCTCATCAGCAGTAGAACCTAGAACATAAATCTTGTCACCTGCTGCTTTGAAATCTAGAGTATTAGCCAACAAATAATTATCCAAAACGGCAAGAGCAGATATCAGCAAAGTAGGAGGAACAGATATCTTCAAACTTTCTCCACGAGCATTATAGCCACGAAAATCATTGAACATGCTGTCTTTGCCAGAGATATAAGGAGTAGAATAAGCTAGAGCATAATCGTAACAAGCCCTAGCGGCTTCTTTGAGTTGATATAGTCTTTCTGGTTCATTAGAGCTACACCAACAAAAATTATCCAACAAAGCCAAATGATCTAGAGGAGCCCCTCCTGCCACAGCCGCTCTAATAGCAGCATCTATGCAAGCAGCAGCCATATCATAAGGACTAAGCTCTGAAGAAGCAGGGGCTAAAGCGCTAGTAAGTAGTATAGCTTTGGGAGATTCAAAAACTGGTCTTATAACAGCATGATCCCCATTAACACGACCCAATCCCTGTAAGGGTTTGATAACAGAGCTTCCTTGGACTTCATGATCATACTGTGATGAGATAAACTCATTAGAAGCCAAATTTAATCTAGATAGTATCTCCAGAAGACTATGAGCATAGTCATCATTAAAAACCTCTGCTATAAGTTGCTCTCTTAACTCAGCTTCATTAATACTCGGTCGGATTTGAGTAGGACTCAGAGTACTAAGGTGTTGAGCAGGAAGTCCTTCATGTAAAAACTTTAGGTCTAAATCCATAAGTTTAAGTTTTTGCTCATAGAAAACTTCGCACTTAGTTGAATCCGTGAAACGCCCTATAACAGTGGCTTCCACCCCTCTTCTTTTCATTAATTCATTGAACTCCACCCATTTACTTTCTGGAACTGCAAGAGTCATGCGCTCTTGGGATTCCGAAATCCAAATCTTCCAAGCTGCTAAACCGGGGTATTTCAGTGGAACCTTCTCTAGGTCTACGATACAGCCCCCTGCTTCTCTAGCCATCTCTGCTACTGAACAGCTAAGACCACCAGCCCCATTATCAGTAATGCTGCTATAAAGTCCCAAATCTCTTGCTTCTTTGACAATGGCATCACTGAATTTTTTTTGGGTTATGGGGTCTCCTATCTGTACCGCTGTAGCTGGACTACTAGAATCCATCTCGACAGAAGAGAAAGTGGCTCCATGAATACCATCTTGACCGACTCTGCCACCCACCATCACGATGAGATCCCCCGGCTGAGCCTTCTTCAAATGAGAAGCTTGTGCGTTATTGAGTTGTTTCGGCAAAAGCCCCAAAGTCCCAACAAAGACCAAAGGTTTACCTTTGTAGCGAGAATGAAAATAAGTAAAACCATGCACCGTAGGTATCCCAGAACAATTACCACCAACATTAACACCTTGAACAACTCCTTCCAAGATGCGCTTTGGGCTTAACATTTTTTCACTTAGGTCTGCATCTCTATAAAGAGGCTCCTCATCTGCTGGATCTGCAAAACAAAAGCCATAAGTATTAGCTATAGGTTTAGCACCCATGCCGCAACCAATAGCATCTCGATTAACCCCCACTATGCCAGTAATGGCTCCACCAAAGGGATCTAGGGCACTAGGACTATTATGAGTCTCGACTTTGTGACTCACAAGATACTTAGAATCAAACTCAATGAGACCTGCATTATCCGAGAATACCGAGACACAAAAATCACCAACACTATTAAGCCCAGCTTGATGAGCTTTGCTTTTGTTTTTGCGAATCTGCTGAGTTGCCCCTTTGATATAGGTTTTATAAAGGCCTTCAGTAAGATCATCAATGGGATCTGCAAAAATAGTATGTTTGCAGTGTTCAGACCAAGTCTGAGCGATAGACTCTAGTTCGAGATCTGTTGGCTTGCGACCTAGTTGGCGAAAATGAGCTTGAATAGTTTTCATGTAATCTAAACTAAGAGCCAAGGGGCCTCTACTATCTATCCCCTCTCGGCCTAGTCTCAAAAGCTCATCATCATTGACTTCTAGATCAATTTCTTTGTATAACTCGGTAGCCCGCAAATCCACCTTAGGTATATATAAAGCTAAAGCCTCTCCCCTTAGCAAATCCTCTCTATGAATGATTTGAGATCTTTGGATCAAAGGATTATGCAAAGCCATACTGATTTTTTGTAGGTCTTGAGAGCTAAGATCTGCTTCTAGTAAAAATAGTTGGGAGCTGTAAACTTTCTCACCTACTCCAAATTTGGTTTTAAGAAAATCCTCAACAGTAAGCTGGGCCGTATGCCCCACATTATCAGTTACACCGGGCAGGAAGCCTATCTCTATAAGCCAATTAAAATGACTATCTTCTGTTAACTCTTTCAAAGCTTCTAAACTAAGAAAACTCTGAACTAAGGAATATCTTTGAGTAAACTTATTAAAAAAAAGTTCGGCAACAGATTTAATGGAATGGACATCTAAAATCCCAGCCTCCAAAGTATAAGTATCCAAGATATGCAGGCTTTGTATGCTGGCAGATAATTCTAATTGGCTCAGTTTTCCAAGAGTGACTTTGGCTCTAGCATCAGCAATGGTTGAAAAAATATCGAGGCGCCATTTTGCCATCTACACTTCATTTTATCATGCTTGTTTATAGCCTAAAGAGCCACTCCCTGAGCGGGACTCAAAAATTCGTTTATCATAATCTTAGTGAACCCTTTTAAGATAGATTCTGATTTACCTTCTCTACCCAAATGGCTTCGTAATCATAAGCCTAAATATCTTTTCAATCAACTAATTTCCAAAATGCCTTTATCTGGCATGACCACTGTTTGCGAAGAAGCTAAGTGTCCTAATAGGGGGGAGTGTATTTCTCGCGGCATAGTTACGGTAATGATCTTAGGTTCTCAGTGTACTAGAGCCTGTACTTTCTGTGCCGTAGGACGCAAAAAACCCAGCCCTGTAGACCCAGAAGAAGCTCAAAAAATGCTGGACATGGTTAACTATATGAATGCTCGCTATTTAGTCATCACCGCTCCTACTAGAGATGATTTGGCAGATGGTGGTGCAGCTCATTTTCGTAGAGTTACAGAGCATGTCCGCAAACATAGACCAGATGTGCGTTTGGAGCTACTTATACCTGACTTTCAAAATCAACAGTCTTCTTTTGATGAGATTATCACAGCCAAACCTGACATGCTTTGTTTTGATATTCAAACCGTGCCATCTCTCTATCCTTTCGTAAGACCGGGTTTTAGTTACAGCAAAGCTCTAGAACTTTTCAGATATTTTAGGGATCATAGTGATTTGAAACTCAAAAGTGGCATGATGTTAGGTCTTGGCGAGAGCCAAGATGAGGTTCTTGCTTTATTTGAAGACCTTTATAATAGTGGTGTGCGTTATGTCACGGTAGGACAATATCTTCAAGCCCCCGGCAAATACCTTCCCGTGGTTGAATATGTAGAACCCAGTGTTTATGAGTATTACACAGAGCAAGCTCAGAAGATAGGACTCTGGATACAAGCCTCTCCTCTAACTCGCAGTAGCTATATGGCAGATAGCCTCGCAGATCAAAGTCTTAGTACAAGCCATTTATGATAGGACTAGATCCCATGAGCTATGACCGTGAGCGCCTTGCTAGCTACGAGGCTGGATCGGAATTTGAAGCAGTTATATATTTTTATACTTGGCCTAGAGCTGCTTTAAGCGCAGGCAAACTCCAGATGTCTAATCCTAAACGCCAGTCTCAAATCCTAGAACTAGCTTCAGGACTAGGTTTACCAGTCTATACTAGGCCGAGTGGTGGGCGCTTAGTTCTGCATGGTGGTGATATTTGTTATACATTTATAAGTTCCTTGCAAAATCCCAACTGGGGTGGTTCTTTAAGAGACTCTTTCTCCAAAATCTCTAGTTATATCAATAGCCTACTCACTCAAATCCCAGAACTGGCTAGATATTTTCAGCAAGGTCTTATTTATAAAAGCCAATGTCAGCCTTCACTCCAAAAAACTTACTCGCCCATCAAAACTCTGGATTGTTTTAATGAAAGTGTTTCTGGAGAACTAGTAATTCTAGATCAGGGGGTCGCTCACAAAATCACAGGAGCCGCTCAAGCAATGGCTTCTAGAGCTTTTATTCAACAAGGCTCTATTCGGCTTAATCATCAAAAGCCTAGCGACTTAGACTCCAAAATATTACTAGAAGATTTTCAAGGCTCGCCTTTTGATTTAGAACTAATTAGTAAGAGGCTTAATCAACTTGCCAACAAATCAGCAGTAGACGCGCTAGGCTCACCTTCTACTAGCTCCTTGCTACTTCACCCCACTATCTCACATGAATAAAGCAATAATTATTATAGGAGGAGGGCCTGCTGGTTACAAACTAGCTCTTGAACTTCGCAGACTAGCCCCGCAAGAAGAAATCATCCTGATAGAAAAAAATAAACTAGGTGGTGCTTGCTTGCATCGGGGTTGCATTCCTAGTAAATTCTTGCATGCCACTAATTCTTTGGATAAACTAGCAAGCCAACTCCATAAACATCAATTATTGCTAGAAAAAGGTATCGAAGCTGAGCTTCGAGAAGCCAAGGTTTCTGTAATAATAGATGAGGCTACTTGTGATCTTAGTAATCCAGATCATCCTGTCGTTATAATCTCAGGACAGAGTTATGAAGCCTCTAAACTTATCATTGCGACTGGATCTCAGCCAGCGAGCCTAGATCCCAATTTACTGCCGACTGGATTCAGGATTCATAATACCGATACTTTATTTAGTCCAGAAAATTTAAACCGAGGATTAGCTCCTGCTTATTCTTTTATTGGTGGTGGCTATATCGGCGTGGAACTCGCCTCAATACTGGCTCATCATGGTATTAGGACTCGTATCATTGAGGCTCAAGACAAGATCTTAGGCTTTTTGGATAATTTTATTCATTCCAAACTTATGGAAGAACTGGCTCGTCAAAAAATTGAAGTTTTAGTAAATCAAAAAAATCTTTTATCAATCCCATATCAAGAAGGAGAGGAAATCGTAGTAGCTATCGGTAGAAAAGCAGTCTCCCCCCAAGGTCTAGACAAGGCTCCTCACTTGAATTCTGACAAAATATTTTTTATCGGTGATATTAGCTCTGAATTAAATTTGGCTCACTATGCTTATGCGCAAGCTCGTCTTTTAGCCAAACATTTAACCGGTTCTCCTAGTCAAACTAGTATCCCAAAACATTTAGTAGCTCAAGTCATCTTTAGCAAACCAGAAGTCGCATACTTAGGTTATACAGAACTTGAAGCCAAACAGCTCTACCCAAATGATGTAGATACTATTATTGTTCCTTGGACCAAGAGCGGAAAAGCTCGCCTAGAGGGCAAAGAACGGGGTTATAATAAAATTATAATCAAATCCAGCACAGGACAAATTATAGGTATTCACATGATCGGTCATGGTGCCAGCGAACTCATCTCTGTAGCCCTAGGCATAATAAAACAAGGTTCTACTATAGAAGATCTTCGTTCTTGGATTTTCCCGCACCCAACTCTGGCTGAGTTGTTTAGCTTCTAGAAAAAGCCATAGAGGTTGAACTGGAAGTTAGAGTCCACTGGTCCACCAGTATTAGTGATTTTACGAATTGTAAGAGTACTGCCATTGAAAGTCGTAACTTTCAAATTAGTGCCGGGTATATTAACCTCTCCGTCCCCATCTCTACGATCCAATTCTATAGGTAGTCCTATAGTTCTTAATATCAAACCATTACCAGAACTCAGAGAATAAAAATCAAAGTTGATCTCTGGCATAGAGCTATTAACAAGTTTGGCAGTAGACACTTTCCTACCATTCACTGTCCTGCTGATACTAAAAGTATTAAAAGTCGTAGGCGTACCAGCAATATAGGTCGTAGAAAGGATACCCGTAACAGCCCCAAGGAATTTTTCTCTAAGGATAGGTGGTGGGTCTGACCAGATACCCATACCATTAGCATCTGAGACCAAGACCTTGCCCGGACCGGGATTGCCGCCCTTGATAATTATACTTTGAGTACTGACTAATCCAGAATTATTGATACTAGTAGTATTCAAAGCGCCACTAGTATTAATAGAACCCGCTGTTAATGCGCCGCTTACACTAGCAGTTGTAGTGTTTACAGAACCCGCTGTTAATGCACCACTCACAGTGCTAGTAGCTGCGTTTACAGAACCTGCTGTTAATGCGCCGCTCACAGTGCTAGTAGCTGCGTTTACAGAACCTGCTGTTAATGCGCCGCTTACAGTGCTAGTAGTTGTGTTTACAGAACCTGCTGTTAATGCGCCACTTACAGTATGAGCAACTGAACTGATAGTCCCTGTGCTAGTGATATTGCCAGCGCTGACAGAACCCGCTGTCGCCGGTCCTGTGATGTTGAGGCTAGTACCGTTGATAGCTCCATTAGACAAGACTTTATCAGCACGAACGGTACCTATGACTTGTAGTTCATGAGATGGGTTATTAGTACCTATACCTACTCTTAGAGTCGTACCGTTCACATGAAGAAGATTATTCTTAACATTGAGGTCTCCACTACCATTAGGATTGATAACTATATTACCGTTATTCAGAGAACTTATAGACTGACCGTTAACATTCAAAGCCGCTCCTAGAGTAGGATTGGGGTCATTAACCAGTAGACCACTAGCACTAAAACTAGGGTTAGTCCAAACAGCATTACCTAGAGCATCTATAGCAGTTAGCACTCTGCCTGTAGCTGGTGCGCCGCCGCTTATACGGATAGTACCAGTGTTGGCTATGGAACCCGCTGTTAATGCACCGCTCACAGTGCTAGTAGTTGTGTTTACAGAACCGGCTGTTAATGCACCGCTGATATTAGAACTATTTGCATCCAAAATATTAGTACTAGTAGTGCCTGCAACTGTGGCAGAATCCACCGTAGCTGCTCCTGTGATATTGAGGCTAGTACCATTAATGCCACCATTAGACAAGAACTTGTCCGCTCTAACTGTGCCTATAACTTGTAGTTCATGAGACGGGTTAATAGTACCTATACCTACATCACCATTGGCTTTAAGGGTTAGTCTAGTTTCGTTACTGGTCTCAAGACCTAGGTCAAAATTATCATTATTGCCAAGAGTTCTGTTGGCTGTTGCAATATCACCACCAGATCTAAAAATATCACTCAGGTCAAAGTCTTGACCATTCACTGTAAGACTCTTGGTAGTCAGATTATTAGTGTTGTTAATATTACTGCTATTCAGAGTAGTCGTAGTCACAACACCACTGATATTAGCGTTAGCAGCAGAGACAGTATTGGTGACATTTGCATTAACAGTAGCAAGGGTATTACTGGTAATAGTATTAGCACCCAAACCACCTAGGATATTGGCAGAACCTGCTGATAGAGCACCACTCACATTAGCGCTATTAGTTACTAGGCTGTTACTAGCAAGAGCCCCACTGATATTAGCAGAGTTTGCAGACAAAGCTCCACTGATATTAGCGTTATTGGCTGAGATATTGCTAGTGCTGAAACCTCCAGTACTAGTGATGTTGCCACTAGTTATAGAGCTAGCATTAATAGAATCAACAGCAAGATCTCCGGTAATAGAAGCACTGCCAGCATTAAGAGCTCCACTAGTAGTAACATTCACCGCATTCAGCGAATTAGTCAAAATATTTGTAATACTTGCATTAGGGCTGTTAATAGCATTAGCCGTTAAAGTGCCACTAATAGTATTGGTATCGCTATTAATTATTCTAGCGTTTAGAGTATCCGTGATGGTTGCACTAATAGCATTGATGTTAGCGGCACTTGTAATAGCACCAGTATTAATAGAAGCGGCTGTTAATACACCACTAATATTAGAACTATTAGCATTCAAAACATTAGTACTGGTAGTGCCTGCAACTGTGGCAGAACCGGCTGTTAGTGCACCGCTCACAGTGTTATTAACTGAGTTAATAGTGCCCGTGCTAGTGATGTTGCCAGTATTGAGGGTACCCGCTGTTAGTGCGCCGCTCACAGTGCTAGTAGTTGTGTTTACAGAACCAGCTGTTAATGCGCCACTTACAGTATTAGCAAGTGAGCTGATAGTGCCGGTGCTAGTGATGTTGCCAGTGTTGATGGAACCAGCTGTTAATGCGCCGCTCACAGTATTAGTCGCTGAGCTAACGGCCCCTGTACTAGTGATATTGCCTGAGCTTATAGAACCTAGTGTCGCTGGTCCTGTGATGTTGAGGCTAGTACCGTTGATAGCACCATTAGACAAAAACTTGTCAGCACGAACTGTACCTATGACTTGTAATTCATG
>CAZASO010000028.1:0-21315 GCA_964487825.1 uncultured Gammaproteobacteria bacterium
TGAAAAGAATAATCATATACATCTTCGTTCTATTTAGTCAGCTTGCTAGTCAAGCTGACCCGATACAGTTCGAGCAAGGTGGTGCTTCTCAATCAGTTGGTATCATTCCTAGTGGTCACCTGCAACTTGAAACAGTCTTGCTGAACTATAACAAAGGTGCCTCATCATTTGAACTAGCAGAAACTCTATTTCGATATGGTCTTTATAAAGATCGCCTTGAACTTAGAACTAGACTTGCTGGATTGAGTTTTCTGGATAATCATATCGGCATGGATAATATAGGACTAGGTACTAAAATTGGGCTGAGTAAGGCATCAGGACTGCAACCTAGCGCAGATGTGATTATTGATTTCCAAATACCTCTCCATGACAATATTAGCTCAGATGCTTTTGTCCATAGTTACAAACTCGTTACTGATAGTCCTATTAATAGTAATTGCTCCATCTCAACTAATTTGGCTTTAGTTTTTGCTGATACTCAAGGCATTGGTTCTACTAGAACTTTCATCCCTTACACTCTAGGTTTTAATACTAGGCTGAATGACAAGCTCGCATTTAACAATGATCTGTTTGGAACTTGGTCTATGAGCGGAGAGCTTGGCAACAGTCTAGGCTTAGCTACTTATCTAAGTTATCATTTTCAGGATAATTTGGTAGGCGTGATGACAACTGCTTTTGGCTTCAATGACAACACTGAACCTTTTAGTTTTTTGACGGGTATAGTTTACAGGTTTTAGCGGGTCCTTAAATAATTATTATTCAATTATGCTTACTAAAACATTTAGAAGTACAATCATTTGGTGCTTCTATTTGCCGACAATGTTTCTCTGAACTTCGGACCACATCAGGTACTCAAGGGAGTGAGTCTCAAAATCACTCCTCAAAGTCGTATTGGCTTAATTGGCGCTAATGGTGCTGGTAAATCTACTCTACTGAAGTGTTTAACCCAAGAAATAGAACCCAGTAGCGGCACTGTCAGCAAAGGCAGTAATATTAAGATCCAGCATCTTACACAGAACCCCAAACTTACAGCTGGCAATACCTTACAGCAAGAGCTTTATAGCGTCTTCACTGAAATTAATGCAGCTAAAGCAGAAGAGGCTCGTCTAATCGACTCCCTAGAACATTTACAAGATAAAGACTTAGATCAAGCCTTAATAGACCTTGCTGAGATACAAGAAAAATTAGAACTTCTTGATATCGGCAAACTAGATGAAAAAATCGGACGCATGATTACTGGACTAGGTTTTGCTTTGTCTGAACTAGATCGCTTGGTTAATGATTTTAGTGGTGGTTGGCAAATGCGCATTAATCTAGCTAAAGTCTTATTACAAGAAGCCGATGTGATCCTAATGGATGAACCTACTAATCATTTGGACATAGATGCCTGTGAATGGTTAGAAAAGTTTCTACGCTCATACCCCAAAGGTATACTGATCGTCTCTCATGATCGCCGCTTCTTGGATCAAGTAGTCACTGAAATTGCTGAACTAGAGCGGGGGGTTCTGACTATTTATGCAGGCAATTACTCTCAATATTTAGCACAGCGCCAAAGCAATCGTGAACAGCAAAGTGCCGCTGCTGAACGGCAGCAAAAAACCCTAGCTAAACAAATCGCTTATGTCGAGCGCTTTAAAGCTAGCGCAGCTCGAGGTACTCAAGCGAGGAGTCGTGAGAAACAACTTGCAAAAATTGAAATTCTTGAAGCACCCCAAGCCGAACTAAAACGCCTGTCTTTTAAATTTCCTCTGATGAACCCCAGTGGTAGAGAGGTTCTTAGGATCCAAGATATCTCAAAGAGTTTTGGGGATTCTGTACTTTACACTAAAGTCTGCGCTGAACTTGAATGGAGCAAAGAAGAACCTCAGCGAGTATTTATTCTTGGTCCTAATGGCTGCGGTAAAACTACTTTGTTTAAGATGCTGATGGGGCTAGAGACACCGGATCAAGGTACTATTACTTTTGGTCATCGAGTACGGCTTGGTTATTATGCTCAGCATCAGTTGCAAATACTTGATCCCGAAAAAACCATACTCCAAACTCTTGAAGATGCTATGCCACCTACCCACCAAGGTGAAATTAGAGGGATTCTAGGGCGCTTCCTATTTAGCAATGATCAAGTCTTCAAGCAAGTCAAACTAATCAGTGGTGGGGAGAAAGCCCGCTTGGCACTAGCCAAGCTAATGGTTAGTGACGCCAATGTACTTTTATTAGATGAACCTACAAACCACTTAGATACTCATTCTCAAGAAGCTGTAGAAATGGCTATCAAGAATTATCAAGGCACTGTGATTTGCATTTCTCATGATCGTCATCTAATTGATAATCTCGCTACTCAAATTTGGGAATTCCAGAAAGGACGCTTGCAATGTTCACTTAAGTCAAAATAGTATTAGAATAGCCGCCAAGCAGGTTCTTTGTCGTGCAATCATTATATCACGAATGATTAGCAAGCTAACGATTATAGTTAAAATATTATGACATTTTGGCAGGAGGGCTTTATTGCAAGCTTATTAGTGCTAAATTAGAGTCTCTTGCATTAAAAATAATTATTCTTGATGTAAAATATTTATGGTCAACTCGATGAAAAAACAAAAAAAATCCAACTTATCCGAAACAGAATTAGGACTCAAGATCTTAAAAGATCTTAGAAGAATTACTCGTGCTATGGATATCAATTCCAAAAGATTATCTATGGAAGGCAACCTTACTTCACCGCAAATCCATTCGTTGGGGGTAATTCATAAACATGGTCCCTTAACCATTGCAGAAATTGCAACAGCCGTTCACCTTAGTGCTAGTACTATGGTGGGGATTATCGATAGACTTGAAGCCAAAAATTTGGTTATCAGAGAGAGATCTAGAACTGATCGTAGGCAAGTACTAGTCTACATAACAGAAGAAGGGCAAATTATCTCCAAAAAATCCCCAATACCCCTACAAGAGAAACTGGTTAAATCATTCAGCCGCCTTACAGGGGCTGAACGAAAAAACCTCTCCAAGGCTCTAGAATTATTAGCAGACACACTAGATTCCAATGAATCTTAGGAGAATTCCAAACTTCGTTCCTCAGCCTATCCTTAAATACGGCCCTTCCAATAACCACCTTGACGATTATAAAGTGCATCGTATCCAGACCACAATCTAAATGGTGGGAGCAGTCCGATAATGGCATGAGTTGTAACTTTCTCACCTTTATCATCATTCACAGCCTGTCCTATACCCGGCCAAATTAGCAAGGAAAGTAATCCACTAACAACAGTTTTGCCTGTAATAGCTCCCCTAGTTCCAGCCGCTTGAGCACCATTTTGCATCAAACTAACTAAAAACAAGAGACTCACAATTAGTAACTTAGTAATTCGCTTCATATTAAATCCTCCAAGGATTAAAAAATTACGATAGAAACTCTTTCTATCTAATTCCATAATAATGCTAGTTTAGCACAAGCTATTTCTGCTATAATGATTTGTATTAAAATTATTATTATATTTAGGGACTCTTGCTGTGAATAATCATCACGATGAAGTCTTAAACCCTGTTCGTTCAGAAATTTTTGGTGCAGAGAGGCTAATGCAGCACGCCCAAAGCCTAGCCTCTGCCCAAACTGTTACTCAAGATCCCAAGCATGGCTTCAATCTATATCAAAGACTGAAGGAGAATAAAGAAGTCCTGTTTAAGAATTATAAATTGATCGACGAAGCAGTCAATCAAAAGCAAGCCATCACATCTGCTGCCGAATGGTTAATTGACAATTTCCACATCATCGAAGTACAGCTCAAAGACATAGAAGAACATTTACCAATATGGTTCTATAAAGAATTACCTAAATTATCTGATGGACCCTTAAAAGGTTATCCACGAGTTTACGGTTTGTCTTGGGCTTTTGTCGCACATACCGATAGTCATTTTGATCCTGATCTATTAATTCAGTTCGTTCGCTCTTATCAAGTAGTACAGCCTTTAACTATTGGTGAACTCTGGGCGACAGCCATTACTTTACGCATAGTCCTCATCGAAAATCTTCGGGTCCTGAGTACAAGTATAGTTAATTCATTACAGTCCCGCAAAATAGCTAATCAATTGGCTGATAATTATTTAGGACTTGATGGAGATGTTTCACAAAAAGCTGAAGATCATTTACATAACTTAGATTCAGCTGTCTTAAAAGAGTCTTTCTTGGTGCAACTAATCCAACGCCTGCGTCATCAGGACTCCTCAACAAGCTCAGCTTTGCAATGGCTAAATGATACCCTGCTCGAAATAGATCTCAGTGCTGATGATATCGTCTCCCGGGAACACAATAAACAATCTGCAACTAATTTAACAGTACGCAACATTATCACCAGTATGCGTTTAATTTTGGCTTTTGATTGGCGTGATTTTTTTGAATCAGTCAGCCTAGTCAATGAAAGTCTCAATGTTAATCCTATATTCAGGGCTATTGATTCTGCGACCCAAGATCAATACCTCCATGCACTAGAGGAATTGGCTAAAGGCTCCAACTACAGTGAACTAGAGATAGCTCAAAAACTAATCTCCATAATCAATGAATATCAAAACCAGAGTGCAAATCCCATTGAAGAAAGACAAACAGATCCCGGTTACTATTTGATTTCTTCAGGCAGAACCTATCTAGAACAGAAACTAAACTTCCGCCCTAGTCTCTATCGCAGAGTAAAAGATTTTTACACGAATAATGCCAAAATCGGATATTCCAGTTCTATTTCTCTACTAAGTTACCTAGTCCTATCTTTCCCTCTATTAGCGGGTTTTGAGTCAGGGTTACAAGCTTGGGCCGTATTGATTTTTGGACTTATAGCTTTTCCAGTGGCTTCAGACATAGCGTTAGCACTACTAAACAAATCAATAGTAACGATTATGGGCCCCCAGCATCTGCCACGCATTGAGCTAAAGAAGGGCATTCCAGAAGATCTCGCGACTTTCATAGTAATGCCAATATTATTGATTAATAGACAAGTTATAGAAGAACATCTTCAGCAGCTAGAAGTACATTATTTGTCTAATCCTGAAGGCAGAGTATATTTTGCCCTACTGGCTGACTGGAAAGATTCGGATATAGAAAAAGAGGCTGATGATCAAAAGCTCTTGAGTATTGCAACTGAGGGTATTTATGAACTTAATAATCGCTATCATCATGAAACATTAGGACAAAAATATTTTTTTGTTTTTCATAGAGCCCGCCTGTGGAATGCTAGTGAAAATAAATGGATGGGCTATGAACGAAAGAGAGGCAAATTGCATGAATTTAATCTACTCTTGCGAGGGAATACAAATACCAGCTATATCAATAGCAAGGAAAGCATACCCTCCTCTATTAAATATATATTAACTCTTGATGCGGACACACAAATGCCTATAGGTATGGTCGCCAAACTAGTAGGCACTATGGCACACCCTTTAAACAAAGCTCACTATGATGAAGTCAGCAAGCGGGTTACAGAAGGTTATGGGATACTACAACCACGAGTAATTGCCGCTCTACCTTCAAGAACCAATAGCTCAATTTTTCAAAAATTATTTTCAGGTCTTTGTGGAATGGACCCATATAGTTTCGCTAGCTCCGATGTTTACCAAGATCTATTTCGTGAAGGTACTTATATCGGCAAAGGGATTTATGATATTGATGCTTTCGAAGCTTCTCTGGCAGGCAGGATCCCAGAGAATGCATTACTAAGTCATGATCTATTTGAGGGGAATTTCGCTAGATGTGGTTTTGTTAGCAATATAGACCTATACGAAGATTATCCCTCGCATGTCGAAGTGGCTGCAGCAAGAGCTGATCGCTGGGCCAGAGGTGATTGGCAATTATTGCCATGGTTACTGGGACCTCAAAGCCACTCTACACCACTGATAGGCCGCTGGAAGATGCTTGATAATTTGAGACGCTCGGTAGTAGCTCCTTCCATGATCCTAACTTTAATCATGGCTTGGTTTTGGCCTGACGCACCCTATATATATTGGACTGGTTTTATAATCTTCGCTTTAGCTTTTCCACTATTCTTACCTGCCATTGCGACTTTAGTTAACTACCCTCATAGTAAAAGTTTTGGACAAGTGTACCTTAATCTAAAATATGAGTTAGCTATTGGCTTTCAACAAACTTTATGCTTACTCTCATTACTACTACATTACGCAATTAACATGTGTGACGCTATCTTTCATACACTCCTGCGTTTATTTATTACTAAACGCAAGTTATTGCAATGGCTTAGTTCTGCCCAGCAAAAAATTAAATCGCAACTATCACTAAGATATTTTTTGAAAGAGCATGAGATCACAATATCAATAGCTCTTATTCTAGGCTTTTTATTGTGGATATCAGCAGCTGATTTGACGCTAAAACTGATAGCTAGCCCAATTATTTCTCTGTGGCTATGCTCAGCTTTTATTGCCCGTTATATTAGCTTGCCACCCAAAATAGATCCCAGTCAAATACTTAACCCCGAAGAAAAACAATCTCTAAGACTCATTGCTAGGCAAACTTGGAGATTCTTTACTCATTTTGCAACAGAGAATGATAATTTTTTGCCACCTGATAATTTCCAAGAAACACCTAGCCCCGTTATTGCTCATCGCGGCTCACCGACTAACTTTGGGCTATATTTACTTTCCATAATTGCAGCCAAAGATTTTGGCTGGCTTGGACTAGAGAGCACTATAAGCAAATTAGAATCTGCTCTTGAAGTATTAGTAACACTGCCACGCTATAAAGGACATTTTTATAACTGGTATGATTTGCCCAGCAAGCAGCCTCTATATCCCCAATATATTTCTTCTGTTGATAGTGGAAATCTTGCAGCATATTTACTTGTTAGTACTCAAACTTGCAAAGAGTTTACAAAATCAACTTTGCAGACTTTAAGTAAGACAGAAGGTTTCAACGACAGCCTTGAACTAATGCAAAAGGCTCTCCAACTCAAGAAACAGCAAAGCAATCTCAATTTCGAGCTATTAGAAGATGCTATAAGCCAGTTAGCTGAGCATCTCCAAATTAAGGCTAGAACTGGCTCTGAGAGCCTAAAGCAATGGCAGTCTATCGAGAAAGCCGCTACCACCTTGGTGGATATATCAAGAGCTTTTACTTCAGAGCATCTGACGATGGATAACAATAATATTTTACTTTGGGCAGAAGAAACTTACACAAATATCAAAAGTCAAGCAAAAGACATTAAACGATTATTGTTCTGGTCTAATGCTTGCCAAAAGCTTAGAATCGAGGTTAGTTCTAATTTTCTTAACAGACAACTGGATTTACTAGATAGCCAAGAGGCCTTTGAGTTAACATTAATTGATTTGGCGACACACTACTCATCAATAAGCAACACCTTACAAAGGTCCTTGAATGCTACAGAAAGCTCTTCCCTAGCGGAATTCATTATGGCATTAGAAGAATCTAGTCAGAATTGCAAACAATACATAAAGCGCCTAGAATCTATTAGCTCACAAACTCAATTACTATTTGATGAAATGGATTTTGGTTTTCTTTACGATTCAAGTCGCAAACTTTTCTCTATTGGTTTCAATGTTAGCGAGAATGCTCTTGATCCAGCTTTTTATGATCTCTTGGCTTCTGAAGCTAGGCTAACTAGTTTTATTAGTGTTGCCAAAGCCGCAGTGCCAGTTAATCACTGGCTTTCATTGGGTCGCACTTTAACACCACTCAAAAATGGTGCGGCCTTAGTCTCTTGGTCTGGGTCTATGTTCGAATACTTAATGCCATCTCTAGTAATGCATACGCCTCGTGGCAGCTTACTTGATAAAACTTGTCGTCTAATTATTGAGCGACAAATACAATATGGTGATGAGCAAAAAGTACCTTGGGGGGTATCAGAATCCGCCTACAATACTAGGGACTTAAATTCTACTTATCAGTATTCTAGTTTTGGGGTACCCGGCTTAGGCTTAAAAAGAGGGATCGCTCAAGATTTAGTAATCTCCCCCTATGCAACAGCCCTAGCAGCAATGTACTATCCAAAATCGGCACTAGACAATTTCAAAAAACTTGAAGGTATTAAAAGTTTGGGGGTCTTTGGTTTTTATGAAGCAATAGATTTTACAGCAACAAGGATACCTGAAAACAAAGCATTTGCAATAGTACAAACCTATATGGCCCACCATCAAGGCATGTCCCTGATTGCACTTGACAATGTAATCTTCCATGGCATTATGCGCCATCGTTTTCATAATATCCCGATGATCAGAGCCGCAGAACTTCTGTTGCAAGAACGCACACCTCATGCAATTGCAATAGAACAAGCCCAAATATCTCAAAATGAAAAACGCAATCTTAAGGATCTACTGCAACCTAGTCTACGCCGTTTTGGTTTACCCAATCTCAATATTCCAACAACACATTTTTTGTCTAATGGTCACTATACAGTCATGTTAAGCACGGCAGGCTCAGGTTATAGTTCTTGTAATGATATTGCTATTACTCGCTGGCGCGAAGATGCTACTACTGATAACTATGGGTCTTATATATTCTTATATGATACTGCCACCAAACAGTCATGGTCAGCAGGTTTCCAGCCAAGTGCGATACAACCCGATCGTTACGAAGTAATTTTTACAGAAGACAAAGCCAAAATCATCAGGGAAGACAATGGGCTTATTACTACTCTAGAAATAGTTGTTTCCGCAGAGGATAACGCTGAAATTCGGCGACTCACTATCAAAAACACAAGCCTCTTTACTAAAGAAATAGAAGTCACTTCCTATAATGAAGTAGTATTAGCCCCTCAAGCTACTGACATTATGCATCCAGCTTTCTCTAATCTTTTCGTTGAAACCGAGTATGTTGCCAAAACATCTACCCTCTTAGCCAGTCGTAGACCTCGTTCTAACCAAGAGCAAATCCTGTGGATGGCTCATACTTTGGCTGTTGATATAGACAACAAAGTTGGACTGGAATATGAAACCGATAGGATGCGCTTCTTAGGGCGAGGGCGCTCAGTAAGAGAAGCTGTCGCTATTTCAGAAGGACAGCCTCTTTCTAATACAGTTGGGGCAGTCTTAGATCCCATACTAAGTCTTAGAAGCAGAGTGATTATCCCTCCCGGCACAAGCAGAACATTACAGTTCTCCACTATAGTAAGTCATTCGAGAGAAGGGATAAATAATCTTGCTGATAAATATCATGACTTAGCTATCTTTGAGCGTGCTTCATCACTAGCTTGGACTTACGCTCAAGCACAATTACATCATTTGGCGATAGATGATAGTGAAGCAAACCTCTTTCAGCAATTAGCCTCTAATATAATTTACTCTAATCCAGCAGCTAGACCACCCAGCGCTATTCTTCAACGCAGCACTCTTAATGTAACTGGATTATGGGGTCATCAAATCTCTGGAGATAAACCTATTGTATTAGTCCACATAGACAGTCCAGATGATATAGAACTTATAAATCAATTATTGCGAGCACAGGAATATTGGCGCTTGAAACACTTAAGCTTCGACTTGATTATTATTAATGAAAAAGCTAATTCATATATTCAAGACCTTCAGACTAACCTTGAAACCATTGCAAGGACTAGCTTACAAACTAATGTCTTCGTTCTAAGAGCAGACTTGCTTGCTAGCGCTAGTAAAGATTTAATAGAAAGTTCTGCTAGAGTTGTAATGCTTGCAAAAGAAGGCGGCTTAGCTAATCAACTCGCAAGAATAAATCGCCGTCATAATCAATTAGTTTATGACAACAAACGACCTAATAGTCCTACTTTACAGAACAATACTCTGCTTCCAGTGCCTGATCTTGAATTTTTCAATGGGCTTGGTGGTTTTGCAAATGAAGGACGAGATTATGTCATAGTACTCAACAAACTACAGTACACACCAGCACCTTGGATTAATATTATTGCTAACAGTAAACTTGGGTTTATCGTATCAGAATCGGGTTCTACTTATACTTGGTCCCTAAATAGTAGAGAAAATCAAATTAGCCCTTGGTCTAATGATCCAGTCATAGATCCAAGTGGAGAGGTTTTTTATATACAAGATGAAGAAAGTAAAGAGTTTTGGACTCCTACAGCCTTACCCATTCGTTGCGAAAACACGAGTTATATTACTAGTCATGGTCAAGGTTATAGTAACTTTGAACATCTTTCCCATGGCATAGAAAGCTCACTAACTCAGTTTGTAAGCTACGAAGATCCCATCAAAATCTCTCGCCTCGTTCTCAAAAATTTATCAAATAAAACTAGGCGGCTTAGCTTAACTGCTTATATAGAGCTGGTTCTAGGCTCATCTCGTGCAATTAATGCACCCTATATTGTTACTGAGTGGGACCAAGAAAGCCAAGCCCTGTTGGCCTATAACCCTTGGAGTGTAGATTTTAGTAGTCGTATTAGTTTCGCCACATTTACAGAACAAGCCATTTCTTGGACGACAGATAGAACAGAGTTTATCGGTCGCAATGGTAACCTCAAGCAACCAGCTTCTTTAGTGCAGAACAAAACTCTAGAGAGCAAGTCTGGTGCTGGACTAGATCCGTGTTTTGTAGAGAAAATATATTTAGAGATTCCTGCAAATAGCAACATAGAATTAAAATTCTTTTTGGGTCAAACTGATAATAGAGAATTAGCCAGAGAATTAATTCGCAATTACAAGACTTTAGATTTAGATCTATTACTCAAAGACATCAAATCCAAATGGGATAAGACTTTGGGGAAAATTCAAGTTCAAACTCCTGATCGTGCAACAGATCTCATCTTGAATAGATGGGCACTATATCAGACCTTGGTTTGTCGTTACTGGGCACGCACTGCTTTTTATCAAGCAGGTGGTGCTTATGGTTTCCGTGATCAACTACAAGATGTAATGGCACTCACCCTCACTTGTCCGGACATTACTAGAACTCAGATACTAAGAGCCGCTGCTCATCAATTCCCAGAAGGCGATGTACAGCATTGGTGGCATCCTCCTACCAACAAAGGCGTGCGCACCCATTGCTCAGATGATAGTCTCTGGCTACCTTATGTGCTACATCACTATATCCAAACTACTGGGGACTATCAGATATTAGATGAGAAAATACACTTTATAGAAGGACGATTACTCGGAATAGGAGAAGAAAGTTCATACTATGAACCTCAACTCTCTCAACAGCATGCCTCTCTGTATGAACATTGCAAGCGAATCTTAGATAGAAGCCTCAGGGTTGGGCTGCATGGACTACCACTAATCGGCAGTGGTGACTGGAATGATGGTATGAACCTAGTCGGCCACAAAGGACTTGGCGAGAGCGTTTGGCTAGGTTGGTTTACACATACGACACTTGGTCATTTTGCTAGTTTAATCAAAGATCCAGAACTTGCTGAAAACTATCTCAAGCATGCTCTCGATCTTCAAAAATCTCTTGAGGAAAATGCTTGGGATGGGGCTTGGTACAAGCGAGCATATTTTGATGATGGTACAGCCTTAGGCTCAGCAGCTAATGCTGAATGTAGAATTGATTCTATTGCGCAATCTTGGAGTGTCATATCCCAAGCAGCAGATAGAGAGCGCTCTAGTAAAGCGATGGATTCTGTTGCCAAATATTTAGTAAAAACAGGAGATGATCTTATACTATTATTTACTCCTCCTTTTGACAAAAGCAATCTGGATCCCGGTTACATCAAAGGCTACCTTCCGGGTATTCGCGAAAATGGTGCTCAATATACGCATGCAGCGATATGGAATGTGATTGCTTTTGCAATGTTAGGTAACGGCAATAAAGCTTATGAATTATTCAGCATGTTAAATCCCATTAATCATGCAAGTACAAGGGCAGGGACACATAAATATAAAGTAGAGCCTTATGTTCTAGCTGCCGATATTTATTCTGAGCCACCACACATAGGTAGGGGTGGTTGGACTTGGTACACTGGCTCAGCAGCATGGTTCTATAGAGCAGGGATAGAATCTATTTTGGGCTTAAAAGTAACTGGAAAGTTCTTGTGGATGGATCCTTGTATACCAGAGCATTGGCCTTGTTTTACGATTGACTATCAACATGGATTAACAAGCTATAAGATCTCTGTCACCAATAGTAAAGATCATTGTAGTAAGGGAATTAAAACGATGGAACTTGATGGACAAGAGTTGATTGGGGCTATCCCTTTAGTGGATGATGGTCTTGAACATCAAGTTTACATTCGTTTGTAGAGAGTTCTATTCAGATCGCAATAAGTTCTCTACTCTACTTACTCCAATAATTTCTCTAGCTAATCTTGCCGTAAGTTCTCTTTCAGAACCATTATCAACAATACCTTTTAGAGTAACTACTCCTCCTCTAATATCAAAGGTTACATCATCAACTAATTCTTTATGAGAATTAATTATGGAACTCATTTGTTCTTTGATATCAGTATCCGTAACAACTACAGGTCTTGCTGTAGTCGTAGTAGCACTGTACTCAACCGTCTCAGTTTGGCTGTGTGTATGTGTTTCAGCAAACACCGCACTAGGAATATTACAAAGCAGCAAGCCTAATAAAGTTCCCATTAAGGGTTTCTTCGTGAATTTATTGTTTATCATTTTTATCCTTCTTTGATAAAGACTATAGCAGTTATACGAATGATTTGTCTATTAATCTTTTGAACTCAAATAAATTAGGGGTCTTGTTCTTGTTGAAAAACGCAATCTTGAGGCAACATTCGCATGGATAGAGACTTAGCTAGCTACTTATGTGACCTTGGGCTAAACTAAATTTAAATTTGGCAATTTGATAATCAGCAAGAGATTTAATTAAATCCACTTGGGCTTCGGCTGTGGCTCTCTCTCTGCGAATAACAACAAATAAAGTACTATCACCTAAATCGAACTTTGTTTGCTCAGCATCCTGCAAAACAAGAGAATATTGAAGATTAGATTTGGCCGCTAAAAATCTTTCATAACTAGTTCGAATTTGAGAAGCAATATCATCAAGCTCTAAAAAAATATTCTGTATCAACTGCTTCTCATCAAGATTCAATTTACTCAATCTAGTCTCTGCCTGCTTTTCAAGACCTTGGGCACGGCGAGTCCTGAGTGGCAAAGATAAACTAAAACCAGCCTCACCAAATAATGCGACATTATCATCACCAAGCTGCGTTCCCGGACTTAGATAAAGATCTAAAGCTGGTAGTTTTTGATTACGAGCATATTTATATTCAAGCTCAGCTATATCTTTTGAATTATCAATAATAGACATTTCTGGTCGTTGAGCTAAGGCTACCACTCTTGCATTTACTAAATCTAGAGTACTCAGAATTTGCGCCTCAGGGAGAGAGTCAATATATTTAATCTTGGTAGCAATAGATATAGGCTTCGTATCCGCATCCCATAAAAATTTAGATATCTGAATAACTGCTTTTTGGAAATCTCGTTCTGCTTGAACTACTTTGAGTTTTCGTTTCGCAATCTCAGTCTGAGTCTCGGTTTGAGCAATTACTGGCATATTACCGACCCTAACCTGTTCATCAACATACTCAAGCTGCTTTATCGCTAAGGCTAATAAATTGGCTTCTACCGTCAATATATCTTTAGCGGCAGCAAGAGACCAATATGCTTTTGCAGCCTCATCGAGAACTTGTAATTTGCGACGATAAAGACTATAACTAGCAATTAGCTCAGAGAGTTTTTGTGACTTAAGCTTAACATTGGCTGCGTTATAAACTGCATTGCGCAGTAATGGGATTTGGATTCTGAAGAAATACTCTCCCCCTGAACCTGTTGGTGAGACTGGTGTCTTGAGATCCCCTGCCGCAAAATCAGCCCCAAAAGAAAAATTAGCTCCATAAGAATTCTTCCAATCTAAACTATTGTTAGACAAAAAAGCATTTTGCTCTTGACCTAGATCAGAACTACTATTGAAGCGCTTTACAGCCGTATTAGAATTAAGAGATGGATCGAAGTCACCCTGAGCTTCAAGAGTCTTAGCTGCGACAATTTTAGCTTCTAACTCTGCAGCTAAAATATCTGGGTGGTTCTTAGTCACAAGATCCATATAGGACTTGAAATCATAATTAAATTGATTTTGAGAATCATAAATGGATTGATTAAGATTAATTTTCTGTTCCGAATCAAGCTTCGGCTTAGTAACTTTGGCTTGTGAATCATTGAAGCTAAATATAATTAACATCAATATTACTAAATTATTTAGCATCATTTTTTGAGCCTTTTAGGGATCTTGCTGTGTGAGTGCTCCATGACAGTTGGCGGGAAACCATTTAATATCCTCCAAAACTCAAACCACAATGGCACTTCATCTAATAAAACCCAAGCAAGGACTTTGGTGCCGGGTCTGAGTATCCGTGAATCTGGCCAAGGCTCATCTAGATTGGCTTTGATGCGTTGATAATCAGGTTTAACCAAAAGTCTAAACTGTCCAGAATCTGCACTATAAGCATCAATAACAGCTATCTCCCCAGCGAATGTACCGACTCTAGCTGCAGGCCAACCCGCAAATTGAAAAGCAGGCCAACCTGCAAACTGCAAGCGAACTTTACGCCCAACTGAAACCAAAGCCGTAAAATAATCAGGCACAAATACTTCGACTGCCTGATCGTAAGTAGCGGGAACTATAATCGCTATCTCTTCACCTGCTTTTACGGTTTGAGCAGATCCATAAGTATGCAGGCGTGTAATTTGACCATCCAGAGGGGCATAAATTTTTCTTTGTTGAATGCGATTCTGAAGATTAGAAAGATCTATATCCATCTTATAAATCTCACTATTAATTTGTGCAAGCTTTTCGTAAGATTGGGCTATCTTGGATTCTGCGTCTTGTACTTTGAGAGCAGCTTCAGCTCCTACCGTAAAGGTAGTAGCATCAGCTTTTACTCTATCTAATTCTGCTAACTCTAAATCACGCTTGGAAATCAAACCCTTCTCATAGAGCTGCTTGCGGCGCTGAAAATTTATTTCAGCGGTATTATAATTTTGCTGAGCTGCTGGTACAGCTATATTTTGGACATTAGAAAGCGTTTGGCTTTGTTGTTTCAAATTATCCAAAAGCATTTCTACAGCTCGACGCTTCTGAATACTTGCTTGTCTCTGAGCAGCTAATCTAGAGAGCTGCTGATCATCCAAATAACTCGGATGTAATTCTTCTAATTCAAGCAGCAAGTCTCCTCTTTTAACCATCTCACCTTCTTTGACATAGCATTGGATGATCCGTGCATCAATTAAAGAGCAAATTGCTTGTGGTCTTTCGTTGGGAGCAAAAACCGTCACAAACCCCTCAGCAGTAACGACCTGCTGCCAAGGCAAAAAAAGAATAGCCGTTGCAAATACAGCTAAAATCATTAGTATCAAACTCAAAGATCTAAGAACCGCAGGAGTCTTTAGTGCTTTGAGGATAAGGCTCTCTTCTAGATTCATCGTGAAACCTCCTTTCTTAAGGTCTTAGATAATTCTGGAAACAATTTAGCAAACGATGAAACTGGCTCAGCAGCTAGATCATAGAGTAAACCTCTCTCAGTGATACGCCCATGCTCAAGAACCATAATGTCCTTAGTTCGAGATACCAACTCCGCATCATGAGAAATATTAATGATAGTCCAAGGTTTATCCTTCATAAAAATTCTATCTATAATCTTCAATTTAGTAAGTTCGTCCATTCCGCTAAAAGCCTCATCCAGAATTAACAAACTTGGTTCTTCTAGTATGGATCTTGCTATCAAAATGCGTTGACGCTGTCCTAAAGATATATTGCGTCCTTCACTAACCAAAAGGGTTTTAAGACCTCTTGGGTATTGTTTTAGATCCCGATCTAATTCAAGTAAATCTATTATTTCCAAGAGTCTTTCATTAGATACCAATCTCCCTAAAGTAATATTGTCTTCAACTGTTGCATCAAAAATTTCATTAAAGCCGCTTACTAAAGCCACCTTGGAACGCAAGGTATTGATATCTAAAGCACTGGTCGCTTGATTGTTAATAAAAATCTTACCGGAGCTAGGGCTATACAAACCTGCCAGCAAATAACCCAAAGTGGTTTTGCCCGAACCACTAGCACCAACAAGACTAAGCCTAGCGCCAGCAGAAATATCAAAATCTAAATTATTGAGAACTAATCTATCACTCGAATAAGCAAAACTAAGCTCCTTACAACTAAGTGCCACACTAGGACTGGGTCTTAAGGCTTCCCCAGTTTGACTTTCCGGCTGAAAATCTGTGATCAAAGCAACTTTCTCTAAAGCCGTAATCATGTCGTAGTAACTTTCCAGTTTTTGTACTATCTTGTCGAGAGCAGAAAGAATAATTAGAACTATTAATTCAGCTGCTACCAATTGTCCCAAACTAAGACTTCCATTCATAACAAGCCAGCCACCTATAGCTAAAATCCCTACTGTCGCCATGCTTTGAATTAAATAATTTGCAGAAGCTTGCCTCAGTATAATTGCGAAATGCTTAGTCCTCGCAGCTAAATAAGAAAGTAAACGTTGTTCTAATTCAGAGTTTGTGAATTTAGTGCCCCGGTCCATCTTAAAACTAATATGACAACGAGCAAGCTCTTCAAGCCAATAAGCCACCCTATATTTGCTTGAAGACTCATTAAGACTAGTACTAATCGCATTGCGCCCTAAAGCTACAATAGACAAGAATATAACTACTAGTGCTAAATCAAAAACCAATAAAATGGGGTTGTAACAAGCTAAGACTAATATACCGATTGCTATTTGCAAAAGAGCTGCAGGAACCTCTAGTAGAATCAAAGAAAATGTTTTTTGTAAAGTCACTGTATCAAAGAATCTATTCACTAATTCTGGTGCATAAATTTGAGAAAAATCTTGAGTTCTAATCTTAGGCAGATGTTCTGCAATACGCAAAGCAGTTTTAGCAAAAATTCTTCGCTGTATGAGTTCTACTATCCATAATTGCAAAACTCTTAAGAGCCCTAAAAACAATAATGCTAGAAGTAACACTATTGAGAAAACTATCAAGGGCTGCACAAGAACCCCAGTAGCAATGGTATTCACCAATATTTGAGCGGCAAATGGCACAAGCAAATACAATCCACTAATCAAGATGGTATAGAGTGCAAACACCCAAAGATCTGGGAACTCTGGGGCCAGCAGAGCAAATAATCTGGTCCTCACATCTAATTTATGACTATCCATCACCTGTCAACATACCCACTTTTTCAAACACATTATCATATTATAAGTTTATAATATGATAGCTCGTGGTACAATGTCGACGTCATCATGAAAAGACGAAAGTTTGATGAGACTTTTAAAAATATCGCCGAGTTATTTAAACTTCTGGCTCATATTGATAGGTTAAGGATATTAGGTCTAATCCATGAAGATGAGCTAGATGTCAGTAGCATCGCGGAAGCCACACAAATCAGTCAATCTTCAGTATCCCAGCATCTCAAATTACTAAAACTCAATCATATAGTCAGAGAGCGGCGAGACGGCAAAAGAGTACTCTATAAAGTAACTTCCGGACTCATCAGTAAACTTGTCATCAACGCTCTTGAATTTTCAGCTAAGAGCCAAGCACAAGAAACCAAAAACTCAGGTCTCATCAAAGAAATGAAAACACTCTGGTTAAAGTAGGCTTCCCTTGAAATTTGGTGGGCTAAGGATGCGCGGAGAAACGCGATTTTGAAGCGACATCCGTTATAGATGATGATTTAAGAAATGACGGTAGTAGCAATCACTTCTGCTTACTCAGCAAGAAGCGCACTATAAATACCATGTCCACCAGCAGACCAATAGAAAGCTCTTTTCCCTTCGTCAACATTAATGACAAAAAGATCCTGAGCTAAACCAGGTAACCCCCCAGGAACAGCTTGATTTGGACCAAGCCTAGTGTCCCGTTTAATGATTGGCTTTTGAATCACTTTAAAGTCCAAACCATCTTGTGATGTGGCGATAAATGCTCCTTGTTTATTCTGATTACTCCCTTCAACAGAAAAATATAATTTGTATAACTGATCATCACTATCATATTCAACAAAAGGAGACCAGACTAAATTTGCAAACTTGACATTAGTAGTCTTCGCCACCCTAAAACCCTCATCTTTAGTAAAATTCAGCCCATCTTGAGAAAAAGCACTGCGAATGCCACGCCAACCATCAACACTACCGTCTCCCTTAGAGTCAGCATCATAATATAATCTATAGCCACTGCCATCAGCAAGAGCAAGAATCACCGGATGAATGATTGAGGCTGAATCCGATTCATTACTAGTACCAAGTGCTAGACGCAAACCTTCTTCCTGAGTGAAATTGAGCCCATCATTAGAGATCGAACTAATGACACCGGCGCTGGTAGCAGTGCTGTAATAAATCCGAATACGACCGTCATTAAGTTTAAGCACTGCATGATGTTGCCCCGGCGATACACGCAAACCTTCCTCCAAAGTAAAAGTCAAACCCTGATCTACAGAAATAGCACTACGAATGCCGTCTGGATACATATAGTATGCCCTGAAGCTACCATCTTCAAGTTCAACAACATCTATGTTAACTATATTCGGATCACTAAAAACTTGGTCTCCAAACTGCCATTTACTCTGCTCAGGAATCTTGACGGCTTTCACATCATCACCTTTATGTGCCAAGCAAGGTAGTCCCAAGATAAACACCAATAGTAAGGAAAAAAATATTTTCATCCCTAGATTGTAACTCAATAATTAAATTGCAGTGTAATCGCTATTATCCCATTTCAAGGATGTCGCTTCAAGACTGTGTTTTCAGCGCATCCTTAAGTTGTACTGCAATGATTATAACACGAATCATTCGTCGTGACTGAGGCTTAGAATCAAATAGAATGTCATAATATTTTAAGCATAACCGTTTGTTTACTAATCATTCGTGGTATAATGATTACAAGACAAACTAACAAAGGCTTGACAAAAGCCATAAGCCCAAGGGAGCTGGGGTAATTGAAAATGAAAACAATAATTATAGTTGGGGCTAATGCCTGTGGTTCCACTACTGCTAGTAGGCTGCGTAGGCTTAATGAGAGCCTAAAAATTATTCTTGTAGACAAAGGTGATCTGATGTCTTTCACTAGCTGTGGGTTGCCTTATTACATCGGCGGGGAGCTTAAATATCTCGACGATATTGATGGACAAAACGCTCAAACTTTTGCTGGGCTGAACAATATAGATGTTCGTCTAAACCAAGAAGTACTCACCATCAACACTGCAGATAAATATTTAAGCATTCATGATCTTAATAAAGGTTATTCATATAAAGAAAGTTACGATGAATTGGTTTTAGCAACAGGTGCTGAGTTAAATATTCCTCAGGACATTGATATTAATGACAAGAATATTTTTCCAATTCTTACTATTAATGATGCTAAGCATATTGATGAATATATAACTAGAAATCCTATTAAGACCGCAATTGTGATGGGCAGCGACTATATTAGCCTAGAAATGGTAGAGCAACTACAAAAAAGGGGTCTGGATCTAACCTTGATCACTGATAGCACTCAAGTGCTTACTCAGCTTGATTCTGAAATGGCAAACATAGTTCACAGAAAATTGTTTGATAAAGGTGTGCAATTGTTTTTTGATTGTAGTGAATTACCTTCTAATGCTGATTTGATAATAGTCACCACAGGCGTAAAGCCCAACAATCTACTAGCAAAAATGGCTGGCTTGGATTTGGGTGAATATTCTGGTGTCTTGGTTGATGATTATTTAAGAACATCTGATCAATATATTTGGGCTGGTGGTGATCTAATAGAAGTTAGGAGTTTGATTACTAATAAAAATCAATATGTCCCATTAGCAGGCCCAGCTAATCGTCATGGTTATATTATCGCTAATAATATATTAGGCTGGAAAACCAAATGTAGAGCGAGTTTGGGGACTAATGTCTCAAAAATATTTAATCTGGTTGTTGCGACAACTGGTATTAATGAGCTAATGGCTAAAGCAATGGACATAGAATATGATTCTGTCTACATTCATACAAGATCTCATGCTAATTATTATCCCGGTGCTAAGCCGATCACTATTAAATTAATTTATGACAAAGAAGATTATAAAATCCTTGGTGCTCAAATTATCGGTGAAGAAAGCGTTGATAAAAGAATTGATGTAATCTCCACAGCAATTCAAGCTGGCGTGAAAGCTTATGAATTAGCTGAGCTGGAACTAGCGTCTGCGGCTCCATATGGTGCGACGAGAGACCCTGTCAATCTAATTGGAATGCTAGTGAGCAATATTAAGGAGAATTTATTAAAACAAATTCAATGGAAAGAACTAGATGAAATCAAACTTTCTAATGTCTTGTTGATTGATGTACGCCCATCTGGTGCTGATAAAACCTTGACCATGAAAGGTGCTATCCAAATACCTTTTGATAAATTGAGAGATGCTATACCAAATTCAGTTAAGCACAAAGAAATCATTCTTTTTTGTGCTGATGGTGCTCTAGCTTATAGTGCTTATAGATTATTAGAGTTGCACGGTTTTAATAAAATGAAAGTCCTTGCCGGAGGCTTGAAAACCTATTCTGATGCGCATTACATGCAAGCAAGTCCTAGCGCAAGAAATCTACTCGGTACTTATTCCAATACTATTCTGACTTGAAGTAAATAGACTTGTTACGAAATGGCTTTTTGGTCCATCCATCTACGCTGCTGACCTGCGCTAACAACTAGGGTTTAGTAATAATATTAGAGTCTAACGCAATCGCAGCAATCCGTGTTAGGGCTCTGCCTTCTAATGTAGCTCCAGTCATAAAGGTAATGGATTGGTCAGCTAGTATGTTGCCTTTGACAACAGAAGCCGTTCCAAAAATCGCCGAAGTACCAACTTGCCAAAAAATGTTTGAGGCTTTGGCAGCACCACTCAAGATGATCTGACGACCAGATGCCATATCAAATGTAGATGCTATTTGGAAGATAAAGATAGCATTGGAATCTCCTTGAGCATCAAGAGTAAGATCGCCCGATGATATCTCCAGTGTTGATGTAGATTTATAGAGCCCGGGGATCAGAGTCCGTCCACCTAGATTTCCAGACACACTAATCGGAGCTAAGGTTCGTCCTGCTGCATCATTATATGCTGTAGTTAAATCAAGCTTAGCTTGGTTGCTAAGAATACTATTAACATGCTGTATCCCATTGATGACAGATCCTGGCGGGAAGCCAGTTACAGCAGATCCCGGGCTCACACCTAGATCACCACTAATGACGGTAAAACCAGTATTAGTAACAGTAGAACCAGCTAAAATCGCAAAATTGGAAGCTGCTCCTAGAGTTACAATTGCATGCTGACTTTGATCAGTAGTAAAACTCCATTTATACTCAGTGCTTAATAAATTACCCGCAAGATCTTTCACTTGAGTTGTAATC
>CAZASO010000029.1:0-20875 GCA_964487825.1 uncultured Gammaproteobacteria bacterium
CCCTCCGTTAAAGCCAACTCTAATCAGTGCATAATATATAGATAGGGGCTAAAGCCAAATATGTTTGAAAGATTCACAGAAAAAGCCATCAAAGTCATAATGCTAGCCCAAGAAGAAGCTAGGCGGCTAGGGCATAATTTCGTAGGCACAGAGCAGATCTTGCTTGGCCTTATTGGAGAGGGTACTGGAGTTGCAGCCAAAACCCTTAAATCTATGGGAGTCAATCTCAAAGATGCTCGCGTTGAAGTAGAAAAAATTATAGGCAGAGGTTCTGGTTTTGTAGCAGTAGAAATACCCTTCACTCCTAGAGCCAAAAGAGTGCTAGAACTCAGTTGGGATGAGGCTAGACAGTTTGGTCACAACTACATAGGTACAGAGCATCTCTTGCTTGGTCTTATTCGTGAAGGCGAAGGTGTCGCAGCTAGAGTACTTGAGAACTTGGGTGTAGATCTTGCCAAAGTCAGGCAGCATATCATCAGACTTCTCGGTGAGTCTTCTAGTTCTGGAGCTACAGGTACAGCCCTAGGACCCAGTGGCACTGCGTCTTCTGGCGGTTCGACTTCCTCCAAATCCAGCTCTGGAGCTTCTAGAACTCGCACTCCGACCTTGGATGAGTTCGGGACAGACCTCACTCTAGCTGCGGCTGAAGGTAGGTTAGATCCTGTCATAGGTAGAGCAGAAGAAATAGAAAGAGTTATACAAATATTGGGTCGTCGTACCAAAAACAATCCAGTGCTGATCGGTGAACCCGGTGTCGGCAAAACCGCAGTAGCAGAGGGTTTGGCTCAGCGCATAGTCTCTAGTGATGTACCAGAAATCCTAGAAGGCAAAAAACTCGTGATGTTAGATCTAGGGCTTTTGGTCGCTGGAACTAAGTACAGAGGCGAGTTTGAAGAACGCCTCAAAAAAATCATGGACGAGATCAGAGCTGCTGGCAACATCATGCTAGTCATAGATGAGCTACATACTTTGATCGGCGCTGGTGCAGCAGAAGGCGCTATAGATGCAGCTAATATCCTCAAACCGGCTCTTGCTAGAGGTGAATTACAGTGCATAGGTACTACGACTTTAGATGAGTATCGTAAACACATCGAGAGGGATGCCGCTCTAGAACGCCGTTTCCAGCCTGTAGTCATAGACTCTCCTTCCGTAGAAGAGACCATAGATATCATCAGGGGTCTGAGACAAAAATACGAAGAACATCATAAGCTCATCATCAGTGATGAAGCCATCGAATCCGCAGCGAGACTCTCAGATAGATATATCTTCGATAGATTTTTACCAGATAAAGCCATAGACCTTATAGACGAAGCCTCTTCCAGAGTGCGTTTGAGAGCCAACTCTCTACCGCCAGAAGGTAAAGACTTAGAGAATGATCTTGTGAAAATCTCTCGCCAAAAAGAAGAATCTATTCGCAACCAAGAATTCGAAAAAGCATCTCAGCTCCGCGATGAAGAGAACGAAGTGCGCGAAAAAATTCGCGACATGCAAGAAGAATGGAAAAAACAACAAGAAAAAAACAAACCCAAAGTCGGGCCTGAAGAGATAGCTATTATAGTTTCCAGTTGGACAGGTATTCCTGTCGGGGATCTCAAACAAGAAGAAAACGAGAAACTCCAGAACATGGAGAAAACTCTCCACGAGCGCATCATAGGACAAGATGCTGCTGTTACAGCAGTCTCCAAAGCCATACGCCGTGCTAGAGCTGGTCTCAAAAATCCAGAGCGACCCATCGGTTCTTTTATATTCTGCGGACCTACTGGTGTAGGCAAGACAGAGTTAGCCAAAGCACTTGCTGATTTCTTTTTCGGTAACGCAGAGAACCTCATCAGAGTAGACATGTCAGAGTACATGGAAAAACATACCGTCAGCAAACTCATAGGCTCACCACCGGGCTATGTCGGTTACGGAGACGGTGGGCAACTCACAGAAGCCGTTCGCCGTAAGCCTTACAGCGTGGTGCTCTTCGATGAAATCGAGAAAGCACACCCTGATGTTTTTAATGTCATGTTGCAGATGTTAGATGACGGACACCTCACTGATAGTCGTGGTAGAGTCGTTAGCTTCAAAAACACCATCATCATTATGACCTCCAATGTGGGCGCTCAGAAGATGAGCGGAGATGCTGGTATCGGCTTCAGTCATTCTGCTTCCCAGAAACAACAAGAAGAAGACGAATACAAACGCATGCGTGAAATGGTCGTAGAAGAGCTGAAACGCTCATTTAGACCGGAATTCCTCAATAGACTAGATGACATAGTAGTCTTCAGACATCTCACTCGTGATGATATGCGCAAGATCGTCAACATCATGATCAAAGATCTAGAGCTTCGACTCAAAGAACGCGGCATGTCCATTCAACTCACTGATGAAGTCAAAGACAAAATCTCTGTCGAAGGCTACAAAAAAGCCTATGGTGCGCGTCCCATGAAACGCTCTATCCAAAAGCTGTTGGAAGACCCTATCTCTGATCAACTCATAGGCACAGAACTTAATGACGGAGACAAACTCGAAGCCTATCTCCTCTTCAACACTGAGTTCCCCAAAGACAAAGACTACTCTAGTATGAAGCCCGAAGAAGTTACCCAAGAGCTAAGAGATGCTGATAGCCGTCAAGCCCTCATCAAAGCCGAGGTTCAGTTCAGAGTGGTAGGCAAACATAGTCCAGAAGAACAAGACGCTCTCAAAAAATCTACCATCAAAAAGAAGAAAAAAATCCTAAGTCTCAGCTCCAATGGTTCTGGTCCTTCTAGCCCTAAAGAGCCTGCTGGCAACAAAACTGCTTAGCCAATCATATAAGGTGCGTTGGAAAATAAAATTCTAAAGCGACATCCTCTGCAGGTAGAGACTGACTACTGTTTTTATGAGAAGATATAGGCGTGAAGATACTGATCTTGGGTTCCAGCGCTAGTGTTCACAGTATTCTGTGGAAGCTTTGCCAATCAGAGAAATACCCTATACATATCATTCTAGCCCCTGCTAATTTTGAACTCATCTCAGAGCTGCGCAGCAAAGGCAGCGAAAAAACTATAGAGTGCCTAGATACAGATATCTATGATATAGAACGACTCTCAGAAATAGCCATGGTAAGAGGTATAGATCTTTGCATACCCTGCGAAGCAGAACTCTATGAATTAGGCATAGTAGACAAATTTAGAGAACTAGGTCTAAGCATACTGGGTCCCAAAAAAGCCAGTGCAAGACTAGAGTCTTCTAGGTTTTTTGCCAGAGAACTTATGTACGAAGCCAATATTCCTGCCCCCAAATATGCAGCCTTCGATAACATACATATGGCCAAAGCTTTTTTACCTAGCATCAAAATACCATCTGTACTGAGGGCTGATAATCCTTTTGGCATGGAGACTTCTTCTATTATCGCAAGGGAACCCAGTCAAGCAGAGGCTTTCATAGAAAGTTATTTCGGAGACTTTAGTCAAAAATCCGCAAGGGTCATCATCGAAGAATATATAGAAGGGCCTCTCTATAGTATTGCGACTATCTGTGATGGGGAGCAAGCCCTAAGCCTACCGATAGTACAAAGCTACAGAGACTTAGACCTAGATCTAGGTGGTTACGCTCCTGCCCCAGAACTCAATGACACTGTGATGTTTGCGATACGCCAGCAGATCATAGATCCCTGCATAGCTGCGATGAAAGCTCATCAAAGTCCTTATACTGGTTTTTTGGTTTTTGATGTAGTCGTACTCAGTCACAGAGAGAAGCCTAGCCTAGAATCCAAAGTCGTAGAAGAGACCAACTTAGATACTCAACTAGAACTTTATCTAGTACAAGTCCGTAGCTGCCTTAATGATACAGAAGCCCATGTCATTATGCCTCTACTAGACGAAGAATTATGCGAGCTGCTCAAAGCCTCTGCCAGAGCTGATTTGAGCTATTTTGCTGATGGGCTGCACCGCTATCCCGGCTCTGCCCTCAATATCAACCTCATAGATGAAGCCGAAGATAGGGCTGAAGAAGAACTTATCAAAGAAAAAATCCACAATAGCATAAAAGAAATGAGCGCCTCGCTGAATGCGGCGGCGCTCATTTTTGAGGGTTCATCTAATATGACAACTAAGGCTAAGTTAAGGAAACTAAGCGTAAGCGGAGAGCAGAACACAGGAAAGAAAATCCTTAGCACTACAGCTGTCGCAGAAACCTTAATTGATGCGCAGATACTAGCCTATAAGATGGCGGAGACCGCAAGCAGCCTAAGCCCGAATGTAAAATATAAGCGAGATATCGGCGATCAAGGAATGCTCTAATTAGCCCTTAGCAAATTCACCAAGATCTTTGCGTCTTTCTTTTTCTTGGTTAACTTCTTGGTTCCAGTGTTGTTCTTCTACACGAAGCTCACCTAACATAGCACGAGCTTGATATAGCATCTGGCGGATTGCTGTTTGGTCTAGAGTTTCGTCAGCTAGATCTGCTACAGTTCCTAAAGTCAGCCCCTGTGTATTAAAGTTTGCGATTAATGGCGCAGAAAGAGCATCAAATAAATCTTGCCCGCCTCCATAGTCGCTATCAGTTTGAGGTCCAACTAAACCACCATAGATACTAGCAACTGTTGGTGCTCCACCAGCAGGGACTGGGGCGCCAAAGACACCCAGAACATCTCCAATAGTACTACTATCATCTCCTAGAATTGCTTTCTGCAATTCGATCTCTAACATGGATACTAACTGTTGCTGAGCATCGATCTTAGATCTGATGTTCGCCAGCTGTATCGCCGTATTAATTGTTCCCATTTTTTCCTCCTGTTTCTTTTATTCAAAAGTTAGTGACTAACTCTTGCTTCTTCTATTTAACAAATAATGGTTAAGCTTAGGTTAAGAACTTCAAAAATCTTTTGAAATTAACCTTTGGCAGCATCAAGCAAGTCTTTGCGTCTAGCTTTTTCTTCATTAACTTCTTGATTCCAACCTTGTTCTTCTACACGAAGCTCGCCTAATAAGGCACGAGCTTGTCCTAGCATTTGCCTTAGGACTTGTTGGTCATTGAGTTCATTTAAACTTCCATTCTTATCAGAATCAAACTGCTCTACGCCTTGCTTAAAAGCGGCTGTAAGGGCGGAGCCATCTGGCATACCACCATACATACTTGCGACATCTGCAAGCACATCAGATACTTTGCGACTATTACTACCAAGAATGAGCATTTGCAGATCAGACTCTAATTGAGACACGACCTGCTGCTGGACATCTATCTTGGCCCTAATCTTGGCTAATTCTCTTGTACTATTAATTGCAGCCAATTTAAGCTATCCTTCTGCCTAGTTCTACTAAATCATAGTTAAGAGTTGGTTAAGAAAGGCTAGAAAGTTTATACCCATTTTGGGGGAATAATATATATAAGTAGCTTTAACCCAAGCTTCAATCCTATCAATGCCTGTAGAAAGTGGCCAGCAACAGAAAAAACTTATGGAAATCCTCGACAAAGCAGAGGATTTACCTTGTTTGCCAAGCACCGCTCTTAAAGTCCTCAAACTCTGTTCCAATGAGGCAGCCCACACAGAAGCTTTAGAAGAATTACTCAAAACAGACCAAGCTATAACTGCAAAACTACTCAGAACAGCTAATTCAGCCTTCTATGGTTTGGGACGAGAGATCACTAGTCTTACAGAAGTGATAGCTCTATTAGGTATCAAAGGCGTAAAAAATGTCGTAATGATGACAGCCAACAATCGGGTTTTTAATTGCATCGGACGAGAACAACTCTGGTCTGATAGCATAGAAGCCTCTTTGATATTAGCGGCTCTCTTTGAAAAACTTCAACAAGAGAACGATGAAACCCAGTTCCTAACTGCTCTCTTACATAACATCGGCAGGTCTATTTTTGCTAAATATTTTCCTGAAGATTATATAACTATTCTTGAAAGCAAACACAAACTAGAAGAAATCTACGAAGCTGAATATAATCTTTTTGGCATGGATCATAGAGAAACTGGTGGTATCTTGGCTTGCAACTGGGAGCTACCTCTCAATGTTACAAGCGGCATACAGGGTAACCATAGTTCTATGTCAAACCATAACCTCATAGATCTTGCTCTCCGACTGACTTACAGCAATCTTGATGAGATCAGTAGTAAAGCAGAGCTACAACAATTTCGCCAACTCAAAGAGTCTTGTCTCTTGAAAGTTACAGAGTTTTGTGGGACAACCTTAAATAAGCTTCAATAAAAGCTTCTAACTCTCCATTCAAGACAGCATCAACATCTCTGGTTTCATATTTGGTTCTATGATCTTTGACTCGTCCTTCGTCGAGAACATAAGAGCGAATGGCATTACCCCAAGAAGCAGACAGTGACTCGCCTTTGAGCTTAGCTAGCTCTTGGCGCCTAGCATCTTCTCTCATCTCCAAGAGTTTAGAGCGCAACATTTCCATAGCCCTATCTCTATTACGGATTTGACTGCGTTCCTCTGAACATTTGACTACTAGCCCTGAAGGAATATGGCGAATACGCACTGCGGTTTCGACTTTGTTGACATTCTGTCCACCAGCGCCACTAGAACGCAGGGTATCCATCTCTATATCCGCAGGGCTAATCTCTATAGCCTTGGAAAGTTCAGGAAAAACCGGACAGACCTCAAGCCCAGCAAAACTAGTCTGTCTACTATCAGCACTAGACTTAAAAGGAGATTTGCGCACCAATCTATGAACACCCTTCTCTGCGCTCATATAACCATAAGCATATGGTCCTAGGATTTTGAAGCTCACAGACTTAATGCCAGCTTCCTCTCCATTAGAGCGTTCTAGCAATTCCACACTATAGCCTTTTATATTTTCCGCCCAGCGAGAATACATCCTAAAAAGCATCTCAGTCCAATCTTGAGCGTCAGTACCACCAGCTCCTGCATTCAAAGAGACTATGACATCAGCCTTGTCATAGGGACCAGACATCATGCGCTTGAAATCATGGTCATTAAGCTCTTGCTCTAACTGCTTAAGTTCTTCTTGATAGAGCAGTTCAAGCTCCTGTTTCTCTGTATCAGAAGCAGAAGCCTGCATCTCACGCAAAGCTTCCAAATCCTTCAAACGCAGTGCCCAAGAGCGATACAACTCTAGTTCGGATTTTTTGGTAGCTAGATCTCTAGATACAGCACTAGCCCTATCAGTATCCCCCCAAAAATCCGGCTCCAAAGTTTGAGACTCCAAAGACTGGATTTCTAAAGCCAAAGCATCTAAGTCAAAGATACTCCTGAACTATGTTTAGCTTATGACGCAGTTCTTCTATATTGGTATTAGTTTCTTGCATATAATCGTGCTGCTTAAGAGATTTGAAGGGATGATCTCAAAGCTAGTCCGGGATTGAGTTGCTGACTACTTTCACGGGGGTTGGCTTCAAAAATCAAAAGCTGGGAGACAGAATCCAAATGATAAAGTTTTTCCAATTCTTCATTGGATTCCTTATGGATACTACTAAGAGAGAAGTACATCTCTGGGTTTTTCTCAAAACGAATATAGCGCTCCGCAAAAGCTTCTACACAAAAAGTCAGAAGAGAGCTATGTGCCAATGCGCTAACGAACTCACAATTAATATTTGGAGACTGAATGTTTTTGAAAACGAAAGCTAGAACCTTACTGAAATTGCGAGAATCTACAAAAACATAATAATTGCTAAGTTGAGATTTAATAAACTTCTTACTACTATGCAAATAATCTCTATATTCAAGAGCTTGAGACATACAATCCAGATCCATAATCTGATCTATATCTTCATACTCGGCTTCTCTACAGATTACATGCACTTCTCTGTTGGCTACAAAATTATCTGCATTAAGCTTGTAATGATGGTAACGAAGATATCTTCTGAAGCCACAAGTATTCACAAAAGCTATATCTTCAAAAGCCTGAACTTCATCTAGCTCTATGATGAAATATTTAATCTTAGCTCTTTGCCCATAATCTTGAGTAAAATCTCTAAGCAACTTATCAGTATTGTGGTCTATCTTGAGAATTTCTATAACCTGTTCTGATTTTCTGTAATGAGTAAAAAGTATACAGTCCAAAAGACGAAGACCAGCAATAAGACCAAAATAATGTTTATCCCATAAAAAATCTTTATGATTCCAAATCAGCTCAAGAAAATTTAGTTTTCTAGATTGGGGGGGCACATTAATAGTCTAACTTGCAAAAGCCTATTTGCACTAGCTTGAGCTTCAGCCGAGAGAAGTTCCAGCGTGTTAGGATAAAAAAATGCGCTTTCTTGCTCTAGCACTCATTAGTCTAAGCCTCTGCTTAAGTAGCCTTGCCACGGCACCTTACGCTGAGATTAAATTCGAAAATCTCAAGATCTCCAGAAAATTACAAAAACGCATTAATAGAGAATGGTTCGCTCATCTTAAAAATAAAAAAGAACTACTCTATAACTTAGACAAAACTTCTAATCAAAAACAAAATTACAAAAGCGACCAAGTTTGCCTCTTCAATGGGGACTTGCTTGAAGATGGATCTATAGATTTGAGCTCGCTCAAACTCATTAAACAAAAAACTAATAATTTTGATTACAATTTAGCTGCAATAGACTTTTTGAGAACTGCTGCTTATAAATTCCCAGAAGGTAAAAAACAAAAAAACTCGAAAATAAAACTTAGTTTTCGTTATTTTTCTTTTTAGTCGGATTGAAATCTTGTAATTTGCGATATAAATCTAATTCTTCTGGACTAGCCAAGACAGGTATTTGAATAAGACTATGAACGAAATGATCTCCAGAAGTCCCTTCTTTAGAGCTTTTGAGCCCCTTGCCTTTAAGTCGCAAGATGGTGGCATTTTGGGTATTAGGGGGAATTACTAACTCTACCACTCCCTCTAAAGTCGGTATATATTTCTCGCAACCAAGCAAAGCTTCTTCTGGTCTCAAGATGAGCTCAGAATGTATATCATCTCCTTCTATTTCATAGATAGGGTGTTCCTTGAGATGGACTTTGAGATATAGATCCCCATTGGGTCCTCCATTCTGACCGGGCTTACCTTCAGAACGAATTTTGATTTTGTTGGACTCTCTAACACCGGGAGGTATAGTTACCTCTAATTTACGAATCTTGCGAGATGGCCCAGAAGAAATTTCTATCCTTCGCACAGTACCGCTAGAAGCCTCTTCCAGAGTGAGTTCTATCTCCATCTCATAATCTTCCCCTCTGATTGGGATTTGTGCTTTACTCGTGGTTTCGGCGGCTTGCTGTTCTTGCTGTCTACCAAAAAGTAACTCAAAAAAATCACTAAATTTAGCTTCTTTCTTATTCTTGGGTGGCTTAGGACGGCTCAACTCTTCTTCTGCATATTTAAGTGTTTCTTTAAGAGAATTGAAACCACTAAAATCTTTAGATGCTGTGGCATTTTTATATTTGAATTGTTCGCTTTTACTGCGAACCATATTCTCAAAATTATTACGATAATTGAACATGGAATCATATTTGCTTCGCTTGTTATGATCCTTAAGCACTTCATAAGCTTCATTGATTTCTTTGAACTTCTCTTCATCTCCCGTGCTGGAGTCTGGGTGATATTGTTTGGCTAATTTTTTGAAAGCATCTTTAATCTCTGCTTCAACAGCACCCTGTTTTAGTCCTAATACTTTGTAATAGTCTTTAAAATCAACCATGACTAGATCTATATATCTCTGAACAGATGATCCCAGCTGCAACTGAGACATTGAGGCTCTCAAATTCACAAGGAATATGTATCCAAAAATCACATTTGGATCTCAAGTTAGGTCCAAGCCCTTTATGTTCATTACCCATAAGAAGCACGGTCTTATCATCATAATTAACCTTACGGTAATCCAAAGTATCTTCTGCTCTTACTTCGGTAGCATAAAGCCAAAAAGAAAATTTTTTAAGTTTGTCTATGCAATTTTGCACACTATTAATCCTAATGATGGGCAAGGTCAAAGCCGCACCTGCACTTGCGGAGACCACTGTCGGTGAGAGAGTCGCAGAGTTGCGATTAGGAACAATCACCGCATCAAAAGCAAAGGCTTTAGCTGTGCGAATTAAGGCTCCCAAATTATGAGGGTCTTCTATATTCACAGCAAACAAAACTTTATGATATTGAGCTTTAGCTAATTCTTCTATGTCAAATAGGCGTACAGAGGATAATTCTGCTGCGATATTATAGTTACGATCTTGTTTGCCGATAATTCTGTCTAAGTCCCGAGGATCTAACTTAAAGACTGGTATTTTTTGTTTGCGAGCTCTCTCCTCAAGCTCAATATATTTAGCAGAGCTTGCTTTAGTAAACCAAATCTTACTAATGCTAAGTCCTTGACTTAAAGCCTCTTCTACACTATTTCTTCCAAAAACAAGCAACAAGAATATTATTCCACTACTAGCCTGCGTCTATACGAAAATTTTTAGGTTGAGGTATTATCTCAACACGCGGCTTGTAGGGCTTAGGACTGGCTTTTTCGGTTTTGCTAGGCTCGGAACCAAGGGATTTAATTCTCTGGTCACTAGAGCTTTCCTCTTGTTCTGTAGTTGAATAATATTTACCTTTGCTCTCAGATTCAGATTGCTCCGTATTATCTTCGTTATCTCCTTCTGGATCTGGAGCATATCTCTGGGGCTCAGTACCCGGCTTAAATCTCTGAGCAACTGGGTTAGGAGTACGATCTGTCGCAAGAAGTCCTGTTAAAGGATCTATCATCACAGTAATGTAGTCACTAGCAAAACTAAAAGCTCTAACTGGTTTAGGTCTCTCCCTGAGGTAATTAGTCATATATTGATGCCAAACCCATGCAGGGATTCCACCCCCTGTTGCACTCCTAGAGTGTACCTCTCGGTTCTGTTCGTTACCAGCCCAAATAGTAGTTACTGTATCAGCAGTAAAACCCGTAAACCAAGTATCTCTACTGCCATCTGCTGTACCAGTTTTACCTGCAATAACTCTACCAGGGATATTGGCTGCAACACCAGTACCCATGGTAACTACATCTTTCATGATTTCAACTAGCTCTGCCACATACCTTTCTGGAATTGCATTTTTGGGAACAGCTTCGTTTTTCTCCAAGAGATTACCTTTGGAATCTGTGATCTTACGAATCAGAATACTGTCCATATGAACTCCTCCTCTAGCAAGAGTTGCATAAGCCGTAGCAACTTCTAGTGGAGTGAAGGCAGCAGAGCCCAGAGCAAGAGATAGATTGGGATCCATGGGACTAGTCAAACCCGCTCTACGAGCGACTTCTATCACATCTTTGATGCCGACTTTCTGAGCAATTTTTACAGCAGGGATATTGCGAGAGAGTACCAAAGCCGTGCGCACTGTAATAGGACCTTTGTATTGTCCATCAAAGTTTTTGGGAGCCCAATTACCAAAATCCGTTGGCTCATCAACGATAATGCTATTGGAGTCGACGACTCCCTTCATGAAAGCAGTGAGATAAACAAAAGGTTTGAAAGCACTACCCAAAGTATGAGGATTAGTAGCTCTATTAAACTGATATTCCCAGAAATTACCTACACCACCCACCAAAGCTCGAATCTCAGCGGTCTCAACATCTATACTAACCAAAGCTGCTTGGTTAATCCCGGGAGGGGCATTCTGGATACCTAACTCTAAAGCGTTATTTGCTGCATCTTGAGCCATAGGATCTAAGCCGGTATACACCTTCAATCCTGTTTTACGCAAATCCTCTGAGCTAAAGCGTTTGCGAAGTTCCTGCTCTACGTAGCTAAAGTAATAGGGATACTTAGAAAGATTAGCCCCGCCGGGTTTGAAGTTGATTTTGGTTTTGAGGGATTTATTGTATTCTGCTTCTGTGATGTAACCATGCTCGCGCATTTGCCCTAAAACATAATGCTGACGTTTTTGAGCCTCAGGGAAATGTGTAGAAAGATAACTAGGAGCTGTAAGTAAACCTGCTAGGTAAGCTGATTCCTCTAAGTTCAGCCTAGCAGCTGGCTTAGTAAAATATCTCTGAGCGGCTCTTTCAATACCATAAGCTCTATTACCAAAATAAACTTGATTAAGGTAGATTTCTAGGATTTTTTCTTTATCATATCTGTCTTCAACCTCAATAGCTATGAGTAATTCACGGATTTTACGAGCAAGAGTTCTTTTGTAGCGTTCGTCCTCATTAATAAAAAGATTTTTGACCATCTGCTGAGTCAGAGTGCTACCACCCTGAACTATGCGACCAGCCATAATATTGTTGGAGACCGCTCTAAAAAGTCCCATCAAGCTAAAACCCTTGTGGTGAAAAAATTCATTATCCTCAGCAGCTAAAATAGCTTGCTTCATATAAGTAGAGATTTGGTTTAGATTGACAACCTGCCTGTCTTCTTTACCCTGAAGTACTCCTACAAAATTATCCTCAAAATCATAAATCTCTATGCTACCTATCGGTCTATAATCCTCCAGCATAGAAAGATCCGGTCTTCCAAAGACGGTATTCACTAGAGAAAGCGACGCTCTAAACAAAAATGGCAAAAACACCAAAGCAGCAAGAACTGCCCAGAAGATCATGATGATTTGTTTGCGATTAAACTGCACTACTAAAAAGTATCCTCTCAAATAATATCATCAAGATTTATTAGCCTAAACTCTCCTTCCTGAAGCCTATCTAGTTTCAGCTTAGCAATCCTCAACCTAATAAGCCTAGAAACCCGATGGGATCTGGCTTCAGCCATGCGGCGGATTTGGCGATTTAGTCCTTGCTTAAGAATAATCCTAAATGCCTTAGAATTTTCTTTACTCACCTTGGCAGCTCTAGTTTTAACCCTAGTCCCATCTTTAGACTCTATCTCCAAGCCAGAAGCAAAAGCCTCTAATGATGCCCTGTCAAGCTCATCTTCGAGATAAACCAAATATTCTTTTTCATGCTCAAAACTAGGGTGAGTAAGACGCTGAGCGAGATCTCCATCATTAGTCAGTAGCATCAAACCTTCAGATTCTTTATCAAGACGACCTACGGGATAGAACCTAGTATCTAGATTATCGTAAGCCTCAGAACTCAATAGCTGAGAGCTTTTGCGGGCTTTCTCACGCAGGTAACTAATAATATTAGAAGGATCTTTCGGACTACAACTAGAACTAATCCCTCGTGGTTTATACAAGGCTATATAAATTTGAGGAGGTCTTTCTTCGTTATAAACATAAGTCTGGGACCCTAATTTTATTGTGTCTCCAAATTGCAGTCTCTGACCGGGTTTGGCTGGGACTCCATTCACTAAGATGCGTTGTTCTACTATTAGCTTATCTATCTGACGCCTAGAAGCTAATCCCTGCCTAGCTAAGTATTTATTGATACGCATCAATTAATAGCTAAGACTAAATTCTGAGCCCCATGCCCAAAATTTAAATCTTTAAAGATGGGAAGACCCAAAGAATCTAAAACTCTATAATTAAAATCTGATTCATGAGGTCTACCTACTAAAACAGCTTTGATTCCCTCAAAAACCCCAGCAAGTCTAAGCTGCTCCAAAAGCCTATCTACTCTGTAAGCCGCTTCCCTACACTCTTCTAGAGCCAAATAACTACCTCTAAAATTAGGAAGGTAAGCTGTTCCGACTAAAGCTGCAAGAACAGATAGGTTGGCTCCAAGAACAGTAATATCTCCGGGGACAAAAGGGCTAACTGGATTAGGTTTTATATCCTGAAGCCTAGGTCTGGAGTGATGTAGCAAGCTAAGTAAATTAGAAAAACTCTGAGCCGTCAAATCTGACATAGTAGACAACTCTCCCAACATCGGACAGTGATAGCTTCTTAGCTGGGTCTTTGTGGCTAAAGCCATAAACAAAGCAGTTAAATCGCTATAACCCAGTAAAGGCTTATTGGCTTTTGCAATAAGCCCGTAGTCAAGAGCAGAGAGTAATTGAATGCAGCCATAACCACCCCTAAGAGCCAAGATCACATCTACCTCTGGATTAGCATAGATCTCATGCAAAGCTAAAAGCCTCTCAGACACCGAGCCTGCGGTGCCTAATCCATCAGAATCCAGACTAGTCATCAGAGCACGCCTAGAACCTATGCACTTCATTTGAATATTTGAAGCAAGGATAGTCGAATAACCCAAAGACTGTAAATAATCTAAGCCTTCGGCTGCTCGAAAATGAGCCTCAGTCTCATCTTCCAAAAGAGCAGAAGCTGGAGCGATAATAGCAATGCAAAGCTGTTTGGCCACTAGGTCTATTATATTATATGTGCTGAGAGCAAATCTAAAAGCCTCTGCATATCAGCAGGAATTTCAGCCTTAAAACTCAATCTGGAAGCGGTTCTTGGGTGATCAAAAGAAAGACTATAAGCGTGTAACATTGGTCTCGGGGCCTTTAGGATTTTATCGCTGGCTCCATAAGTACTGTCTCCAACGATGGGGTGTTTGAGATGGGATAGATGCACCCGTATCTGATGTGTGCGCCCCGTATCTAACTTACACTCCAATAAAGTAAAAAATATGTTTTTGAATTTATAGCGCTCTCGGATTTTATAATAAGTCAACGCTCTTCTAGCCTTATGATGAGAGTCTAGGATTACTGACATTTTATGGCGATGCACTGGATGCCTGCCTATCGGCAAATTAATGCTAGCGTCAAAACCTTTTGGCAAGCCGCTTTGAACAGATGTTTTGTTTTTGACATTAGCTTCTACTAAAGCGAGATATCTTCGTTCTAGATTGCGGCTATGAATCTGCTCAGACAAAGATTGGTGGGCTAAGCTGGTTTTGGCTACAACTATGAGACCGCTCGTATCTTTATCTAATCTATGTACTATGCCCGGTCTAAGATGACCATTAATACCTTCTCTCAGTTCCCCAAAGTCAATATGATGCAATAAAGCATTTACCAAAGTCCCAGAATTCAATCCGGGAGCAGGGTGAGTAAGCATATTAATCGGTTTATTGATGACTATAAGATCCTCATCTTCGTACACTATATCTAGAGCGATCTCTTCTGGCATCAGATCTAAACTCCGAGGCTCAGGTATTGCTAATTCTATTTGGTCCCCCAATTCCAGTCTATAACTGGCTTTAACAGTTCGCCCATTCACCAGAACAGCCCCTGAACTAATAAGCTCTTGAAGATAGGTTCTAGACAGCTTAGTTGCTTCTGCTTGAAAATATTGATAAAGGAATTTGTCTAAACGAAGATCAGTATTAGATTCTAAGTAAGCCTCATTAATATGGATTAGCATGAGCTGCTAGGCTCCTTGGTAAAGAGATCTATCAAAAGCAAGCAAGCACCCACATTTAGGGATATATCAGCAAGATTAAAAACAGCAAAATCTACAAACAATAAATTAATGTAATCTATAACAAAACCATACAGATATCTATCCAGAAGATTAGAATAAGCACCGCCTAGAATAAAAGCGAAGGCCAAAGACAAAAGTCTTCTAGATTTAGGTACTCTAAAAGCGATAAAAGTTAAAAGCAAAACTAAGATGCTAGTCAAAATTTTCATAAACACAGGGTTCTTGTCCATAAGACTAAAAGCCATACCAGTATTATGCTGCAGAACTATCTCAACAAATCCAGGAATCTGACCGTAAAGCTCTCCCAGACTAAGTTCTCTGGCTAAGTAAAACTTAATAGTCTGATCTAAAACGAAAACTAAAACAAAAACTATATGGTTCATTTTTTCTTCTTAGCAGCAGCAGAGGCTCTGCGTTTCATCTCAGCCAAATTTTGCATAGCTGCTATCTCTCCTTTGCCTTGCAATTTGGCTGAAGCATAGGCTGAACTAGCTTGCATTAGAATATTTAGGGCTAAAATATCAAATTTAGATTTAACTCTAGATCTGGAGCCGATCACTAACAAGACCAGTGATACTCCCAAAAAAATTAGATTTCTAATTAAATCGGGATTAGAAAAAAGTAAGGGTCTAGTACTAAGAGCTAAAATTGCAAAAACAATAGTAGAGATTAAACCTAATAAATAAGGCAACATCTGAATAATCAGTGTTTTTTGGAGATTTTGAAGGCTACTAGAAGCCAATTCACTGAATTGCAAAGCTATCTCTGCATGGATTTTGTCTTTTTGGAGGCGGCGCAAAGTCTCTAGAACTTGAGTCTGAGCTGGATCTACGGGTGATTTGCGCAAAAATCTCATCACAGTGGCAAGAGTAGAAAACTGAGACGAAGAATGTATCAGCTGAGCTCTAGTCGAACTTAAGAAATGTCCATAAACCTTAGTTGCTTTCTCTTGATTAGCTTTGGAGACCGCTAGGCTAGGCATTTTCATAGTCATTTTAATTTTTTGCTTCATAAGCTTATTTATAGCATTTGCATGTGATAATTATTTTATGAATTCAGACCTCAGTCAAAGCCGCTACCAAAGTTCTTTTGAACACTATCTTGGCGTAGATTTCAAGCTCTATGATGATAGTGCTTGTGAAATAGAACTCCTAATTAAACCTGAACACCTCAATATAGGCGGAACTGTACACGGAGGTATCATTAGCTCCCTTCTAGACATAGCCCTCTCAGGAGCTATCACCGCTAGGATTAAAGACCGGAGCGCCGAACAAGTCGTAACCCTCCAAATGAATGTTAATTTTTTGAGAGCTGCCAATCTAGGAGATAGGCTCATCGCCCATGGACGAGTCATCAAACAGGGTTCTACCATAGCCTACATAGAAGGAGAAATTATTAATCAAGATTCTCGACTGATTGCAAAAGCCAGTGGGGACTGGTTTATCAAAAAAGCTAATGCTCAAAAAACTTCTTAATCATCTAATACTTAGCGTTTTAGGATTTTTAGCTCTCATACCTTTTATAGGTATGCTGTCCACTAGCCTCAAAAGTTCTGAGCAAATCTATTCTCCAACTTTTCAATTAATAGCAAACCCCATTGTTTGGGAGAACTATATCACAGCTATTCACAAAATTGATTTTTTAACTTGCAGCCTCAACACCTTATACATAGCGCTTTTCAGCCTAATAGGAGTTACTATCTCTTCTGCCATGGCTGCCTATGCTTTCGGAGTTTTAGAATGGAGGGCTAGAGATTTATGTTTTGGGATTAGCATCGCAACCATGATGCTTCCAGATATGGCTCTATTAGTGCCACAGTTTCTTCTCATCAAAGAGCTAGGTCTTTATGCTAGCCCTCTTGCACTCATAGTGCCTTATCTAGGTGGCTTGCCTTTTTATATTTTTTTATTGAGACAGTTTTTTCTTAGTATCCCCAGAGAACTTAGAGACTCTGCAAAAATAGACGGGGCTAGCGAGTGGGAGATTTTTACTGAGATCTATCTACCTCTTTCTCGACCAGCACTCATGATAGTAGCCCTCTTCCAGTTTATGCTGAGCTGGAATGATTTGATGAAACCCAGTATTTATCTAATAGACGAGAAAAGTTATACATTGTCGCTTGGACTTCAACAATATCAATCTCAATTAGGTGGTGCAGAATGGGGCCCCATGATGGCAGCCTCCATATTAGTTATCCTGCCTGTTTTGTTTTTATTCTTCATAACTCAAAAACAATTTATCCAAGGCATCAGTATGTCTGGGCTCAAAGATAGCTAATAGGTTGGTCAACAAGTCTCCGTCAAAGTTGCGAAATCTCGGCACTCTAACGGGTCTTCACATCTAGCCTCTCAAAGCTGAGCGGATCTCCCATGATCATATTGAATCCTAGTCCGAGTTGATTCAAGATGGTATCAAAACTTAGAGTGAGCTTGAAATCCTCTGGTCCAAAAATTGCTCGAACTTGATTTCGTGCAAAGCGCTCACTATCCATATTAAAAGTCAAATAGGTTCCTACAGAAAACCATTTACTAAATTGATAATCACCATCGAAAACAACTGACTGACTGCCGTCTATAAACTGATCAAACAAAAAAGGCGACTCCCCATTAATAGAAGCAAAAAGATAATCTAGTTCAAAGCTAAGTCTATCCAGTCTGGCTTCTAAAGCTGGTCCATAACGAGCTATCGCAAGATGATCTCCTGTCCCATAAAAGCGAAAGGCTCCTTGACCTCTAGCACTCAGAGAAATATTGTAAATTTCATTACCATATCTAAAAACTGGTCTGCTGTAAAAATTAATACTGTGCTCACTACGAAAATCCCTCAAGTCCTTATCTCCGCTCACTGAGCCAGCTTCAGATCTTTGCTCCCTAAGATCTTCTAAACGCCTAGCACTAAAAAGGCTGGCATTGTCTTTGGCAATAGCGACAGAGTTATAAATCCTAATCCCTCTTTGATCTAGAAGCAAAGGGAATTCTAGTTTGGCTGTATGTCCTAGCTCTGCGAACTCTCCAACTAAAGTTGCACCAAACATAGTGTTATGAACAAATTGGTTCTTGAGTATATTAATCTCAAAACCATAAGGTAGTTTTTGGTGTAAATTCAATATCCATCTATCATCTAGGGTTCCATAACCACCCATAATCGAACTTCCACTACTAGGTCTACTATAAGTTCCTATAAGTCCGAAACCAAACTCAGGCCCATCTCCAATCTGCAAGAGGGGTGCAAGAGAAAAGATCCCAATATCTTTAGGTGCATAAAAAAATCTAGGCCCCATCGCAAAACCACCTATGCGCTCTTGAGTTCCAAAAACAGGACCATTAAACCTAGTCTCAGCAGCCTCTCCTACAGTAGTGTTGATATTGACAGGCGAAGGTATACTGAAATGATCATTAATCCAGATGCGAGCCCCTTTGATATTAAGGTTATTAATGCGCTTAGTATCATCATAAACAATCTCTTCAGCAGAATATCTAAAACTAGACTTCTCAGGAAGGTCTGACCACGAAATCTCTGCGTTTTTATCCTCACGCACGGAATCTTGACTATAACGAGTACCAACACGAAAACCTCTCAGGTAAAGGTTCATAGGCTGATCTAAAGCTAGAACTCCATCTTCAAATCTAATTTCTTTATGTTGCTCTTTTTCTGCAAGTTTGCCATGGGCTGTTCTAGCTTTAAGTCTCAAGCCTTTCAAAAAAACTCTAGGCTTACTAAGATCTAAAATATTAGTATCCGTATGAAAAGAAGTATAAGTTCCTTGAACTACAGTTCTATTCTCACCCTCTCCTTGAATCATCTCTACAGATCCAAAAGCCTCGACGAGTTTTTGTTTGGCATCATAAGTTATACGATCTGCATAGAGAGTCGCTCCTTTGTCAGGCAAATAAGCTTCTGCTTTGCCTATGGCTTCATAAAAATCTGTATTCTGGTTGTAGCTAATCTCATCTGCTGTAACTTCCAGCATTAAGTTTTGCTCCACATCAGCCCTGAAATTATGCTGTTCTTCTTCTTGGATAGGCTGTTCTAGCTTGGATAAATTAGGAGCATCTAAAGCAGATGCGGAAAGATAGCTTACTAAAAGCAGAAAGCTAGCTTTTTTCAGCGAGTCTATAAGAATTGTGCGAGAATTAAAAAGAGACACCAAAGTCCATTGTAAGCGAGATGTTCATTGAAGAAATAAATCTAATCGGTTTTCGGAATTATCTAGAGCTGTCCTTGGTGACTGGTAATTATAATAAAGTTATAATCGTCGGCAAAAATGCCCAAGGTAAAAGCAATTTGCTTGAGGTGATACAAGTTCTCTCTGGCTCTAGAGCTAGTCGGGCTAGCAAAGACTCAGAGCTAATTAATTTCAACTTAGACTCCGCTATTATTCGTGCCAAAATTCGAGCCTCTACTGGAGAATCTTCTCAAATCGCTATTTTAGTCAGACCTAGTGGTAGAAGGCAAATAAAAATCAATGATGTCAATAAATCTAAAGTGGAACTCAGAAATCATATTAATTCTGTTTCCTTTGCAGCTAGTGATTTAGAACTTATCACTGGGAGCCCAAGTGTCAGAAGAGACTACCTAGATCTACTAATCTCACAACTAGATTCCAATTACGAAGCAGAACTCGAGGCTTTCGAAAAAATCCTAAAACAACGCAATGGATTTATTAGCAACCTAGTCGAACAAGGAGTTTATCATAATAGACTCAACCCCAGTCAGAGAGATGAACTCAGGCTATGGGATGATCTCTATATTAACAACTCTAATCAACTTATCACTAGTCGTCTTGCTTGGCTCAGCAAACTAGAACCTCTTTGCCAAACTTATTACGAAGATATTGCTGATAAACCAGAAGAAGAACTACAGATCAAATATCTAGGCTCTCTTTTGAGCCCCGAAGAACTCCGCGCTAATCTGCCTCGGGATTTCGCTAGGATGCATAGCACTCTTGGTCCTCAGAGACATGACATAGAATTTCTACTACAACATAGAAGCGCAGCCAATTTCGCTAGTCAAGGTCAAAAACGCAGCATAGTACTAGCTCTCAAACTCGCTGAGCTAGAGCTTCTTAGCCAGCTCTATGCATCTAAACCTATCTTGGTTTTGGATGATGTTCTGGCTGAACTAGATTGCTCTCGACAAGCAGCTCTCATGAGATCCATCTCAGAAGATACTCAGGTTTTCATCAGCAGTAGTGAACTTAGCAGAGACCTTCAAGACTGGATTCCCGGAGCCAAAATCATAGAAATATCCAATGGTCGAATACAAGAAACAATTAAAATCTAAGAAAGAAGATCTTAATAAAATAGAACAGGATCTTAGTGCTCTATTTAGAAGACTTGGTCTCAACAAACAACTAGACGGTTACAGCACACTAGCCCTATGGCAAGCTGCTATTGACAGCATCAAAGACTCTAGCTCCATCCAGTTAGACATTGTCCGTAATAAAACTTATGCTCATAGGCTAAACTCCAAAATGGAACTCGTGGTCGCAGTTCAGTCTGCGTCTCTTGCAAACGAATTACAAGTACTCAAACCCACTCTATTACTGGCTTTGCAGCAAGCCTGTTTGTCCAAAGGTTTTAAGCAGATTAAGGCTCTAATCTTTGAATTACATTAGGCTGGCTCGGCGCTTTTAGGCATTGCCCGAATTCTGCTAGGCAATATCATTTGATAATTTTGGCTCGGC
>CAZASO010000030.1:0-4633 GCA_964487825.1 uncultured Gammaproteobacteria bacterium
ATCAGCTTTTGCGCATAGAAGAAGAACTCGGCAAAGAGGCTCGTTATCTGGGTTCCAAGGTTTTTTGTTTTAAGGGTGCGCTGAAAACCCGAGACATCTGCCATAGGTAGGGACCTAAGGTTTAGACTGATTGTTTCGATGTATCTCAATAGCCCGCTGATAATCTTCTGCTGTATCTATGCCTATAGGAGCTGATTGGGCTTCTATCATTTTGATGCCAATACCATTCTCCAAGGCTCTAAGTTGTTCTAGTTTTTCTATGCTCTCTAGACTAGATATTGGTAGAGCAGCGAGTCTTAGCAAAATCTCTCGCCGATAGGCATAGAGTCCTATGTGTTTTTTGGCGACTCTTCTAGGACTAGTAGCATCTCTCTCAAAAGGAATAGCTGCTCTAGAAAAATATAAAGCAAAATTGTTTATATCTAAAACGACTTTGACATTGCTAGGAGCAAGAATGTCTTCGGGCTGGCAGATAGAATGATAGAGAGAAGACATCTCTAGCAAAGGCTCATGGATAAAGGGTTCTATAGCCCTGTCTATATCTTCTGGGTTGATGAAGGGCTCATCAGCTTGAACATTGACTATGAGTTGCCATTCTGGATGTCGCTTAGCTAACTCTGCTACTCTGTCTGTGCCGCTAGGATGCTCTGGGCTAGTGAGTTCTACTCGCTTACTGAAAGAAGAAGCGAGTTCCAGAAGCTTAGGGTCATCTACCGCTATAACTACTTCGCTAATAAGCTTAGACTGGCAGACTTGTCTGTAACTATGCTCTAGAATGCTTTTGTCGCCCAATGGTAGTAAGAGTTTGTGAGCAAGTCTTGTGCTGTGGTAGCGAGCTGGAATAACGGCGACTATTTTCATCTCAAATTTACTGTATCAAACTCCTTATATCTTCCGCTAATTCGGCTCTGAGTGATAGCTTTTGAAAAGTATAAGGGTGTTTTAATTCTAAACCACTAGCATGTAATAGATGTCTTTCTGGCAGCAGGTTGCAACGGAAAGACTCAGAGTAGAACGAATCTCCTAGTATGGGGTGTCCGAGTCCCTTAGCCTGCAAACGCAATTGGTGAGTGCGTCCTGTTTCTGGCATAAAAACAACATGAGTGTAGGACTTACTAGGATAGGCTTTGATAACTTTGTATCTAGAGATAGCGGTTTTATATTTTTTGCGCAAAAGAAAATTCTCAAAACTAATATTCGCGTCTTCCCCTTTTTCTTTTTTGCGATCTAAATATTCTTGGTATAGAACTTGAGCTTTGGCTTCACTAATAGCCTCCCATCTTTGCCAACCCTGACCTTGTTTGGCTAAGCGCATATAACTCAGGATACGCCCTTCACCTTCTAGAACCCCGTCTAAGATTGCATCGTAGCTTTTGCTAATTTCTTTATCTTGGAAGAGTTCATTGAATTTACGAGTAGCTTCTAAAGTTTTAGCGAAGATCAAAAGACCACTAGTGTTTTTGTCTATGCGGTGTACGGCTTGCAAATTAGCTTGTCCGTCTCTTGTGACTAGGAATTTATTTAATTCACCTAGTAAATGTGTTTTGCCCTGTCCCTCTGTCGCAAGGCTAGGGTGACCTGCTTCTTTGTTGTAAACTATAAGGAATTCATCCTCGAAAACAATTCTTTGCGGATCTATAACTAGCTTCTCTACTGCTTTTGGTCTTATATCTGTATAACTAATTTTGTCTTCTTCAGGATTGATGCGCCTAGTTGCAAATCTTTCGATTTTGCCATTAACCTTGCAGGCGCCCTGTTCTAGAGCGCGTTTGATGACTCTAGCACTGAGATCCGGGTATTTGGCTTGTAGAAAATCTTTGAGTTTAAGACCTTTGTTTTGGTTATGACGCATTTTAAGTTTGATTTAAGCTATATATACGGTCATTGATTATATACTGGATTTATGGCTATTAACCCCCCAGAAAACCCCATCAATACTGAGGTTCAGGATTTAGAGGATGATGTTCTGGATCCTTCAGGTCGCTCTGCTTATGCCAAACTCAAATTTAAACCGGGTTCTGATTATCCCAAATTCACTATGCATGGCAAAACCTGTTATAACGCAGCATCTTGCTTTTATCTCAGTCGTGCTCAGGGACTGCATTCTGACCGTATAGATGATACTTTGCTATCTTACCTCGATACCTGTAAACGAGAGATCACTATGGAGATACCTCTTCGTCGTGATGATGGTAGCTTGATGCCAGTGCAAGCTTATAGAGTCCAGCATAATAACGCCAGAGGCCCCTTCAAAGGCGGTATTCGTTATCACGAAGATGTCAATATCCAAGAAGTTAGAGAGATGGCTAGCATTATGACTTGGAAATGTGCCCTTGTAGACATACCTTTTGGTGGAGCCAAAGGCGGGGTTGCGGTGAACCCCAAGACTCTTTCTGTGCATGAATTGCGCCGCCTCACCAAAGCCCTCGTATCACATATCGGCGAGAATATAGGCCCCTATGTAGATGTGCCAGCTCCAGATGTGAATACAAATCCTCAGATTATGGCTTGGATCTACGATGAGTACGCCAAAAGCCACACAGATGCCGCTCCCTTGGCTGTAGTTACTGGTAAACCTCTTGAGCTTGGTGGTTCAGAGGGTCGCTTAGAAGCGACTGGTAGAGGCGTTGCCATCATACTTAGAGAAACCTGCAAGCATCTCAAACTAGACATCAGTAAGCAGAGATTAGCTATTCAGGGTTTTGGTAATGTGGGATATTTTGCTGCAAGTATTTTGGCAAAAGAATATGGCTGCAAGATAGTAGGTATTAGTAATGCTACTGGTGCTGTTTATAATCCTCAAGGTTTAGATGTAGAGGCTTTATATCAATACTCTAGTTCTCACAAAGAAAACTTCGAAGGCTATCCTGATGCTCAGATGATTTCTCGTGATGATCTGCTTACTGTAGATTGTGATGTTCTTATACCCGCGGCTCTCTCTAACTGTGTTACCAGAGAAGTCGCCAAAAAAACTAACGCCAAAATCCTTATCGAAGCAGCCAATGGACCTACTACTGCTGCTGGTAATGAAGTCTTGTTTAAGAATGGGGTTTTCGTTGTACCTAGTGTACTTGCTAATGCTGGTGGTGTTGTCGTGAGTTATTTCGAATGGGTTCAAAACTTACAACAGTTTTATTGGTCCCGCGACAAAGTCAACGAAGAGCTTGAAAAGCGCATGGTCAAAGCTTTTTGGGATGTTGTTGATTTTGCTACCGAGAAAAATATCTGTAATAGACAAGCCGCTTATCATATCGCTCTAGAGAGAGTTGCGGCTGCGGCTATACTTAGGGGGTTTTGATCTGTTACGGTTGTTTATACACCATCAAGGATTTGAGTAAGTTGAGCCCAATCTATAGCTCTTGTAAGTCCTTGATCTCCACCACCTCGTCCAGCAGGTTCTCCTTCATTATACTCACAGATGTTTTGAGGTACTTGGTTTAGTTTGATGATGACATCTTCTGGAATGGGGCTAGTGTCTGATCCTACACTCCTAGCCATAATACCGCCTCTAAGTGGAGTGTATAGCCCTTTTGTCATCCTCGTTATTGTGGTTCGAAGAGAAGGGTTTTCTCTTATTATTCGTTCATCAATCTTCTCTCGGGTTTCAGGAGTTTGTCTAGCAGCAAGGGTTATTGCCATCTCCCTAGTGGCCCTAGGGGTTTCTAATAGCAGAGCCATTAAAGAACCGTCTGCCCTCGCTTTAGATAACGCGCCTAGCTCTTTTGGAGAAAGCTTTCTTCCTTCGTATAATTTTGTTAAGATCCTGGATAATTGTACAGTCATAATGAGCCTTAATTCTAACTTGTCTAGCTTATATAATTATAATCTATTTAGTTCTACCAAGTAACTTTACTATTTCTCTTGCCTTTAATGCTTGGCGCTATGCCTCTCCCGCCCCGCCATCTTATCACAATCTTTTATCTATTGTCAAATTATTTATCTTCCGGCTTTGTTCATCTGCGTTGCAATAGCCAGCTAATACCAGTGTTTCTCGGCGAAGAGGAATCTTTGGGGTTAATGTGGAATGAAGACCGGTTGTGAGTCGCGGACAGAATCCAAAAGTCTTGCGGCGTATTCAGGATATTCTTTGATAAGGCGTTCCAGTTCATACACATCAATAGATTTTTTAATAAGCTGTTCGCATTCATTAAATAAGCGACTTTGCTCAGGGCTAGGCATCTTACGACCTTGATCGAGCCATTTTTTATGATCGGCAATTTTCTCTTGAAGTAGTTCTAGTAAATGTCTTTCTTGCCGACCTTGAGTTTGAAGTATATGTAATGCAAGATGGAAATTCCTACGAGCAACACTGTCTTCAAAGGCATGTCCCAGCAAAGTAGCATAAGCTTCTCCCGGAAGAGCTTTAATTCGATCGTATAAGTCTGGACTTGCATTAATCCACACAGCTCTGTAATCATCTAGCAGAGGTTCATCCTGTCTTGGCGGACATTTCTTGATTAAATCAAAAGCCAAGTCACCACCATTAGGCAAGACTTTCTTCAAGAGAGGACTGCGTAGAACGGTTGGAGGGCAGTATTCGACTAAGATACGAAAGCATTCAAAACGAGCTCGCCTACTCTTCTCATTGAGACCATAAGGAGTCCAGTCAGATATTGCAAGAAGGCCTTCTTCT
>CAZASO010000030.1:4733-20828 GCA_964487825.1 uncultured Gammaproteobacteria bacterium
TTTCCCGAGGCAACCTTTCATCTTTATCTAGTTGCAGACTAACTACTAAAGGACCTAGTGTTTTAGGGTCTGGGTTGAGCTTAGTAATTATATCCTTGACCAATTCAAAATTCCGAACATAAGCAGCAGCCTTTAAAGCACACTGCGTATCTAACTTGTGTCCTAAGGGGACATAGGTCATCAGCTTTTCGAGAGTTGTGACTGCATAAGCCAGAGTATTAGATGGCTTGATCATTCTAGCTGCAGCTTGTTTTAACACAGCCTCTTCAACCTTATCAGGATTAAGAATTTTATGGAATGTATGTCTTGCAGCCTGAGGGGATAGGATCCGTGCTAACCAGATGCGGCGTTCATGATCTGGGACCAATGGAGCTAGAGAAAGGATTGAGCTAGCGTTTGCTGCAACAACACGAGCAGCAAGCCCCCTGTAATCATTGTTGTAGGAAATACTTAGTCGTTTTTTAAGCTCATAATCATCATCTCCTAGAAATCTCATAATAGCTGAGGGATTTCGGCTCCAATCCCTCCAGTCTGACGGGCCACTTATAATAATTTCATCCAAGCTAGAGAAGATGATGTCCTGAGGCAGGTGGTCCCTCGAATACAAAGTGAAAGGTTCTTGTTTACTGGGATTTAAACTTGCGATCTGTTCAGAATTAAGCCCAAGGCTGTCAGCAGATTCAATGAAGGCTTGATTAAGATCGGGATCTTCAGCAACAAGATCTCGGGTCGCCTGCAAGACAGGGTGTTGCTTATCAGTATTCGTTGCAGCGCTATTAGTTGGATACAAAGCCAGACGAAACAAGGCATCTAAGGTCTCTGGCAGTAGTTCGCCAGTCCTAAATTGCTTAACAAAACTCGGAAGCAAGTCTTTTATATTGCCCCTAAACCCATAACCAGCATTCAAATAGCACCTTTCTGTCTTTTGAACAATTTCTGCAGCCTCGGGAGTTAACTGCTGTCGAGCTTCTGGCGCTGCCTTTATAGCCACAGACAAGACTGCATCGAGCCACTTAAGTAAACCCGAGTAAGACAGAGAAGAGCGTCTCTCACAAAGAGCAGTAATGATCGGACTAATCTCAGGCATCCTTTGAAGCCTAGCACAATCTTTTATCTAATGTCAAGGTACTAGTTTTAAGGCTCTGCCCCTGCGGATGTCGCCTCAGAACTGCGTTTTTCGGCGTATCCTTAAGAAATAATAAAGCCACCAAAGACTCTTGCAAAGGTAAGGGTCTTGTGCTAGTATTTATGTAAGAGTCAAATGAGCTAAAATCAGAAGGAGAGAGAGAATGGCTAAACTAGGAAAGGACAGTAAAGAGATGGTACATGAGTTGAACAACAAAAAAGAAAAAATACAAGCCTTGAATTTAACTTTAGGGCAAATAGAGAAGAATTTTGGCAAAGGTTCCGTTATGCGCTTGGGTGACAAGCCAGCAGTGCAGTTAGATGTGATACCGACAGGTGCTCTGAGCTTAGATCTTGCTTTAGGATTGGGCGGTATACCCAGAGGTAGGATCATAGAAATCTATGGACCCGAGTCTTCTGGTAAGACTACACTTGCCATGAGTATCTGCGCCCAAGCCCAGAAGAAAGGCGGAGTGGCAGCTATCATAGACGCCGAGCATGCTTTAGATCCAGCTTATGCTAAAGCCATAGGAGTCAATACTGATGACCTTTTGGTGGCACAGCCAGATACTGGTGAACAGGCTTTAGAGATAGCAGAACAGTTGGTGCGTTCTGCTGCGGTAGATGTCATAGTTATAGACTCAGTTGCAGCCTTGGTCCCCAAAGCAGAGATAGATGGAGAGATGGGAGACCAGCTACCCGGTCTACAGGCTCGTTTGATGTCTCAAGCTTTGCGCAAACTGACAGCTATCGTTGCCAAAACTAATACCATTGTGATTTTTATTAATCAGATTCGTCACAAGATAGGTGTAATGTATGGTTCTCCAGAAACTACTTCTGGAGGGAACTCCCTGAAGTTCTACTCTAGTGTGCGTATGGATATTCGCCGTACTGAGACTATTAAACGAGAAGGCGAACAAGTCGGCAATAGAGTCAAAGTCAAGATAGTGAAGAACAAAGTCGCACCACCATTTAAGACGGCAGAGTTCGATATTATTTTTGGCAAAGGCGTTGATGGAGAGGGTTGTATCTTTGATGCGGCTGTAGCTTTAGGTATGGTCGTCAAATCAGGAGCATGGTATAGCTACAACGAAGAGAAGATAGGACAGGGTCGAGAAAACTCTATAGCCTTCCTCAAATCTCAAGCTAATATACTCGAAGAGTTAGAAGTCAAAGTCCACGCAGAGATAGTCGCCCGTAATGCTAGTCAAAGCGGTGTTAATCTTGCAGATTTTGCAGGCATGGATTCTGATGCAAGTTCTGAAGAAGAGAGTCTTCTAAATTAGCTTCTTAAGGACCAGCTGCAGTGAGCCATTAGTGTTTTGCAGTGAGTCTTGTCCGTGACTCACTGCAAGATATTTTGGTTAAAAGCATAACGCAGCTCTACCTGTGATTTTGCAATAAATCTAATATTTTAGAAGCCAAATCCGCATTAATACCCTTAACCTGACTTAAGTCTTCTGGACTAGCTTTGCTGATGTTTTCTATCGAAGAGAATTTTTCTAACAAAGCTTTTTTCTTAGAAGGACCCAAACCTAGTATCCCATCTAGTACACTTTTGCGGGCTCGCTTGGATCTTAGTTTGCGGTGATAAGTGATAGCGAACCTATGAGCTTCATTACGAATACGCTGCACAAGAAAAAGCTCAGCAGATTTTCTATCCAAAATGAGACTTTGATTTTGTTTAGGTAGATAGATTTCTTCTTCTTTCTTGGCAAGACCTATACAGCTCAAATGCCCCAAACCCAATTCCTCTAAGGCTTCTAGAGCTGCATTGAGCTGTCCCCGTCCCCCATCTATGATAATGAGATTTGGCGGGGATTGCCTTGGGTCACTTAGGTCTCCTTCATAACTAAGCCCCTTAAATCTCCTATGAATAACTTCTTTCATGGATGCAAAATCATTATTCTGATCTTTAGATATTTTAAATTTGCGATATAGATCTTTGGCAGGAAGTCCCTCTATGAAACAAACCATACTTGCTACGGTGTCAGTTCCCTGCATGTGAGAAATATCAAAACATTCTATGCGACTGGGTTCTGAGCTAAGTCCTAGTTCTTTTTGTAGCATTAAGAGAGCATGATTGATGTTTTTACTCGCTTCTTCTAGTCGTTCTAATTTGAACTTCTCTATGAGAACTTTTCCATTGCGTTTTGCTAATTCGACTTGAGCATATTTGTCTCCTTGTTTAGGGCTAAGGATTTTGACTTTGGAGCCGAGTCTTTCACTAAGCCAGCTACTATAGAGTTGTCTAGAATCCTCACTGAGATTATGACTCAGCAGTATTTCTTCTACTATTTCAGAATCTGGAATTTGAGCATAGTATTGGACCAAAGCCTCTTCGAAGATAGTATCCTCAAGATCTTCAGTATCACAATCTAGTTCCCTAGTCTCTCGTTTAATAAGTTTGCCTGAGCGGATTTTGAAAATCTGTAAACAAGCCAAGTCTGTATCTATGATAAGCGCGAACACATCTTGATTAAGCTCAGTATTTTCTGAGATAACATTTTGTCTTTCATTGAAAGTTGCTAGAGCTTTAAGTCTGTCACGAATTTTGGCAGCTTTTTCGTATTCAAGTTTATCGCTAGCAGATTGCATTTCAGCTTCTAGTAAATCCCGAAGATCCCTGTGATCTCCCTTGAGTAAAAGCTCTACCTGTTTTACCATGCCAGCATAATCTTCTTGGCTAATCAATCCCTGACAGGGTCCTAGGCATTTACCTAAATCATAATTAAGGCAGGGTCTATCTCGGAAGCTAGGGATTTTTTTGCGACGCAGAGGAAATAATTCATGTACGAGGTTTAGATTCTCGTACATAGCGGAGACATTAGTATAAGGTCCGAAAAATTTATTTTTGGAATTTTTACTCTGTTTTTTGTATCTCTCGATATTTCTAATTGGGATTAATCTTGGATAAGCCTCATCGTAAGTGATAAGTAACCAAGGAAAACTTTTATTGTCTTTTAGGAGGACATTATATTTGGGTTGATGCTTGAAGACCAGATTGGATTCTAAGATTAGAGCTTCTTTCTCTGATTTGGTTATGATGGTTTCTATACGATGAACTTTGGGTACTAGATGTTTTAGCTTGGGTCTCTCATCCCAAGAAGATTCTTTCCAGTAAGATCTAACTCTGTTTCTGAGTTTAATAGCTTTGCCTATGTAGATGATGCGGTCAAAGCGATCATAGAAGATGTAAACCCCGGGATCTTGGCTAAGTTTTGTGAGTTCGTTTTGGAGAGGATTGTCAGGCACACAAGTCAATAACGCAGATAGGGATAGTCGCTTGTCAACAAGTCTAATATACTAAGGAGCCTATATCAAGTGTTCAGATAGTTATGAAATAATATGTCGCTCATGGAACAAAACGCCTATCACCAAGCTTTATAATAGACTTGTTGTGAAAAGGTTTTTAACATAATTATGCCTCGCCGTCAAACCCAGCAACTAAGACTAACAGACACTGTGTATATAGGATCTGAGCATCCTATCTTAGTTCAGTCTATGACGAATACTCCTACGGCTGATATTGAGGCTAGTGTTCGACAAATCATAGAGCTATACAGAGCAGGCTCTGCCATAGTGCGCATTACTGTTAATGATGAAGAAGCGGCCCAAGCTGTCCCTTATATAGCAGAGAAACTAGAGAAGCAAGGACTTGAAATCCCCTTGGTGGGTGACTTTCACTATAATGGGCATTTGTTGTTAACTAAATATCCAGATTGTGCCAAAGCTTTAGCCAAATATAGGATTAATCCCGGCAATCTTGGTAGAGCCGAAAAACATGATAGAAATTTTGCCATCATGATAGAAGCTGCTATCCAATACAATAAGGCTGTTCGTATTGGTGTGAATTGGGGCTCTTTGGATCAAGAGTTGTTAGCAGAGATGATGGATGCTAATAGTCAAGGACTTAGTTCCAAAGAGATTATATATAAGGCGATGATAGCTAGCGCGCTTAGCTCTGCCAAAGAAGCTCAGAGACTGGGTTTGGGAGCAGACCGTATTATTCTTAGTGTGAAAATGTCAGAGCCTCAAGACCTTATTAGAGTTTATAGAGACATAGCTTCTCTTTGTGATTACCCCTTACATCTTGGTCTTACCGAAGCTGGTACAGCTATTCAAGGCATGATAGCGAGTTCTGCCGCCATGGGAATTTTATTACAGCAGGGCATTGGAGATACTATTAGGATGTCTTTGACTCCTAGTGTTGATGGGGGCTCTAACCCGCTTAGTGAAAGGACTCTAGAAGTTACTGCTTGTAAGCAACTTTTACAATCTTTAGGTTTGGCTTATTATAAGCCTTCTATTACTAGTTGCCCCGGCTGTGGTCGTACGACTAGTAATTATTTTCAGAAGCTAGCAGAAGACATTAATGCTTATACAGAGTCTAAGATGCCTCAATGGAAAACCCAATATCCCGGCGTTGAAAAACTTAAGATAGCCGTTATGGGTTGCATAGTTAATGGTCCCGGCGAATCCAAGCATGCGGATATAGGGATTAGTCTTCCCGGCAACAACGAAGACCCTATAGCTCCTGTTTATATTGACGGGGTTTTAGTGAAGACTTTGCGTGGAGATAGCATTACTACTGAGTTTCAGGCGATATTAGATGCTTATATTCAGCAGCGTTTTAGTCTTCACTGATAGCTACATTGCTAATGACATCTAGGACATCATCATGATCATCTAAAGCGTTGAGGGCCTTGAGTATGCTTATAGCTTCTTGAGATTTAAGCTCAATAGTTGAGAGAGGGACTCTATTGATTCTGGCTTCTTGGATTTTAAATTTACTTGCTAGAGTTTTGTTGAGGTCCAAAAGATTTTCTGGAGCAACACAGATGCAGATTTGCTCTTCACTGAAATCTGTTTCTATATCGCTAGCCCCCGCTTCTATAGCGGCTTCCATGAGACTTTCTTCGTCTGCGACATCACTACGATTAATAAGTAATTCGCCTCGTTTGTTGAAGAGATATCCAACACAACCTTGACTACCTAGCTCTCCTCCAGCTTTGCCTAGAATGGCTCTCAGGTCTTGAGAAGTTCTGTTATTGTTGTCCGTCGCTGTAAAAATCATTACGGCGATGCCACCGGGGAGATAAGCTTCGTAGGTGAGTTCTTGTAACTCAGATTCAGAACCAGCACCCATAGCTTTTTCTATGGCTCTTTCTATGTTTGCTTTAGGGACTCCAGATTCTTTGGCTTTATCTATGGCTGTGCGTAATTGAAAATTATGCCTAGGATCCCCTCCCCCACCAGTTCTTACGGCAACCATGATATGTTTGGCCATCTTGGCCAAGGTCGCACCTTTCTTGACATCTAGCGCGCCCTTCTTGCGTTTAATTTGAGCCCATTTGCTATGACCGGCCATTTGTTTAGAACATCTTTATCATAGCTTTGACAGCTTTATTGATCCCAGTTTCCAGATCACAGAGAGAAGCTTGATCATGCATGTAAGCTGGGCTTGAGATGATTTTGTGTTTCTCGTCTACTATACATTCTGTACTAAGACAGTTTCTAAACTGGACTCCCATCTGAGTTAATGCTTGATTGGCTTTCGGGTCTGTACCTAGACTTAATATTAGTTCAGGATTTTGGCTAGCTAACGATAGTGCGACTAAAGCTGGTGATATGCAAATAGCAAGAATAACTTTGTTTAATTCATAAGCTTCTTCTATAATGCTTTTGACTATTGGGTTAACAGAAGCCTTAGCTCCATCAAAAGCAAAACCACAAAAATTTTTGGCTACCCCGAAACCACCGGGTAGAACCAATGCATCATAATCTTGCATGGATAGAGTGCTGAGATCTAGGATATCGCCTCTTGCGATACGCGCCGCTTCGACAAGAACATTGCGTTGTTCTTGCATCTCAGAATTATCAATAAAATTCAGAACATGGTGTTGCTGTATATTTGGGGCCGCGCATTGATATGCAACACCTTCTTTGTCTAGAGCTAGTAGGGTTATCACAGCTTCCCTAATCTCTGCTCCGTCTTTGGAGCCGCAACCAGCGAGTAAGACTAGGGCTTTGATTTTTTTCATAGTAATATTTTAGTTCATTCATACCGTTCTGTTGATGATTTCGCAATACGGCTCCCTATCAAGCTTAGGCAATAGCTAATCCAAATCGTATCTACTATGCAAATAGCAAGCAGCGGCAATTGCGCTAAAATTATTAATAAGATGGATTTCAATAAATTTACCAAAAGCCTTCAAACAGCGATACTGAACTGTAGAGACTTACTCAAATCTTTGGATCACAATGCAATAGAGCCAGAGCATATTTTTGCTTCTATTCTTCTTCTTGAGGACTATCAGAATTCATTGTTTGCCAAAGTTTTATCAGACCTCTCTGTAAACACGCTTAAGTTCAGTGAAGACCTTAAGGCTTACCTTAAAAAACTCCCCAAGGCTAGCGCTATGACCATGGCTTCGGATCAACTAGCAGTCTCTCTTCCTGCTCAAGATTTTTTGACTCAAGCAGAGAAGAGCGCTAAAGCCATGCAAGATGACTATGTTTCTTTGGAGCATTTATTGGTGGCAGCCCTAGAAATGCCCACCAACAAAGGCATTCGTGTCATCTTGGAAGCCCAAGGACTCAATAAAGAGAAAGTTCTCAAGAGTATTAACAAAGAGCGCAAAGGCCAAAGAGTAACCAGCGATAATCCAGAAGCTACTACTGATGCTCTCAAGAAGTTCGGTAAAGACCTCACAGAGATTGCTTCTCAGGGCAAACTAGATCCTGTTATAGGTAGAGATGATGAGATACGGAGAGTTATCCAAGTCCTATCTCGCCGTCGCAAAAATAATCCTGTTTTGGTAGGTCCGCCGGGCGTAGGTAAGACAGCTATCGCTGAGGGACTAGCTTTGCGTATCATCAATAAAGATGTCCCAGAGGGACTCAAAGACAAGAAAGTCATAGAGCTAGATATGGGTGCTTTGGTTGCTGGTGCCAAATTTAGAGGTGAGTTCGAAGAGCGTCTCAAAGCAGTACTCAAAGAAGTCCAAGCCAGTGAAGGACAGATAGTTTTGTTCATAGATGAGCTACATACTGTCGTAGGAGCCGGTGCTACAGAGGGTTCTATGGATGCAGGCAATCTACTCAAACCAGCTTTAGCTAGAGGTGAGCTGCATTGTATTGGTGCGACTACTTTAGACGAATACCGCAAATATATCGAAAAAGACTCTGCCCTAGAAAGAAGATTCCAATTGGTTTTGGTAGATGAGCCTAGTGTAGATGACACCATATCTATTTTGCGAGGTCTCAAAGAGAGATATGAAGCCCATCATGGAGTGCGCATCAAAGACAGTGCTATTGTTGCAGCAGCTAAGCTTAGTCATAGATACATAGCAGATAGATTCTTACCCGACAAAGCCATAGACCTTATAGATGAGGCTACCGCTAAAGTCCGCGTGGAGATTGATTCTGCGCCTGCTGAGTTAGATCATCTAGATAGGCGTATCATGCAACTCAAAATAGAAAGAGAGGCTCTTAAGACAGAACTCAACTCTAGTGAGATTAACGAAGAGTCCAAAGAAAGACTAGATAAAGTAGAAGAAGAATTAATAGAACTAGAGAAACAAGCTTCTAGTCTTAGAACTCAGTGGGAGCTTGAGAAGTCAGTTATCACTGGTGTTAAAGACATCAAGCAACAGATAGAGACTACTAAGATCCAAATAGAAGAAGCTGAACGCAAAGCAGATCTTCAGAGAGCCGCAGAACTCAAATACGGAGTGCTTTTGGAGCTAGACAAGAAACTCAAGGCAGCAGAAGAAGCTAGCAACCCCAAGACCAAATCTTCTAAACAGGCTTTAGTCAAAGAAGCTATAGACGAGAATGATGTTGCCAACATAGTATCCAAATGGACAGGTATCCCTGTAGACAAACTACTAGCAGAAGAAGCTGAGAAATTATTGGATTTGGAGACTTATTTGCGTAAGCGAGTTATAGGTCAAGAAGAAGCTGTGGCTGCTGTCGCTTCTGCCGTCAAACGCTCTCGGGCAGGGCTTTCTGCGCCTAATCGCCCCATAGGTTCTTTTATGTTTTTGGGTCCTACTGGTGTAGGTAAGACAGAGCTTGCTAAGGCTCTTGCTGAAGCTTTGTTTGAGGATGATACAGCCATCATTCGCATAGATATGTCTGAATACCAAGAAGAGCATACGGTAGCTAGATTGATAGGAGCCCCTCCCGGCTATGTTGGTTACGAAGAAGGAGGGCAACTCACCGAAGCCGTTAGGCGCAAACCATATTCGATAGTATTGTTTGATGAGTTTGAGAAAGCCCACCCAGATATAGCTAATGTGATGCTTCAGATTTTAGATGAAGGACATCTGACTGATGGCAAAGGCAAGAAAGTAGATTTCAAGAACACTATCATCATTATGACTAGTAATTTTGGCTCTCAAATGATTATTGAGAACCTTATAGATACTATGCCAAGTGTCTCTCAGGATGAGGATTCTGGGGATTTCGATATGGAATTACAAAACCAAAACTCCATAGACAAAAAAGAAAGACTCAAAGAAGAAATCCTTCAGTCTATGCGAGAGTATTTCCCACCAGAGTTTCTTAATCGCATTGACGAAATCATTATTTTCCAACCCCTCCAGATATCTCAGATGAAAGCCATCGCAGAAATTCAACTACGAGGACTTCGAGAGAGGCTCTCTGAGCGTCGTATAGAGCTTAAGTTTACGGATTATGCTCTTGAGCATCTAGGTATCACTGGTTTTGATCCTGTCTATGGGGCTCGTCCTCTTAAGAGGGTCATACAACAAAAAATCGAAAACGAACTAGCCAATATGATATTAGCCTCTAAGCTGAGTGATAATTCTTTGGTAGAAGTAGATTATGATGATGAATTTAAATTCAAAGTCAAGGCTCGTAAAGCCGCACAAAGCAATCAATAAGGCGGTTCCAGATGTCCTCTATTCAGATATTAGCATCGCAAGTTGCAAATCAAATTGCAGCAGGTGAGGTTGTCGAGGGTCCGAGTTCTGTAGTCAAAGAATTAGTAGAGAACAGTATAGATGCTAAAGCAACTCGTATTAGTGTAGAGATTAATAATCAGCTTAGAGATATTCGTGTTGCTGATGATGGGATTGCTATGAGTTTAGAAGACCTTCGTTTGGCTTTTAAGAGGCATGCTACTAGTAAGATTTCTGCCATCGAAGACCTTTATAGTCTTGGGACTAATGGTTTTCGTGGGGAGGCTTTAGCAAGTATTGCTTCGGTGAGCAAACTTACTTGTATAACTAGGCGTTCAGAAGACAAATTAGCTAATAAGCTGTATATGGAGGGAGACAGAGAGGATTATAGTTCCGCTGGAGCTAGCTTGGGGACTAGTGTTCAGGTCTCAGAGCTTTTTTTTAATACACCAGTTAGACTTAAATTCCTCAAGTCTCATAATCGAGAACGCAACGATCTTACGGATCTCATGAGGGCTTTTGCTCTAGCTCATCCGCGCATAGCTTTTAGTTTAGAGATAGACTCCAAGATTCTTTTGGAGACTAAGCCATATATGCTTGGTTCTTCAGTTTCAGAGTCAGATATTCTCAAGCATACTCTAATAGATATTTTTGGAACTCATATCCAAGAACATCTTGTGCCATTAGATCTTCAAAGAGGAGAGGCAAGAGTACGGGGCTGGCTTACTGATCTTAGTTTTTCTCGTTCAGATCGCAGGGCTATTTTTACTTTTTTGAACCATCGTATTTTGCGATGCCCGGTGCTCAGATCCGCTATTGATGCAGCTTACAAGCCATATCTTGTGGCTGGTAAATATCCTCTAGTCGTTTTGGATTTAGAGCTTCCCCGCTCAGAGGTAGATGTCAATGTGCATCCCAACAAACGAGAAGTCAAATACAAAAACACTAATCAAATCTATACTCTTGTAGCTGATGCTGTTAATTCAGCTATTGCCAATGCAACATATAGCCGCAACCATAGTAGGCAGATAGATTTCGCTCAGCATGAGACCCGTAGCGTCAGCGAACAAATACCACTTCTGGAGGATGTAGCCAGAGTAGATCTCTTAGCTAACAGCCAAGCAACAAGTCCTCATCGCCAAACTACTGGATTTGCCTTGAGTGCTAATGGGGATGAAGGGACTATCAGTGAATACATAGAACCTACTATTACTAGGCAAGCCCCACAGCGCAAATTCATTTCTCGTCTAGGAGCTGTAGATATATCTTTGCTTGAGACTTCTGAGCAGACAAGTAAAATCAGCAGTCAAGGCAATAAAACTAATTTTGAGATAGTTGCTAAGGCAGATTCCACTGGGGCTGCTGTGCTTTGTCGAGGAGATTTTATCGGTGAGAATTGGATCAAAGATCTCTATCTGGAGTTTATAGAGAAGATAGCCCAAGAGGTTTTATCTCAGCACTTAGAGTCTAGTCCGCGCATTCAGTCCCAGAGATCTCGTCCTAGTGCTAAGCCCTCAAAGTCAGTCCTAAAGCAGGTTTGGGAGAGAGATCATTATAGTTGTGTTTATTGCCGCAAGCCTCTTCTAGATCCTGATTTAGTTAAAATAGCCAAATCTAAAGCTAGCGGTCCAGAGCTATATCGCACTTATGTCAACGCTAAAGCTCAGCAGATTACCGTTAATATTTTTGATGAACATAGTGCTACTTATGATCATCTGCTTCCAGCGTCTCAACAGCCTGAACTTAATTTAGACTCACGAAACTTACTAACAGCGTGCATGAATTGTAATAGTCTCAAATCAGATAGTCTTGCTACTCAAACTTGGATAGAGAAAGCTAATCAGAACAAGGGTTTTAATGCATGGGCTGTTTATAATGCTGATAAACCTTTAGTGATGGCTGGGCTAGCTTTGCTTGGACCTTTAGAGATTTCTACATAATTAAGGACCCGCTGCAAAACTGCGTTTTACAGCGCATCCTTAAAACACACGCAAGATAAGCGTAGCCTAAAACTCGTTCTCAGCTTGGTGAATGTCTAATAAATAAAAAAATGGGTAGGAAATATTTATGTCCCATTCTTATATAGTTGATTTAGTTCGCACACCACTTGGTAGAGGTAAAATTGGCGGAGCACTTTCGGAGATACATCCAGCAGATTTAGGAGCTGTTCCTGTTCGTGCTTTGATAGAACGCAATAAGTTAGACCCCAAACTCATAGATGATTTGATTTATGGTTGTGTTACACCAGTTGCAGAACAAGGTATGAATATCGCTAGGATTATCGCTCTACTTGCGCTTGCTGAGAGCGTTCCGGGGGTTCAGCTAAACCGCATGTGTAGTTCTGGTATTCAGTCTGTAGAATTTGCTTCTCAGGTTATTAAGGCTGGAGATGCTGATTTGATGATTGCTGGTGGAGTAGAGAGTATGAGTCGCTGCCCTATGGGTGTAGATGGTCTGCCTTTGCCGATGTCTCCCAACCAAGGAACGACGCTCTCTGAGAGCTACCTACAAAAATATCAAATTAAATCTATGGGCCAATCAGCAGAAATGATAGCCGAGAAATGGGGTTTTACTAGAGATCAATTAGATGATTTCGCTATAGAGTCTCATCGCAAAGCCTATGCTGCTCAGCAAGCAGGATACTTCGATAAAGAAATTATTGGAGTTGCGACTCCTAGTTTTGGTCTAGTAACTAAAGACGAAGGAGTTCGCTCTAGCGTAGATAAAGACAAAATGAAAAGCTTAGCAACACCTTTCAAGGACAATGGAGTTGTAACTGCTGCGACCGCTTCTCAGATTACAGATGGAGCTGCTGCTGTTTTACTCGCTAGTGAAAAGGCTTTGAGCAAATACAATCTAAAACCACGGGCTCGTATTGTGAAAACTTATGTTTGTGGTACAGATCCAGAAATGCAATTAACGGGACCAATCCCAGCTAGCAAGAAGCTTTTGGAGCAGACTGGTCTCAAAATAGATGATATAGATCTAATAGAAGTTAACGAAGCTTTTGCTTCTGTGGTGCTTGCTGCAGTTCAAGAGTTACATATTCCTATGGACAAACTCAATGTTAATGGTGGAGCTATAGCCTTGGGACACCCTCTAGGTTGTTCAGGGGCTCGTATTTTGGCGACACTAGTTCATGAACTAGAACGCCGTAATCTCAAACGAGGTCTTTTGACTATGTGTATAGGTTTTGGTCAAGGGATAGCCACTGTGGTGGAGAGGGTTTGAGGGCGCACTGAGTATAAGTAGTTATGCTGCGCTAGCAAGATTAGAGACTTAGGATACTGCCTTAAAATATAGTTTGGTGATAGTAGGTAGAACTAACTCATTAAACCAAGGATGAGCTTCTGATTGTTGAGATTCTCTTTCGAGGATAGCAGTAGCGACAGACTCTATCATGCCAGAGATCGCAACAGCAGCTATCTCGAAGTTCATGCCCTGAACCTTACTTTTGATGAGGATTTGACGAGTTCTTTCTATGAGACGAGACTTCATTGCAGAATAGTCTTTGCGAAAATCATTATCAGTTTCTGCTAGCTCCCTACTGAGTTTGATGACGGCTGCATTATTCATAAAACTTTCAAAGACGGCTTTAAGATCTTTGCGCAGAGCCCTGTAGGCTTCGCGACCCCGACCATATTCTTGATCTAGATCTATGCCACCATTAGCGGCGGTGTAGAGATCGGCTTCGACTTGGGCGACTAGAGCATAGAAGATGTCTTTTTTGTCACGAAAATATAGATAAAAAGTTCCGTAGCCAAGATTAGCTTTTTTGACGATGTCATGTACTGTGGCTCTATGGAAACCTCTGCGTGCAAAAACTTCTTTAGCAGTCTCTAAGATCTTTTCACGAGTTTGTCTGGCTTTGCGTGTTTTGAGTCGCTGAGCACTAATCGTAGGCATTGGGAGATATATTATAGCAAAAACTGAGGAAAATCACACATAATGTCAGAAAGCTCGAAACCCGCTATTATTAAGCTTTGAGCCCTATGCAAGCCAGTACTTTAAGCAGATTAATACAAGAATCTAAAGCCCAGCATAAATTATTTGCTTTTGCCATGCTTTGCATGCTTTTGGATGCTTTGGCAAATGTGCTGCCATCATGGATAGTCAAAGTATCTATAGATGGACTAGCTGCCTTGGACAAGGGAGTTCAGAGTTTCGATCTTCTGCCTACTCAGCTTTATAAAATCCCTAGTTTAGATTTAAGTCAATTTCATCTTGAATTAGAAACCAAGAATTTGGCTCTAGTATTGCCTTTGATCATAGTATCGGTTTTTATTTTTGAAGGTTTGTTTAAGTTCTTGTATCAATATCAGATCCGCAAAATAGGGTTACTCGTATCCAGAGATCTGCGTGAGAAATTTCATGCACATCTTAATAGGCTGCCTTTGGATACTCAGCAGAGATATGAATCAGGATCCCTAGTCTCTATTGTTAGTAGTGACTTGAGTAATTTGCAATCTTGGTTAGCGGAGAGTATTAGTAATCTATTTAATGATGGTTTCAAAGCAGTATTTTTGTTTATTTGGCTTTTGTTGCTTGACTGGAAACTCACTCTGCTAACGGCTTTGATCCTACCTCTCTTCGCTTTGCCTGTGGCACGGCTAGGTAATTCTATTAGGGATTATAGTCGCAGAGGCCAAGATCATATTGGGACTATTAGTACTTTTATAGCTGAGACTCTCCATAATCAAAAAGTTATCAAGTCCTATAATTTAGAGTCTTGGCGCAATTCGGAATTTCAAAAAGAATCTACTATCCTAACTAAGCTCAATCAGAAATGGGTGTTTTATATGGCTTTGGTTTCTCCTCTGACTAATATAGTTGCAGCTATTGGTATAGCAAGCATATTATATTTGGGACTTCATTCTGTGATTTTAGGTAATATTTCGGTTGGAGAATTCTCTTCGTTTTTTGTTACTAGTATTTTGCTTTATGATCCTATTAAGCGTATTGGTAGAGTTGCAACCATCATACAATCCGCTCTAGGAGTGGCTGATAGGGTTTTTGCGGTATTGGATGAAGCAGAGCAACAAGAAGAGGTGGAAGCTACGATTAATCCAGTTCTTAACAAGGCCAATATTAGTTTTAGAGGAGTATCTTTTGCTTATGGAGCTAAGCAAGTTTTCAAAGATCTTAATTTGGAAATAGCTGATAAAACTAGTGTTGCTTTGGTGGGACCTAGTGGCGGAGGCAAAACCACTTTGATAAGTTTGTTACCTCGTTTTTATGAGATAGATGAAGGTAGTATTTTAATTAATGATAGAGATATTAGGACTATGCCTCTGTCTGAGTTGCGCTCACAGATTGCTCTTGTGACTCAAGAAGCTTTACTGTTTACTGGTACTATTAGGACTAATATTTGTGTGGCTGACCAAAGCTTGTCAGAGACTGAATCTCAGCTTCGGTTGGATTATGCTGTTAATGCCGCACATGTGTCTGAGTTTAGCGCAGCACTTCCTGAGGGGTTAGATACTTATATAGGAGAGCGAGGAGCCAATCTCTCGGTTGGTCAAAAACAAAGAATCGCTTTAGCTAGAGCTTTTTATAGCAAAGCTCCTATTGTGCTGTTGGATGAGCCGACTAGTGCGCTGGATAATGAGTCTCAAGCCTATGTGCAGAGTGCGATTGAGACGCTAATGCAAGAACGAACTATGCTTATCATTGCTCATCGCCTGACTACTGTAGAAGGCTGTGATCGTATAGTTTATATCGAGAATGGTCTTATTAAAGAAGCGGGTACTCATGAAGAGTTATTAAGATCAGACTCAGCGTATGCTAAATTAGACTTGTTGCCAAATCGTCAATAGCTGTATTAGACTTGAGCCTTGTTTTTGATTATGCGCTACCTTTGTACTTTAGTTTTACTCTTTTGCTCTCTTTTGCGAGTGTTTGCTGTTGCTAGCGTAGAGCCTACGATGACAGTGGATAAGACCACTGTCAAACAAGGACAAATCATTACAGCTAAGTTCTATGGGCTCAAACATAGACCCTTAGTGCATTTCACTGGAAGAGATTTTGATACATACAAACT
>CAZASO010000031.1:0-20511 GCA_964487825.1 uncultured Gammaproteobacteria bacterium
GGGAGCAAGGCTTAGCCTTGGTCCCAGTTATCGTAGAGTCTAAAATATTTGTTTTTCAGCGGGTCCTAAGGATGCGCCGAGAAACGCAGTTTTGAGGCGACATCCGCCATAAATAGAGGCTTAAGGACCCGCGCTGGGAGCAAGGCTTAGCCTTGGTCCCAGTTATCGTAGAGGCTTAAATATTTGTTTTTCAGCGGGTCCTTAAGAAATATTAGAAGGATTTTGCTAGAATTAGTCCCAAGCATGCAAGACCTACTCAATAAAATAGAAGCCAAACACCTCAAAGCCAAAGAGCCAGATTTCAGTGTTGGAGATACCGTTAAGGTCAAAGTTTTAATTCGTGAAGGCAAAAAAGAAAGAAGCCAAGCCTTTGAAGGGCTTGTAATAGCCGTTAGAGGTTCTGGTATCAACAAAAGTTTTACAGTAAGAAGGATTTTCCAGAACATTGGCATAGAGAGGACTTTTTTAGTGCACTCTCCCAAAGTCCAAGAAGTCCAAGTCCTGCGCAAAGGTAGAACTCGCAGAGCCAAACTTTTTTATCTACGCAAACTCATTGGTAATAAAGCAACTCGTCTCAAAGAAGAACTTCGCAAAACTATCAGTGTTAGTACTGAAGCCAATCAAAGCCCCGCAAATCCAGTACCAGAAGCTATCGAAGCTGAGACTAGCAATCCTGAAGCAACTAGTAGCGAAACTAGTAGCAACTAAATTTTATGAAAACTCTATTCGCCGCCTTGCTCTTAGTCTCATTTTTCTTGGCTAGTGCTAGTGCAAAAAGCCCTGATACAGTTAACACAATTATGAAAGCAGAAGAACTCAAAGCCAGTAAAGAAGCCCGTGTCGAGCATCCCATCGTCGTAATGAAAACCGACAAGGGTGACATCAAAATCGAACTATATCCAGAAGAAGCTCCGGGAACGGTTGCTAATTTTATAGATTTAGTAGAACGCAAATTCTATAATGGCTTGGTCTTCCATAGAATTATTCCCGGTTTTGTTATTCAAGGTGGCTGCCCCTATGGCAATGGTACTGGGGGTTTCACTGATCCAGAGACCAAACAAAAACGAACTATTAAACACGAAAAAAACAAACTAAAACATGACAAAGCAGGCCGCTTGGCTATGGCTAGAACTTCTCAGCCAGATACTGCTAGCACTCAGTTTTTTATAGACCTAGCTCCTCTACCTAGCCTAGATGCTGGTGGTGTAGATCCCTACGGCTATACTATCTTTGGACAAGTCATAGAAGGTCTAGATATAGTTCAGAAGATAGCCCACGACAATCTTCCACCTTTCCCCGGCTCAGATGCTAGTGCTAATCCAGTCAAGATGCTATCTGTCAGTCTCCAAAAATAAAATACAAATGTTTACTGGACTCATAGAAGAAACTGGTCGGGTCAAATCTCTAATTAGAGCCGACTCTAATCTTCAAATCCAGATAAAGTGTAAAAAAATCTTAGAGGACATTAAGCTCGGTGATAGCATCGCCGTTAATGGTGTCTGCCTCACTGTGACTGATTTTGATGAAGAAAGCTTTAGCGCTACAGCCATAGATGAAACCCTCAAACTCACAAATCTAAATCAAATCCAAGAACAACAAATCCTCAACCTAGAACGCTGTCTCAGATTAGGAGACAGGCTAGGTGGCCACCTAGTCCAAGGTCACATAGAGGGAATCGCGACCGTTAATGAAATCATAGATCATCAAGGTAGTTATGAATATCTACTTGAAGTCCCTGCTCAACTAAGCCGCTATATCATCCACAAAGGTTCTATCACCCTCAATGGTATTAGCCTCACTGTTGCCTCTAAAAATAAAAATACAATCTCCGTAGCCATAATCCCTGAAACTCTCTCTAAGACTGATGTTCAGACTTGGGCTCTAGGGAGTCAGATTAATATAGAAACTGATCTGATGGCCAAATACGCAGAGAGTTTGCTTATACGAAATTAGTCTTGATTCCAATGAAGAGCTTTCTTCTGGATAGCATAATAAAGTCCTAAAGCTAATATCGCAACAAAAATAAAAGCCTCAGTAATAATAAAAGACCGAGTACCCGGCTGAGCAGCGATAAACAGTGAGGCCCAAGGCATAAGAAAAACAAACTCTACATCAAAAACTATAAAAATGATGGCAAACAAATAATATTTGATATCGAACTGAACCAAAGCCTCCATTTCTGATTTCATGCCGCATTCGTAAGATTCAGCCTTGACTGAATTCGGACTATAAATACCAAAAAACCTCTGAAGAAAAGTACTAAGACCTAATAAAACTAGGCCATTGACTAAGGCTAAAGCACTAATAAGGGCTATCTGTCCTATTTGCATACTCTTCGATACTAACAGACTCTAAGAAAATCGCCAAGAGACTTAGGAGCCTAAAAGTCCCATCTGCTCGGATAGGCTCTTATAGACTTAGTGCCGCCGCAAAGCAAGCTCATAACAGTTTTCAAGTAACATGGCTACTGTCATAGGCCCCACACCACCGGGCACAGGAGTGATATAAGAAGCCTTAGCCGCAGCAGAATCAAAATGAACATCTCCTACTAAGTGCGAGGTCTTGTTCACATAAACAGTATTAATACCCACATCTAGCACTACTGCAGAGGGTTTGAGCCATTCACCTCTAATAGCCTCAGCCTTACCTATAGCAACTATCACCACATCCGCCTCAGACAATAAATGCTCTATATTTTTAGATTGGCTATGAGCCATGGTAACAGTAGCATTAGCTTGGTTAAGCATCAGTGCTATGGGTTTCCCAACCAAGCTACTACGACCTATAACTAAAGCCCTAAGACCTCTAAGCTGAACAGCAGCTTCACGAAGCAGTCTCATACAAGCTTTGGGCGTACAAGGATAAACAACATCAGGAGAACCTGTAAACAAACGCCCCAGATTAAGAGTGGTCAAGCCATCTACATCTTTATCAGGATGAATATAATCTATAATCTCTTGGCTAGACTGAGCTAGTGAAAGCCCGTCTAGGACTGGGTCTGAAGGCAGAGGCAACTGTAATAAAATTCCATCTACTAAAGGATCTTTGTTATAGTCTTCTATTGTGGTAATAAGTTCTGCCTTGGATATAGAAGCTGGGAGCTGAGTCTTAAAAGACTGAATCGCCACATCCGCACAAGCTTTTTCTTTGTTGCGCACATAATGATGTGAGGCAGGATCATCTCCGACCAAAATTACTGCAAGACCGGGGGCACGCCCAGCAAGGTCCTGAAAAGCTAGTACCCGATCCTTAAGATCAGCACGAATACTAGCTGCAAGAGCCTTACCATCTAGAATCTTGGCTTGAATCATAAAATCAAGAGCCTTAATTAGACTTGCTACAAAAAACTATTTGGCAACAAGTCTAATTTAAGCTGCTAAATAAGTTTAGTATCTAGAACTGCTGCGGTCTCTATCTCTAGAACCACCACGATCTCTGTAGCCGCCACCGCTGTAGCCACCACGACCACCGCCACCGCCGCCACGACTTCCACCGCCGCCGCCTTGGTTATCACGAGCAAAATCTATTTTCATTTTGCGGCCTTTGAATTCTACATCTTGAGATGCTTCTTTGGCAGCAGTAGCAGATTCAACTGAATCAAAAGTAACAAAGCCAAAGCCTTTACCTTCTATCACTCTGCAATCCGTTACCTGAGCTGTTTGAGCAAAAAACTCTCTGAGTTCTTCACTTGTAACCGAATAACTCAAATTACCCACATACAATTTATTTGTTGACATTTTATTCTCCTACTTTATTTTTATGTCCGGAAGCATCAGTCGGAGAATAACAATTTCTCTTTCGTAAAAGTTCCTAAAGATAATTATAGCAAATCTCTCTATCTTAGCAAGTTTGTGATCTCCTCCATAATACGATCAATCACATTCATCACCCTTGCAGCAGCCTGAAATGCGCTCTGGAAGCGGATTAAGTTCGAAGCCTCCTCCTCAAGAGAGACCCCTGAAACACTTGCTCTTTTGTTGTCTATTTGATTTATTTGAGCTGCATCTATCTCAGCAGATTGCTGAGCAAAATTGGCTCGAGTAGCATACTCTGTAACTACTTGGTTGTAGGCCGAATTAAGATTACGAGCCACTCTGGTTTCTTTTGCATCACCTTGATATACAGAGATATTAAAATAGCCTTCGTTATTACTCAGTGAACTATCCCTAAAACTAGAATTCATCTTGAGCCTAACGAAAGCAGCGTTCGCTGGAACCGTACCGCTATAAGTTACTTTGTCAGTAGGAGGGCCTTCGGTAGCTGCAAAATTCAGAGCAGAACCTACTACAGTACCACTATCATCCACAAATTCTATTTGTACTAAACTGCCACCACCATAACCATTAGTACCAGCGTTAACATCTATGCCATTATCATCAATAATCCCGCGCACATCTATCGTAAAGTTTTCGCCCTCTACTACTGGCATAGTGCTAAGAACAGCACTACTACTAGAAGAATCTATGTATAACTGATCTGCCGTTGCCCCATCTGTAACAACAGCACTGTTATCAAAAAATATAGAAGCGATGGCAGCAGCGATAGAGCCATCCCCGAAAGCTCCACTATGACCGGGGTTCAAAAGTCCGGGGTTAGACAACACCGCAGAAGCAACTTGAAAATCGGAAGCAGAATCTCCAGTAAAAAGATCTGGACCAGCATCTCCTCCTTCATCATAGCCAAGGTTCAAAAGACGATTAATATTGTTTTTGAGAGACATAACAAAATCAGTCAGCTCAGATCTCAAAGCAGGAATCTCTACATTAACTGAGTCAAAAAGCCCTCCAATAGAGCCTTTGAAGCCATGAAGAGATCCCTGTACAGTCTCAGCGTCATCATTAGTAATCAACTCCAATCTGTAAGGATCTACCGAATAATTCGTAGAGCCTTCTGCTAAACGAAATTTATAAAAAGCACCAGCTGTCCCTACAACAGTCATCTCCTCAGCCTCAACACCATTGGTCGTACCAGCACTAAGCCCTAAAGCTGTAAGTGCAGAACCTCCTACTATAGTGACTTCTGCTTCTTCTGTACTAAGAGCAGCTTGCATATTAGCAGTCTGAATAACTAATTGATTGTCTGCATCCAGAGAAGCTATGCTTCCGAAACCACCATTAGCAAGAAAAGTTTTGTTGATTTTATTGACTATATCTATAGCACTAGAATTATCATCAAAAGTAACCACAAACGGTCCAACCTCAACATTATCTCCATTATGAACACTTAGCTCCAAAGTATTATTAGAAGAGGCTTTGAGTATTGCTGGAGATAAAGGATCCGATGGATTATCAAAAGCTTCTGTCCCTGTAACTTTGGCTTCGCTGGAATTTACTTCCACCGTTAATGAAGAAAATTTACCTGCCGCATCTCTATTGATAGTGAAGTCCATATATGAACTAAGGCGATCCAAAAGTAAATCTTGTCTATCTTGAAGATGACCGATGTCTATAGAATTATCATCTTGCAAAGCTATCTGATTACTAATCTCTCCGAACTCAGCTAGCAAAGCATTAAGCTCATTAATAGCGATAGGAAGCTCTCCACTAACGGGTTCCGTCTTACTAGAACTAAGTTGAGCTAAATTATCATCTACAAGATTAATAGTATTGGCCAAGGTTTTAGCCGCATTTACAAAATTAACTTTGGCGCTACTAAGTTGGGGATTGGCAGCCAAATCACTAGCTGCATTATAAAGATCATTCAAGCGAGCATTAACACCATTCTCACCGGGCTCTCCCAAAATCTCATTAGCAGCGATATTAGTTTGAGCTATTTGCTCTGAATAAGCACCAATAGAATTATGGGTTCTATATTGGTTATCCAAAAAACTATCTCTAGCTCTCTCTATATTAGAGACCTTCACTCCATTACGCAAAGTAGAGCTAAGGCCAGCAACCATCATCTCATCAGCCTCAAAATTAATCAGACGACGAGAATAGCCTTCAGTATTGGCATTAGCTATGTTCTGACCAGTAACATTGATACCAGCCTGAGCTGCCTCCATAGCTCTCAAACTTATATTTAATGCTCCTAATGAATTGCCGCCCATAGTTTTAAGCTCCTAAAAATCCTGATAAGCCTCTCAGGCTATTTCTGAAAAAATTCGCCGTGCTCTGTATTGCTGCCTGCAAGGCTGTTTGAGCATTAGTATATTGTTGGCTAATTTTAGCGATATCTACATCTTCAATACTAGATCTATCTTTCTCTAGTTTGTCTTGTAAAGCATCATCCACAGACTCAAGAGCCTCGACTTTATTAGAGAGAGAACCTGCCTGTCCGCGCAAATTATTAATTTTATTGAGATTATAGTCTGCTATATCTAGCAGATCTTGAATAGCTGCCGCATCATTAGTGTTCAAAGCATTTTCAAGACTGCTAAAAAAACTTAGAAGCCCTGTATTAGAACCCTTAGTAACACTAGGTTTAAGCCCCAAATCATTAAGGATAGAATCATCAGAGCTGTTATTAATAGTAATAGAGGCTGTCTCTCCAGTAACATCTCCGATAGCTAAATCTGTAGCGAAATTTAAAAATCCAGTAGGGCTATTGCGGACTATTTGTCCCAAACCTCCACTAACAACAAACTCAGTGTTAATTTTACTAATTACATCACTCAGATCATCTCCAGCGCTAAGACTGACATTAACCGTAGTGATACGATCTGCACCATCATTAACAGTAAAAGACAAATCTCCATCTGAACTAATCGAAGGGTTTACTATAGATCCTGTAACTTGGGCAGAACTTGCAGAAGAACTAAACAAAGTTCGAAGACTAAGGCTACTTTGGTTCCCATCATAAGATCTCTCACCAAGATCTCCCTCTCCACCTCTATAGACAGCAGAGCTGAAACTGGCTCCACTCGCTAGTTTGAGCGTAGGGACATTGGCTTGAACCCCAGAAAAAATATATTTACCAGCTGCCTTGGTATTAGCAACTGAAATCATCAACTCACCTAGCTGACGAACTTCTTGAGCATGGAGCTTGCGTTCATTAAGTCCATTACTATCGTTTCTGGCTGCTATCACTATCTCTCTAGCTTTACGCACTATATCGCCCATAGACCCCAGAGCAGACTCCGCTGAGTCTAATTCCAAAAGAGCATAAGTGCTATTAGCCAAGCGCCTTTCATTAGCAGCCATATCTCCTTTGATCACCAAAGCTTTAGCTGTCTGTATAGGATTTTCATAAGCCGTAGAGAATTTTTTGCCGGTACTAAGTTGATTTGTTAAACGAAAAAGTTTGTCTTGCCCCTGAGCAATTTGATGGGTCAGAATATCTACGAGTTGGTTGCTACTAAATCTTTCCAGCATAATAAATTAGAAGAAATTCAAATAGTCAAAAATATTTTGACTAAATAGCGTGGATGCCGCATCCATAGCACTATTGAGAGCATTCTGTGATTTGGTAATAGCGTTGAGAGCCTCAGCTACTGGGATATCATCCATATTAGCTCTGCGTACCTGCAAGTTAGCCGTCTCTGCTGACTCCAAATCTAATTGAGCTTCGACCCTCTTGGACAAATGTCCTAGCTCTGTTCTCTTTGCCAAAATTCTAGAAATATTAGACTCTAAGTTCTTCTGAGCACTACGAATCAAACTAGTATCATTCAAACGATAACCAGCCTCAAGATCACTTAGAGTAGCCATTAAGCTACCATCTGTCCCTCTATAAGTACCAACACTAAGGCCTGTATTAGAGAGAGCTGTTCCTACAGTAGTGCCAGCCCTAACCGTAATCCTTGCGTCACTATTTGGAGCGGAACCTGTTATCAAAGAAGTATCTAAGTTCAAATAGCCAGTAGGATTTTGCTGAGCTATAGCTCCAGAGCCACCTGCTGCCGCAAAAGCAGTATTGATGCGGGATACAATCGTACTAATATTACTACCACTAAAAGTGATGTCACCTGTATCTATGACATTGCCATTACCATCATCTACTAGAAGTCTGATTTGTCCTGTCGCAACGGGATTAAGATTAGTACCTGTCACACTAGCACTAGCTGACTCAGCTGTGAGCAGCTCAGTAAGATTAACACTGGTCTGCAAGGCTCCTGTACTCCTCTCTAGTTCTATATCAGAGCCTCCTCTATAAATTGCTGAAGCGAAATCTGCAGAGTCTTGGATACTAATAGTTTTTTGATCACTATTCACTCCAGAAAAAATATATTTATTAGCAACTTTGCTATTGAGGAGTTGAACAATATTAAGACCTTGATTGCGCATTTGATCTGCTAAAGCTAATCTCTCTGTCTCTCCCATCGTGCCATTGGAGCCTAGGACTGAATTCTCTTTAATCTTGAGCATTATGTCTTCGATAGCACTGAGGCTAGTTTCAGCCATCTCTAGCTCAGTTGTAGCTAGTTGACGAAGCTCATCTAGGTGTTCATTACGAGAAATAATATTAGTAAGTTTTTGACTTATTAAACTTGCACTAGGATCTTCATAAACACTCAGTCTGCGCTTAGCAGAATTCATGCGTTGAGTATCTTCCAGCAAAGTCTTCTGAGAGTTTTGCAGAAAACCTTGAGTGAGTGAAAATCTTTGAGCAGTTCCTAAGCGACCAAGTTCAGACATGGTTATGCTCTTTAAGCCCATCTCCAAGGCATTTTGGCTAGAGTTAACACCTTATTTGGAAGAGCCAAAAGGCCCATTAAATAGACAAAATTTGCTATTATTGATTAAGTCTAGATACTTTAGAGGACCTAGGCTCAGCTTAGATTTAATACTAATGACCTACTTGCCTCCCATTGCTAGCTCCAAGATCGCTGTCGCGATGAGTGGTGGCGTAGATAGCTCTGTAGCTCTATATCTCCTCAAAGAAGCTGGCTATGAAGTCATCGGTATCACAGCTTGGTTGCTTTCTGGCTCCACGGGACGCTGCTGCGACACTGGCATGGTAGATGCTGTCAGGGTCTGCGACAAGCTAGGTGTAGAGCATCATTCGGTAGATCTTAGAGAAGCTTTTGCTCAAGGCATCATCAAGGATTTTCATGAATCTTACTCTAGGGGCGAAACCCCCATACCTTGTATTAGCTGTAACAACGACATGAAATGGGGTCACCTACTGGATTACAGCCTTAGACATCTAGGCGCTAGTCATCTAGCCTCTGGACATTATGCTCGCATAGTCAAACTAGCTGATGAATACATCCTCTATAAATCCCGAGAAGACAAAAAAGACCAGAGCTATATGCTCTGGGGTCTCAATCAAGACCAACTAGCCCACACCATATTTCCTTTAGCTGATTTGGATAAAGACAGTGTAAGGCGCATAGCGACTGAGGCTGGGCTTAGTGTCGCCCAGAAACCAGACTCTCAGGATATTTGTTTCGTTAGTGCCTCTATGACTAACTCAGATTATTTACTTAGGATTCTAGGCGAAAAAACAGGAGACATCATAGAGATCTCTAGCGGCAAAAAACTAGGTGAACACAAGGGCAGCTTCAACTATACTTATGGTCAACGCAAAGGATTAGGAATAGCACATAGCGAAGCTCTCTATGTAGTCAAAATAGACCCTGAGCTAAACATAGTCTATGTCGGCAACAAAGCAGAACTTCTAGCACAGAGAGCTTGCGGCAAAGCTGCTAACTATATAGGTTCTGCCAACTATCAAGAAGATAGTCTCGGTTCCAAATATTTCAAAGCCAAAGTCAAAATTCGCTATAACTCCAAAGCCGTCCCAGCTAAAGTCTATCCTGATGAAAAAGGCTTGGTCTCTGTAGAATTTGAAGATAGAGTTGAAGCTGTCACCCCCGGTCAAGCTATGGTCTTCTACGACAATGATGATAGAGTAATGGGCGGAGCTTGGATAGAGGATAGATGATCAGCCTGAAACCCAAACACTTACTATCAATATCCGACCTGACACTAGAAGAGATAGAGGCTCTACTCGACAGAGGAGATTATTGGGCTCACAAACCCAATAGAGATCTATCTTGTAGCCCCAAACTAGACAGAAACCCCATCATCTGCAATTTGTTTTTTGAAGCTAGTACTAGAACTCGTTTCTCTTTCGAGGTCGCAGCAAAACGGCTTGGCTACTATGTTCTGAACTTTCACCCTTTTAACTCTAGTGTCCAAAAAGGTGAGACTCTCTATGACAGTATCAAGACCTTAGAAGCTATGGGTGTCTCTGTCGCCGTGATTCGTACACCTGAAGAACAAGGTTTAGAAGAGATAGCCCAAAACACCAAAGTCTCCATCATCAATGCTGGTGACGGTTCCAACCAACATCCCAGTCAAGCATTATTAGATCTCCTAACCCTAAGGCAACATTTTGGCAGGATAGATGGTCTACGCATAGCCATCATAGGAGACATCAAACACAGTCGTGTAGCCCAATCCAACATAGGTGCTCTAGGTTTGTTTGACACTAAAATCCTACTAAGCGGTCCTCCTCAACTCCTTCCTGATCGTAAGCATCTACCCAAACATACAGAAATAGTTAGCGTAGATGAAGCCATCGAAAACGCAGATGTAGTTATGATGCTAAGAGTCCAAAAAGAAAGACATCTCGGTAGTCTTGCTCTGGATAACTATCTAGAGCATTATGGTCTCAACAAACAAAGAGCATTACGCATGCCCAAACACGCCATGATCATGCACCCAGCCCCTTTCAATAGAGGTATAGAGATAGATGGTGATTTGGTAGAGGGACCTAGGTCTTTGATTTATTGTCAGGTCTCCAATGGCATAGCCATCAGAATGGCTATACTCGAAAATATCATCTCCAGCCAAAATGCCTAAATTAATCCAAAGCAAGATCCTAGCTAATAAAGAAATCGCAGACAAGATCTACGAGATGCGCTTAGAAGGAAGCTTCCAAGACTATGAGCCCGGCAGTTTTATTCACATCAAATGCTCATCTGGACTGGATCCTCTACTGAGAAGACCTATCAGTATCTGTAATGTTGATAGCGACAGTTTAAGCATCATCTATAGAGCTAGTGGTAGCGGAACTCAATTACTTGCAAGCAAAAATATCGGCGAAGAGATAGATTTTTTGGGTCCTCTCGGCAGAGGCTTTGATCTTGATGCCCCCAAAGCCTCTCAGACAGTGCTTCTTATAGGAGGTGGTGTCGGTGTTCCACCTTTATACTATCTAGGACGCAAACTGCAAACCAAAGGTCTCATAATCAAAAGTCTCCTTGGCTTCAATGCTCCAAAAGATGTTTTTTATGAACAACAATTCTCCTCTCTAGGTGAACTGAAGATCTCCACTCTAAGCCCCTCCTCTCACTACCAGCAAGGCTATGTAACAGATCTTCTAGACTCTGTAGGGCACTGGGATCTACTGTATAGTTGTGGCCCCACCGCCATGCTAAAAACCTTACAGAACTCTATTCCTAAAGAAGCTCATGCTTACATGTCTCTTGAAGAGCGCATGGGTTGTGGGATTGGGGCTTGCCTTGCCTGTGTCTGTGATACGACTGGAGGCTATGCCAGAGTCTGCAAGGAGGGTCCTGTCTTCCACTTACATGAAGTTAGGCTCGCTTGCTATAATTAGTCCTTGTGACTGACACCAAAGATATAGACAGTTTTCATAAACGAGATACTAGCGAAGAAAGCCTAGTAGAAGCTCCTGAACAGGCTCCTAGCTCTCTAGAACAAGATTTTAGAGAACTAGAAGACAAATACAAACGCCTTCTAGCGGATCAGCAGAACATGCAGAAACGCAATATCAGAGACAGAGAAGAGCTGATCAAATACACAGTTATCAGCACCATCGAAGCGATTTTACCTAGTGTGGATAATTGTGAGTTTGCCCTCAAAAGCCTCAACACTAACAGTAAAATAGAAGAAGTTATCAAAGGCATAGAAATGCTCAAAACCCAGTTACTCAGCTCCTTACAGTCCCTTGGCCTTGAAGAGATCAACAGTAATGGACTTTATAATGCAGAACTACATGAAGCTATCAGCACCGTCCAAGATGAAACTAAACCTGAAGGTAGCATAGTAGAAGTCCTGCGCAAAGGCTTCAAACTCAAAGACAAAATCCTAAGACCAGCGATGGTGGTAGTGGTCGCAAGCAAATCCCAGAGCTAGTTCTGAGATGTTCAACTACAAACTCACTCTAGAATATAACGGTGCTAACTTTCATGGTTCTCAAATCCAAAATACTAGAAGAACTATAGAGAGAGAATTAGAAGAGGCTCTCTCCATATATTTTCAAGAAGATATACGCAGTTGTTTTGCTGGAAGAACTGACGCAGGAGTGCATGCTCTAGGGCAAGTTGCTAATTTTCTAGTCTCCAAACCACTCCAAGAAGAAGCAGAGAAGTTTTTATTTTCTATCAATGGCATTATTGCTCCAGATATAGTTGTTACAAACATAGAAGCTGTGAGCCTAGATTTCAATGCTAGGTTTAGTGCCAAATCCCGAACATACCTCTACAAAATCTTCAATCGCAAAGCTAGGCCAGTATTGCGTTTGGACAGTCTCCACTGGATCAGGACTCCTCTGAACCTAGGAGCCATGCAAGCCAAAGCCCAGCAATTTTTGGGAACTCATGATTTTCAAGCTTACTCTTCAAAGAATAGTCGTCTTCCTAACTATCTCTGTACAGTTTATGAATCAGAAATCATCCAAGAAAACGCTTATTGCTTCAAATATAAAATTCGCGCTAATAGGTTTCTCAGACATATGGTTCGTAAAATAATCGCAGAAATCGTCAAAGCTGGCAAAAGTCCAAAAAGCTCTCTCGAAGACAATCCCAGAACGGCAATGCTCCCGGCCAAAGGTCTAACTTTAGTAGAAGTCGAATATTAGACCTTGGTTTTGTATTGTTGAAGTTCTCTTTCTAATTGTTCGAGCTTGCGATTAAGAATATAGCTGTCTTCGATTTGCAAACGCAAAGAAGCGATACTATGCTCAAGCTGATCTATAGTCAAATTATACTGGGCTTCCCTAGCTCTACACTCTTCGATAATGAGCTGGTACTGTCTAACCGCATCCTGCAAATAACGCAAAGGAGAAAGCTCCGCAAACTGAGTCAGGGAGGGCAAAATCTCACTATATTGCTCTGCACACAAACTCAAGTAACGGATATCATGCAAGCTCATACCCTTAAGCACTAGGTCGTGAATCTTAGCTAAAGCTCTAGCTAAGGTGTAATAGTAAGACTCCTGAGGCTCAGCAATACCTAACTGATCTTCATACGCAACCAAAGTACTCTCGGTAATATTTAGCTGCTCTCTAATCTCCCTTCTAGAAATATATCTATTGGTGAGATCAGACATTAGTGCATCTCCTCTAAGGTTTGGTGTATTTCTTGGATAATCTCACCATCTAGTTCTTGGCTATATTGATGTTTGTGTTTGTCTTCTGTAAGTTTAGTGGCCTTGGGGCTAGGAACCTCTAAACTAGGACTTGCATAATTAGTACTTCTAACTGGTGGCAGACTCTGTTTGCGAGGAACATAGTTGCGTTGATTAGTCCTATCCGAAAGTTCACTAGTAACTGCTTTAATTTCTTCGTGAGGAGGGATCTCTCTTACTACTGGCTTAATTTCTTCGCGAGAAGGAATCTCTCTTGCTACTGGCTTCGCTTCTAGTTGTTTAGGAGTCTCTCTCGTTGCTTGGCTTTCCACTGGAGATTCTTTTGTAAGAGTTCTAGTCTCCTGATGAGTAGTAATCTCCCTGGTTACTGACTTAGTCTCCTTCAAAGGCAGTTCTGGTGCTTCTTCTGAGCTAGTCTCATTGCTAGGACTTTCAAGGACCTCAGCATCTACTTCTTTGGAAGCCTCATCATTGGTATTGCGCTGAGGTTTAGGGAATTTTTTGGCTACATAAACAGCACCTTTGCCAACAGATCTAACATCATTAGCTACGCCATGCAAAGTACCAAAAACGAGACCTCTATTTTTGAGTTTTTCAAGATCTTGTTTAATAATAGCCAGCTCTTCACCAGTCTCCTCAACTTTGACAATTACAGCCTCATTCTGTTCTTGAACTTCTCCAACTACGCCAGAAACAGCTCCCACATTGAGTCCTAAATCTGATAGCTTTTGGTTGATGGTAGCTAGTTCTTTTTGGAATTGTTCCATGATATTAACCAAACTAGCCAAATCCTCCCTATCTTCCAGAAGTTCTTTATTGTAGTTATTCATAAGACTAGTGAGGGCTACCGCCATCTCATAACGAGTCATCGCAGAGTTCCCGCGAAAATTACCATTGGGATCCCCGACCATAACACCATTATCATAAAGGTCTCGAACATAATCACTGGCCCAATGTGTTTTGGGAACATCTTTGAGAGCCTTGGGGGGGAGAGCCTTGGATCTAGCTTGCAAAGGGCTGGATAAACTGAGTAAAAAGACCAATGCAATAATAAAAGGGGATAGTATAGTCATAATATATAGTCTAACTTATTATTCATGCCAAGTGAAAAATCAAAACCAAAGCAAGGCCAAGGAAAAGTCAAAATTGGTCATGGCTTCGATGCTCATAAATTATTAGATCTAAGTGAATATCAACAACTCTATCCAAAACGCAATACAAATGGCTTGGTTTTAGGCGGAATAAGTATTCCATATCATCGCCGCTTAGAAGGCTTTTCTGATGCTGACCCTGTAATACATGCCATTATAGACGCTCTTTTGGGAGCTGCTGGACTAGAAGACATAGGAACACAGTTCCCAGCAGGGGATCCTAACTTTGAAGCTATCAGCAGTTTAGTATTACTCAGCAAAACCCTAGAACTCATTTCCCAAATGGCTTTTGAGATCTGCAACATAGATGTAACTATTATTGCAGAAGAACCCAAACTAAAACCCTATATCCCCGCTATGAGACAAATACTCTCTAAAACTCTAAGCATAGAGTTAGATCAAATCAATCTCAAAGCCACTACTACTGAGGCTTTGGGTTTTATAGGTCGGCGAGAAGGTATCGCTGCTCATGCTGTTTGTCTTCTTGTGAAATCAGAGTAGGCTTGGTTGCCTAGCATCTTGAGCAAAACGCCTAACAAGCCTATTAGACTTTTGCAATAGTTTTTTGCGTAACAAGAAAATCTACACAATGCTGCGCAATCCTCTCTGCAGCTTTAGCATCACCATAAAGACAAGGGTTCTTGCGACTAGCTTCTCTCATCAAAGCCAAAGCAGAACAGTCTTCTATAAGAAGCCATTTAAGCTGTTTATAAATAGACTCTGCATCTCTGCCGGCTTTGAGGCTTAAGCCTCTTTCAAGACTTTCAGGTCTTTCTGTTTTATTTCTCAAAAGTAAAATCGGGACATCAAAATATGGAGCCTCTTCTTGGACACCACCACTATCACTAATAACTAAATCTGCGGAAGCCAGTAGAGATAGAAAATTAGGATAAGCTTGGGCTCCCAGTAGCTTGATATTATCCAGTCCAGAGGAGCCTAATTCAGCCTCAAAAGCAGCGTTAGCAAGGGGATTTGCATGCTGTATTATAACAAAATTATAATGCGGGATATCTTGAGCAGCTTTCCTTAAAGCCTTAGCTAATTCTGGAATGATAGTAGTTTGGTTCTCTCGGCGATGAGCAGTAACTAAAACATAGGGGGCCCCGTCTAATAAACTCCGCTCGCTCGGACTTGCATTTGGGAGCTTTCCAGATAGGCTATTGGGCGGCAAGCCTAGTTTAGTAACATAGGCTAAAGTATCTATCACTGTATTACCAGTCAAAAAATTTCTTGACTGAGTTTTTTCCTCAAGGAGCTGATCCATAGCTCTCACAGTAGGAGCAAAGTTCAAAGTAGATAAATGATCTATAGTACGCCTGCTAAATTCTTCTGGGTAAGGCTCCCGAATATCATAAGTCCGAAGACCTGCCTCTATATGAGCCACTGGTATAGCTAAATACCAAGCCGCAAGAGCAAAATGCAAAGCAGATAAAGTATCACCTTGAACTATCAACAAATCTGGTTTTTCTTTTAGCAAAAATTCTGTAGCCTCTCTAGAAATAGCGACTGCCATCTCTGCCAAATGCTGAGCATCACTCTTAGAGCCTGCCTGAAAAATCCCATCGGATAGGCTCTTAAACTCAGGCAAATCTAATGCCAAACTAAAATCTGGTCTCAAGCCAAAAAAATCATAAGCATCATTGAGCAAATCCTTATGCTGAGTGCTTTCTAGAAGATAGCTCTCCACATCATCTCTCTTGCGTAAAGCAGATATCACGGGATAGGTTTTAATGTATTCGGGGCGAGTCCCGATAGCAAAACAAATCCTTGCTCTAGCGCTCACACTCTGTTCCCTTTAGAGATTGTCGCAATTCATCAAAATCTTTGCGAAGCTGACTGAGTTCGTCTTTGAGCTTAGGTAGTCTCACATAAGCGCGTTGTCTATTCATGTATTCACCATAAATCACAGCTGGGGCACCCAACATAGGAGTGAAGGGATCTACATTAGAACTAGTAGCAGAATAAGCTCCAAGAATAGAATCATTACCCATCTCAACTCCATCACCAACACCTGCACCACCAGCAATAGTAACTCTGTCTCCGATCTTGGCACTACCTGCTATCCCTGTATTAGCGATGATGAGACAGTCTTGGCCGATCTCAACATTATGAGCAATCTGACAAAGGTTGTCTATTTTGCTTCCAGCTCCTATACGAGTGGCTCCTAAAGTACCCCTATCTATGGTTGAGCAAGCTCCTATCTCCACATCATCTTCTATAATCACTTGGCCTATTGAGAGGATTTTGTTTTGGATTTGCCTGTCCATATTGAAATTGAAATCAGAAGATTTGAGTTTTTCTAGGTTGCTAGGTTCTTTAGTCGTATAACTAAAACCATCAGAACCTATAACAGCATTGGGATGAATGATTACCCGAGAGCCAATCAGGGAGCGGTCTTCAACTACTACTCCAGAATGTAAAACAGAATCAGCCCCTATCTCTACTTCTGCTCCTATGCTAAGCCTCGGCATCAAAACAACTCCAGCCCCTATACGGCTACGGGGTCCTACGAAAACCAAAGCTCCTATGCGAGCACTCGGATCTATGTCAGCACTAGGGTCTATCACGGCTGAAGGATGTATACCAATCTCAGGTACTGAGGGTCGTTTAGCAAAAAGAACTATGATCTGACTCAGAGCATAACGAGGTCTATCTACAAAAAGAAAAGCCGTGTTCGAATGCTCGCGAATAAATTTCTTGATGCTTTCATCAGATTGAAGTTTGGTAGACAAGACCAAAGCCGCTGCCTGACTAGTTTTGATAAGCTTGAGGGCTTTAGTCGCTTTGTCTGCAAAAACAAAAGCTAGCTCACTAGAATTAGCGCTATTAGGAAAGCTAGCAATAGCACTAATCTCTATATCTGGAGAACCCTGCAACTGCGCAGAGCTAATGGCGACTATCTGTTGAAGTCTAGGCATTGATTAGTGTTTGGCGGGTGGCTGAAGTCTAGAGATAAATTCATCAGTCAAATCAAGACCACCTCTAGGAACGAAAAGTTTGTCGAGTATAAGTTCTAGGGATTTTTCAGCGACAAGAACATCCACAGCTTTTTTGATGTCGGCTTTAATCTTAGTATCGAAGCCAGATTTAAGTGTCTGAAGCTCAGATACTTTTTTGTCTACGAGAGCTTGAACCTCTGTCTGTTTTTTGCGGAACTCCGCTTCTGGAGTGGATTTGTCGCGCAGAGATTTGAGTTCTGCATCAGCAGTCTGTACTAGTCTAGCCAAGGACTGCTCAGCAATTCCTACTTGCTCTAACATAGTCTGGATAGAACTAGCTTCTCTACCAACTCTAGCCATGTCTATGACTCCTATCTTGAGCTGCTCAGTCTCAGCTAAATTAGAAGTGGAAGGATCTGCTGCTTCGTAGCTTTGGTCTGCTGATTTCTTAGTAGAGTCTTTTGCTTGGGCAGCCAGAAAGCAAACAAGGATTAAGACAAGGAGACGGGTTTTCATTTTTTGTTGTTGCTAGCTGCTTCTGGAGATAGTTTGCGGATAACAGCATCAGAGATATCAGTGCCTCCATAAATAACGGCTTCTTGGACTAAAACTACTTCGTATTTTTGGTCAGCAGCGACATCTTTGATGGCTGATTCTAAAGCTGCTTGGATTTTTTGGCTTTTGGCTTTGCTCTCTGCTTCTAGTTTACGAGCCTCTGGCTCTATCTCTAACTGGAACTGCTCAGCCATCATCTGAAGTTCAGTCTCGGTTTTACCAGCGCTGCGAGCTTCGTCTATAAGTTTGCGCTTGGCTTGGATTTTATCTTTAAGGCTGCTATCTGACTTCTGGATCTCGTCGAAAGTCTTGCGAGCTTCTGGATAGTTGTTCATGATGCGTGGTGCATCCACAGTGGCAATCCTAGACTTGCTTTGAGCAGCAAGACCAGAAAACATGAGAAGAAGAGCCAAGATAGAAATATGTTTAGTCATAAGAGTTAATTATAACAGAAGGCTCAGCCCTTGCTAAAATCGTACTAGAATGTTCAAAAAATCCGTCCTAGCCATTTTCGTTTTGTTAGTGCTAAGCTCCTGTTCTTTAGTCGACAAAATAAGTCACCTAACTAAACGCAATAACACTGTCAAAGTTTATTTCACCAAAGCTAATGATGAACTAGGAGTAGTACTTATCTCTGTAGATCGCAAAGTCCCCAAAGACTCAAGTCCCTACGAAACCGCTCTCAAAGAACTTTTCAAAGGTCCTAATGCTGAAGAAAAAAACAATATGGAGCTTAATACAGAAATCCCAGTAGGCACTAGGCTCATCAAAATCAGCGAGAGTAAAAAAGAAGTCCAAGTCAATATTAGTTCTCAGTTCATGGTAGGTGGGGGTGCTGAAACTATGCAAGCAAGGTTCAGGCAACTCAGAGAGACTGTTCTAAGTCTAGCCAAAGGTAGACCAGTTTATCTGCTAATAGATGGTCAAAGAGTTAATGCCATAGGTGGCGAAGGGCTGGAAGTCAATCAACCTTTGAATTAGAGTGTCTTCTATCCTCCCACAAACTCTAATAAACAATTCTGAAAACAGCGCAAAGCAGCTAGCTAAGCTGCTCTTGGAGAATAAGCGCAATACCCTAGTATTAATGAGCGGTGAGATGGGCAGTGGTAAAACTACCTTCACTCAGTTCTTAGCTAAGGCTCTTGGAATTAATAATCCCGTCAAAAGCCCTTCTTTTGTGGGTTTGCAAGAATACCATAATATTGATTTGGATTTCTTGCATTTTGATTTATATCAAGTAGCCACTAGTTATTATGATCTCAAAGAACTATTGCTACAAAGACCCTTAGTCCCCAAAATCATAGTCATAGAATGGGCTGAAAAGCTCTCAGCAAAAGAAACTCAGCTTCTTGCCACTGAAGGACTTAGATTAATTCGTCTAAAATTTATCAGAGAAAATCAAAAACATCTAATCTATATTGAAGACATCTAATGCAAAAAAATAAACTACTCATAGTTCTGGGCTGCCTAACCCTCCTTCTCTGGGGACTCTACCTCAATAGAGACCAGCGTAATATCCACCTAGTCGGAACTCAGCCAAATATCTATCGCTCAGCTCAGCTCAGTAAGCAAGACCTAGCTAAATTAATCAAAGACAAAAACATCCAAGTAATCCTCAACCTCAGAGGCAAAATCCCTGATGCCCTCTGGTATCAAGACGAGATTTCTCTTTGCAAAGATTTAGGTCTAGAGCATTATGATATAGGACTCTCTAACAGTGAGGCTCCTAGCCGCCAAAGTTTGCTGAGTATCCTAGACCTATTAGATCAAATCAAACTTAAAAACCAAAATTTACTAATACATTGCAGAGCTGGCTCTGATAGAACCGGTCTGGTCAGCAGTATGGCTAGGCTCTATGTCTATGGAGATAGTAGCCGAGAAGCTAGAGCAAAGGGCTTCACTTGGCTCTACGGACATCTTCCTGATCCCGGCTCAGCTCTAGAATTAATACTAAATAACTACGCCAAACAAGAAGGCGCACTAAACTTGCGTGAGTGGTTAAGCCAAAAATACAATAAAAAAGCCATCATGGCGGAATCTCAGAAGATGCCGCATTGGCCGCATTGAAATCTTATGCTATAGTGTGTATTATGGTATCTACACTTAATACACGCCGTGCTTTTGCGCCAACCGTAGCAAAGTTTTTAACCACAAGAGATGGTGTTCAAGTTAAAATCCCTAGCTCAAGCTCATCATCAAGACATCTTAGTCATTTTTTTGAGATAGGAAATTTGAGAATCAGGGTTTTTAAGGAAGCAGACAAAGCTCAAGCTTATGTCGCAGGACAATTAGTTCAAGAATTTCAAAAACCCGGACTAATTATATTACCGGCTGATTCTACGCATGGCGACAAGTCAGGTGAGATCTTCCCAATGCTAGATAATTTTTTCAGAATAAAGTCTTCTAAGTCTCCACTAAGCCCTAATCTCAGAATTACACATATGGACGAACTCCTTACTGAGGATATTAGAGACTCACAGACAGGACCCTTTGCTACTCAATTAACAAAGGATCTTCCTACTATAATTCAGAAATTGGGTGCTAGGTTCTTTCATATCGATCCTAATCGTCTACAACAATACG
>CAZASO010000032.1:0-20282 GCA_964487825.1 uncultured Gammaproteobacteria bacterium
AGAGGATCTGGGCGATGCCGAAAGCGCCGAGCCAAGCTGCATTAATAGCCCGAAGCACAACACAGCAGATGCGGCGTGAGACAGCGAGCTAGATGATTTCACCAAGCACACGGATATACTGCTGCTGATCAGACATACTTTTGAAACTATCTACAAAATGTTTATTGAGTTTTTGTGAAGCCGTGTCAGCCAATTCAAAACGATCTTTAGCATCCAAGAGCCGCTCACTAATTTTTTCAGCGCTGTGGATTATGCGCCCAAGGACTTCATATTTACCTTTATCTGAGGCGTTGCGGGCCCCTTGCAAGAGTTTGTGCAGGGTTTCTAGGGCGTTACTGTAGTCGTAGTTAGGCTGCATAATACTCCTTACTATTTACCCAAAAATTAGGAAGAGAGCCTAAAGATCTGTCAATATCAGTCTTTTGGACTAGGCTTTTTTACTAGCCCAAAAGTTCCCCAGATAAGATTAGATTTTTTTTACGCTAGTGGGCTGAGAATTTTGCACAAAAAAACAAAGTTGTGAGATTATATAGTCTGGTTAGTTGATGGCTTTTTTTGTTTGATAGTCAAACAGACAAAGTCATAAATAGGAGAAAACTAAGAATGAAGAAGTTATTAGTAACAGCGGCAGCTCTTGTGATTACAGCAGGTGCAGCTTCCGCTACAGCTATTCAGCCCATCAATGTACAGAGTGCGTACATTGATACTGAAAGAGATTGGCAAGTTAAAATTGATTACAACTATTTCCGTGATCATGTGGATGTGGCTGGTACGGATGTTCGCAACAGCACTATGGAGTTGCCTAGAATAGATATCCGTAAAAGTTTCGATACATCTATCCCTACTCGTATCGGTATGAACACTGCTCTTAGCCTTGGTTCTAGCGAGACTGAGACAGCAGGTGTAGAGAGCGAGACTGGTAAATTTGGTTTCGGTAACCTAGGACTCACTTTAGAAGCGGCTTTGATCAACAAAGAAGATCTTGCTGTAACTTGGTATTTGAACCAGCATTTTGCTTTAGTGCATGATGCTTCTATGGTTGCTAATGCTTACAGACCTGTTAGTGGAGCCAAAGCTTATGGTTTCCAGACTGGTCTTGAAATGTCAGCCAAAGTTTTGGGTGGTCTAAGTGCTTATAGTGATATAGCTTATAGATTTGATGTTCCAGAGCTTGGTGCGGTACAACATTCTTTTATTTATTGGAACGAGTTAGTTTGGGATACAGGTACTATTGTTAATCCAACTATCGGTCTACTTGGTACTTCTGTTTACACAGATGATATTGGTACAGATCTTAGACTAGTACCGGGTTGGGTTAATAACTTTGGTGATGATAATGCTTATCAATTCAGAGTTGGTTTCCCTATCGGACTTACTAGTGATTCTAGCGATTTCGGCGTTCAAGTCGGATTGTTTGCAGCTATGTAGTCAAGGCAAATCCTTGCTATAATAAAAGTTTGAACGACTGGTGTTTTGTCCCCCACCAGTCGTTCTGCTTTTTGGGGGACTTTTTGCGAGTTATAATTAATTTATATGCTTAATTCTGCTGCAAATATAGAGGCCCTAACTGCTGATATTTTGGTTCAGTCAGAGGCTTTCAAGCGTTTACGCGAAGAGATCCACAAAAAAATCATAGGGCAAGATGAGTTCATCAACAAACTGTTTATGGGGCTTATTGCTGGAGGACATATACTCGTGGAGGGCGTTCCCGGGCTCGCCAAGACTGAGACAGTCAAGACCTTGGCCAGTTGCGTAGGGCTAGCTTTTCAGCGCATACAGTTCACTCCAGACCTCTTGCCTGCGGATCTTATAGGGACTCAGATCTATAAACCTAATTCTGGAGATTTTGAGACCAAGAAAGGCCCTCTCTTCAGTAACCTAATCTTGGCTGATGAGATTAATAGAGCCCCAGCCAAAGTCCAGTCTGCTTTGTTAGAGGCTATGGCCGAAAAACATATAACTATTGCAGAGACTACTTATAAACTAGAAGAGCCTTTTGTAGTTTTGGCTACCATGAACCCTTTGGAGCAAGAAGGTACTTATCAGTTGCCTGAAGCTCAGTTAGATAGGTTTATGCTCAAGCTTAGACTAGACTACCCCAAATTAGCCGAAGAAAAACTCATCATGAACATGATGTCTCGCCAGCAGAAATTTCAGCTAGAGCAGATTCTGGATGCGAGCGCTATCTTTAGGGCTAGGGAGATGGTAGACAGGATCTACCTAGATGACAAAGTCCAAGACTATATCTTAGACATTATTTTTGCAACTAGGGTCAATAACCTCAAACACAAAAGTTCAGATCTTAGTCCTAGGTCTCGCATCAAAGAACTTGAAGGTTTGATAGAGTATGGTGCTTCTCCAAGGGCTTCTATAGCGTTAAATCTTGCTGCCAAAACCCAAGCTTTCTTGAATGCTAGAGCCTATGTAACTCCTCAAGATGTCAAAACCGTGGGCTATGATGTGCTCAGGCATCGCATAGGGATTAGCTTTGAGGCAGAAGCCGAGGAGAAGACTTCAGACGACATCATCAAGATTATTTTTGATTCGATAGAGGTTCCATGATCAGTAAAGAAATACTTGCTCAAATCAAAAAACTTCAAATCAAAACAGATCGTCTAGCTAGTGAAATATTGACTGGTGAGTACAAGTCTGCTTTTCGTGGACGGGGATTGAATTTCGATAAGATTCGAGAATATCAAATAGGAGATGATCTTAGGCTTTTAGACTGGAAGGTGACGGCTAGGATGGGGCAGCCTTTCGTGAGGCAGTACAAAGAAGAGAGACAAATGACTATGATGCTGGTCATAGATTTAAGCGCCTCGAATAATTTTGGAACCCAAAACAAAAACAAAAAACAATTAGCGACAGAACTGGCTGCAGTTCTGGCTTCTCTGGCTGTCAAAAATAATGACAAGGTGGGTGCTATTTTATTTACAGATAGGATAGAGCTATATATTCCACCCAAGCAAGGCAAAGCTCATATTTTTAGACTGATTAAAGACCTGATGCTTTTTCAAGCTTTTTCAGCTAGGACTAATCTTAAATCTGTGCTACAGGAATCTCGGTCTCTGATACCGGCTCACTCTGTAGTATTTCTGATATCTGATTTTTTACCAGAAGAGCCTCGGGAAGGGGCTTTCAGTGATAATTTCGCATGTGAGCGAGAGCTAAAAGTTTTGAGACGGTCTAATGACCTTATCGCAGTATCTATTAGGGATCCGAGGGAATTCAAATTACCTAATGTAGGTTTTATAGAAATAGTTAATCCAGAAAGAGAGAGTAAAGCTCTACTTAACCTCAACAAAAAATCAGTTAGACTTCAGTTTGAAAAAGTTCAAAACCAGTATCTGTCAGCTTTAAGAGAGAAGCTAAGGTCTTTGGCTATAGATTTTCTGGAGCTTAGTACAGATAGAGCTTATGTAACCCAATTAATGCAGTTGTTTTTGATGAGAGAGAGGCGCAGACACTAATGCTAAGTCAAACGACAACTCCAAGCACAGATTGTCAAGATCCCCAAGCGCCTGAAGATCTAAGGGATATTTATGGGTTTCATGCTATTGAGGTCCCTGAGTGGCTTTGCTGGTTTTTGGGGATTTTATTGCTGGCGGCTTTGGCTTATTGGATTTATCACAAATTTATTAAAAAAGCTCCCCCAGCACCTTTAACGAAGTTTCAACAAGTAATGCAAGACCTAAGTAATTTAGATCCTCAGCAAGACTCCAAGGAGTTTTATTTGGCTTTGACTGAGATTAGTCGTGCTTATTTCGAAGAAGAACTTTTTATCCCAGCTCTGGACCGCACTCTGGATGAGCTTTTGCCAGCATTGAGGGCTCATGAGATGCTTCGCACTCCTCAGGTTCTCACCATCAAAGAAATCTTTGAAAGAGCAGATTTAGCAAAGTTCGCTAAAGCTCAAATACAATTACAGGATAAGCAAGAAGACCAGAGAGCCATTATCTCTCTTATTACTGAGATTAATACAGCTTATGAATTAAAACTTGCCGCAGAACGAGCTAAGCAAGCGGCTTTGGAGGAGGACGCTTGACTTTTGCTAATATTTGGGTTTTAGGATTCTTAGCGTTAGTTCCATTATTGGCTTGGCTTGCTGTTACTAGAGGGCGACAAGCTTCTCTCAAAATGTCCTTATCATCTAGAGATCAGGGTTTTGCTACTCTCGGCGACAAACTGGCTTTTTATTTGCCTTTGATTTTGCGTTTACTCTGTATCACTATACTGATTATTGCTTTGGCTAGACCCCAGTTAGGCAGCGCTTTTAGTTCTAGTAAGAATAAAGGCATAGACATCATGATGGTGGTAGATACTTCTGAAAGCATGATGGCTTTAGACATGAAACTAGGTTCTAGAGCGGTAGATAGACTAGAAGTAGTCAAAAAAATCTTGGAAGATTTTGTGCTTAAACGCAGTAATGATAGGCTGGGACTTATAGTTTTTGGAGAGAATGCTTATACTCAGTGTCCTCTTACTACAGACCACGGGGCTTTGATAGACCTAGTTAACCGTATGGAAATAGGCATGGTAGGTAAGATGACTGCTATTGGTTCGGCCATGGCTCTAGGAGTTAAGCGCCTCAAAGACATCAAAGCAAAATCTAAAGTAATGATTTTATTGACTGATGGGCAGAACAACGCTGGTGAAATCTCCCCGGGCACAGCCATAGAGATAGCCAAAGAATATGGTGTCAAGGTCTATGCTGTTGGTGTTGGAAGGGAGGGTAAGGTTCCTTTTGTTGTAGATACGCCTGCTGGTAAACAAACTATTATGGCTGAGTTGATGATGGATGAAGATACCTTGGTTCGTATTGCAGAAGCCACTGGGGGACAGTATTTCAGGGCAGAGAGTACAGAGGATCTTCAGAGGATTTATAGTCATATAGATAAACTAGAGAAAGTGGAAATAGAAGTTAAAGAACACAATGAATATAAAGATATTTTTGAGACATTCTTGTTTATTGCGCTAGTGGCTTTATTGTTGGAATTGGGTTTGGGTAATACTATTTTATTTAGGCTGACATGAATATTAAACACCCCGAGTTTTTATTTCTTGCTTTGCTGATACCAGTAGCGGTAGTGTTTTTTTATTGGGCTTATCGCAAGCGTAATCTAATACTCCAACATCTGGGTGACTGGAAACAGCTTAGGGAGCAGCTTCCAACCAGTTCTAAGAACCTTACATTAACTAGATACTTTTTATTATTTATGGCTTTGACTATGATAGTTATAGCTCTTATATCTCCGCGCTGGTCTTATGATTGGCAGGAAGTAGAGATGAGAGGAGCTAATGTCTATATAGCGATAGATGTTTCCAAAAGTATGTTAGCTGAGGATATTAGCCCCAACCGTCTCACTAGAGCTAAATTTGAGATGGCTAAACTCTTAGATATTATGTCTGGGGATAAAGTCGGATTGATAGTTTTTGCTGGAGATGCTTTTTTGCAGACCCCTTTGACTCATGACTATACTATGGTTCAGGAATGGCTTAGTAGGATAGATACTAGTTCTGTGCCAGTACCGGGGACTTCTATTAGATCTGCTATAGACCTTGCTACTAAAGGGTTTGAGCATATAGAGTCAGAAGCCAAAATCCTAATCCTCATCAGTGATGGTGAAGAATATGACAAAGCCACTATGGATGCTATGTCTAGAGCCCGCTCCAAAGGTGTCAAAATCTATGCCATAGGAGTTGGTACTGAAGCAGGCTCTCCAGTTAGAGATGATCAAACAGGAGAACTTATAGTAGACAAATCAGGACAAGTAGTAATCTCCAAGCTCAATGATGCTTTCCTGCGAGAACTTGCCAAAGCCTCTGGTGGAACCTATTTGCGCTCTACTACTGGAGATTTTCAGACCAAATCCCTATACTATGATCATATCCGCAAAGAAATCCCATCGGAGCTACTGAAATCTGGTAAGACCAAGCGCTGGTATGAGAGTTATAGAATTTTTGTGACAGTAGCTTTATTAGCTTTACTTGCAGAACTTTTGTTAACGATTGATTTTGCTCTTTTTTCTATTTGGAAGCGGCTTAGAGGTTTTCGGAAGCCGCTTATAGTTTTACTACTATGTTCATTGGCTCAGCCAAGCCAAGCTAATATTTTGGACCCTCAACTTTGGCTGGGTGATTATGCTCTTTCCAAATCTGACTATCATAAAGCCAGAGAACATTATTTGAAGGCTCAGGTTTCAGATCCTCATAACTCTAGGTTAAGTTATAACTTGGCTGTTGCTAGTTATAAACTGGCTTTCGAGCAGACAGACCCCCTCAACCCTAGTCTAGAAGCCAATCCCGAACTACTTCAAGAATCCGCCCAACTTTTTACTAGGGCTACTGAAACCCATAAATCTTTCTGGGGACTTCAGCGAGCATCTTCTAAGCTTTTGGCCAAAGCTTTTTATAACTTAGCTAATGCTTTGGTGTATCTCTCCAAATTCCCAGAAGCTGCTGCTGCTTATCAAAAATCTTTGAGCATAGATCCTAACAACGAAGATGCCAAATATAATCTAGAGCGTATCCAATCCCAAATCAAAGAACAATCTGCCAAGTGTCCTCCTGACAATAATCAAGAACAACAAAATCAAGAGCAACAAAAAGAACCAGAGCAACAAGAAGAGCAGCAAAACAAGCAACAAAGACAAAACATGGATAATCTAATGCAAGGGGTTAATGATTCTGCTGTTCCGCCAACCAAACCTAGCAAACCCAAACAGGCACCAGATCCTGAGCATTGGTGGTAAGCTTATTGCCCAACAGGCGGCTCTAGATATAGCTGACCAAACCTGAGCTTATTTTAGATTGCTTTGTTTGAGGTAACTAAAATAATTAGAGGATAGTTCGTGCATACTATCACCGCCAAATTTAGTAAGAAAAGCTTTGCAAAGACAGAGAGCTAGCATGGCTTCTAGCACTACTCCTGCCGCTGGAACAACGCAGACATCAGATCTTTCGAAATGTGAAGGAGCAGGGGCTTGAGTCATCAGGTCTATGGATTCTAGGCTGGAAACCAGTGTGGGAATGGGTTTGACTGCGACTCTGCAAACCAATGGCATGCCATTGGTCATGCCACCTTCTACACCACCTAGGTTGTTGCTGTGGCGGATATAGCGAAAATATCTACTGACGCTCTCTTCATGGGTCTCAAAGAGAGACAGCTCACTAAAAAAACTAGATTTATCTAGGTCTTCTTTGATGAGACTATAGTTGTCATTAATGTAGATTTGGTCTTGAACTTCAGAGCCGAGAGTCTCTGCAACCCCAGTCCCCAAGCCGAACTCAACGGATTTGGCTGTATGCGTGCTCATAAGAGCAGCTGCAATCTCAGCGTCTATCCTACTGTCCCATTGAGTATGGGTACCTAGTCCTACTGGTAAACCCAGAGCGAAAACTTCTATGAGTCCACCTACTGTATCTCCTGCTTTGCGCACAGAGTCGATATAAGTTTTGAGTTGTTTGTCCTCTGTAGAAGAGAGTTGATAAACTCTGAAATCATTAGATTCCACACTATTGCGAAACTCTCTAAGATTAAGTTTGGAATGCTCAACAGTAGTCTCTGTATGGATCTTGCCTATGCGCAGTACCCGAGAGCAGATCTGTATCCCGAAGAGGGAAAGTAGTTTGCGGGCTATTGCTCCAGCAGCCACTCTAGAAGTAGTCTCACGAGCAGAGGATCTCTCCAAAATATCTCTAACATCAGGAGCGTTGTATTTGATGCTGCCAGCTAGATCTGCATGTCCCGGTCTAACTCTAGAGATAAATTTTTCTTGGATTTGGTTGAGGACTTCTTCGTCTTCTAGGTCTACTGGAGCTGCATTCATGACATGCTGCCATTTGTCATGATCTCGGTTCAAGATCTTGAGGCTGATAGGAGCCCCACCAAAAGAACGACCATGGCGAACCCCACCAGTGAAGATAGCTTGGTCTTTTTCGATCTTCATGCGGCCACCTCGTCCATAACCTTGTTGGCGGCGTGCCAGATCTAGGTCTATCTCTGAAGCTAAGAGAGGCATGTTCGCTGGGATACCCTCTACGATAAGATTGAGTTCTGGTCCATGTGATTCACCAGCACTAAGATATCTGAAGACCATATTAGTTTTTGACCCACCTTAGTAAATGAGTCCAACCTTTGAGCAATCTAGAGCGTTTGTCGAGAGAGTCTTCGAGGTGCATTTTTTCTAGATGGCTAAGTTTGCCACGATTGAGTTTGTGCCTGATATATCCAATGCGTTTGAAGTCATTAGCTATCTGCCTTTGAATAAATCTGAAGCTAAATTGACGACGACGCTGTTTATTGCCATAACTGTCCCTTTCTTCTTCTTCTTCCTCTTCTTCTAGATCCTCGGGAGCCTCTTCTAGATTGCTTTTGGCTTCTTCAGAATCCACTAGGGCTAGTGTTGTTAATAAATTTTCTTCGGGACTTTCAGAGACTTGTTCGCTGATATATTCGTTGTAGTATTCTTCAGAGATATGGGGCTCATGGTTTTTGGGTTTGGTTGGAGTGGGCTCTGCTTGGGCAGGCTTAATGATGGGGTTGGTCTCTGTGATTTGGGGTGGTTCAGCACTACTTTCAGCACTACTTTCTGCTGCTGTGACGGAGATGGCTTCTTTGAAAAGTTTTTTTATTTCTATGTTTTTTTTGCCCGCATCTCTAAGTCTTATGATTTCTTTGAGTATGTCTGCAGATTCTTGGCTGACATAGACGAGTTTTTTTTCTCTGATGCTCTGGATATCAAAATCTTTGATAAATTTTTTGAGCAAGGCATCTGAGACCTTGAGTTTAGAAGCAAGCTCTTTGATGCTTACTTGAGTTGAGTCTGACAAATTGGTTCTCCTTGGGAAGGGCTCTCAAAACTTATGCACGAGCGGCTTTGAGGGCTTTACGCAGTTTACTGCGTCCAGCACTAAGCTCCCTACTGCTGATTCCTGTTTTAAGTTGAGGAAAAGTTTTGAGGGCTTTGGTGCTAACTTTGATGCGGCGTTTGCGGCCATCTATAATGGCAGTGATGGTTTGCAGATTGACTTGAAATCTGCGCCTAGAAGTAGGATTAAAGTGAGAACGCAAGAAAGAATAGTGATATCCTTTGCCTGCTTTTTTACCTGTGATTGCGCATGTTTTGCTCATAATAATCCTCTAATTGGAACTTAGTAAACCTAGTTCTCTAGCTTTTTTGACTTCTCTTTGGAGTTTGCGTTGTCTTTTGGCGTCGAGACCATTATATTTACGGCCTATGATTTTGCCATTTTCGGCAAGAAAGCTTTTGAGTAGCCCTAAATTTTTATAGCTCAAATCCTCTATTTCAGGGCTGTTGCGTTTGGAGATTTTCTTTCTGATAAATGCCATAGGGGTTATTGATTCTAGCATAAACTAGTTCTATGTCTGTTTTCTATATTATTGCTAGTCCGATAGGTAATCTCGAAGATATTAGCGAGAGAGCCAAGAGGATACTGGGAACGCTAACTTTAATTTTTTGTGAAGATACTCGGGTGACAAGGAAACTATTAGCTCATCTTCAGATTAGAGGGGTGAAGCTACTGAGCTGTAATGAACATAACGAAAAAGAGAGGTCAAAGCTGCTTTTGGAGACTTTGGATGCTGGCGAGGATGTGGCTCTTCTGAGTGATGCTGGGACTCCTTTGATTAGTGACCCCGGAAAGCACTTACTGAGAGGCTTTTATGATAATCCTGCTGGGCAGAAACATAAAATCCTAGCCATACCCGGCGCCTCTTCTCTTACAGCTGCCTTAAGCCTCTGTCCTATAGATAGTTCTCGTTTTGTTTTTGAGGGGTTTTTGCCTCATGGCCCCAAACAGCGTCGTAGGGTGCTCAGAAACTTAGCTGAAGAGAGGGCTTTGTATCCCCGTACTTTGGTTTTTTTTGAGAGTCCTCATCGCTTCAAAAAAACCTTGATAGATCTAGCTAGTATTTTTGGAGAGGATATTAATATTTTTGTGGCTAGGGAGATAACTAAGCTTTATGAAGAAACTTATTACGGAACCATAAAAGATATACAAGAGCGAATTAATCAGCAATTCCCCCAAGAAGTCCAAGGGGAGCTGGTTTTGGTGATTTAGCTTAGATCATAGGTCTCTATCTATGACGGATATCACCTCAAAACTGCGTTTCTCAGGGTACCCTTGTAGTATTTGGTGGTGGCAAAGATTAATAAATTAAAAAGGTATTGCCAGAATCGGAGTCTAGCCACATGAGATAATATGTTGATAGTTAAGATAAAGAGTTTGGTTTTAGGGCCGGCTTTATTGGAGGAGGATTTTTATGGTTGGAATTGGTGGGATTGCTGGAGCTGATAGGGCTGGTAAAACTTTTAGAGGTAGTGATCAAGTTATTAGTGAAGTTTCTCGTTTGTTTTCCTGTCTACAGGGAAATTGGAGGATGAGTGACAGTAAGAGGGCTTCATTAACTATAGAAATGACATCGAAGATAGTTCAACTAATATTGACAGGAACTGCAGAGGATAAAGCCGTCACACTGGATATGTTGAAAAGGTGGCCACAGCCGGAGAAGGAGAGAGCTCAGCGTAATATTCTCTCCAATGTTGTATCTTCTGAAGAAGCCTTCAATCTCGTGAGAAAGGAGAAAGGCATGCGTCCATGTAAAAAGATCAAGGGGGGAACTTTTACGGAAGATATACTCACAGCCCTTGAATTTGTATCAGGACTGAATGTACAACGGATAGTGTTTGTTGATAATTTGCAAAGGTCCTTTACATATCTAGATGAATCATCTCGTAGCGATGATCTAAGACAAAGGATACTGGAGTTTAGAGAAAGGCACGGTATAACAGCAAGGTCACTTTTGATGTCCGCTTGTAAGAACAGAGAAGAAGAGACGCAAATTTATCGAGATCACATAGAGTCTTTATATGAGCGTTGTCTAATTTCTGAAGATGAGATGGCAGAACTGAAGATTGTGAGTGAAAACTACCCGGTGAAACCGCCTGTGGATTCTAATGCAAGCAATATCCACCAAGCAAAGCAGGCCATAACTGCTCAAGAACGACTTGGATCCGCAGTTAGGAATCCTATTGCATGGGAACAACTTTATCAAGATCCTGATGGCCCAAGAGCTGGGGACTATCAAGGTTTCTTTGATCAATTATTGCAGGATGGTTTAGATATAAAAGCGATAGAAGCTTGTCTAGGAGACTATTCTAAACTACCAGATAAAGATATCGCAGCAAGGAGGGTTTTAAGTATAGTTTTGGATAGACCTAATCCAGACAGATCTTGGGTCGTTAGCCTGTGTGATCGATGTTTATGGGATGGTATGACAAAGGATGGCTTAAGCGCTGATCAATATCAAACACTTCTCGAACTAGCATTAATGAAGCCACAAGACCCTTTCCTAGAACGGGTTCTAGCTTCTAGGAGAGATGATAAAACTCCAATAGTCAATGGCGTTCTAGCTAAAGTTCTGAATAGTTCTAGCCCAGATATTGGGGCTATCAGAAGATTAGTTGAGCATTGTGAGTTAAGCAGCTTAAACATTAATCAATATCAAAAACTTCTCGAACTAGCATTAATGAAGCCACAAGACCCTTTCCTAGAACGGATTCTAGCTTCTAGGCGAGATGATAAAACTCAAATAGTCAATGTTGCTCTAGCTGAAGTTCTGAATAGTTCTAGCCCAGATATAGAGGCTATCAGAAGATTAATTGATCATTGTGAGTTAAGCGCTGATCAATATCAAACACTTCTTGAACTAGTATTAAGAAAGCCTCAAGACCCTCTCCTAGAACGGGTTCTAGATTCTGGGCGAGATGATAAAACTCAAATAGCCAATGTTGTTCTAGCTAAAGTTCTGAATAGTTCTAGCCCAGATATTGGGGCTATCAGAAGATTAGTTGAGCATTGTGAGTTAAGCAGCTTAAACGCTAATCAATATCAAAAACTTCTCGAACTAGCATTAAGAAAGCCCCAAGATCCTCTTCTAGAGCAGGTCCTAAGCATTGAACATCAATATAGAGAAACTACCTGTAGAAATATTTTGATGATAGATGTGAAGGGTGCCACAGCTAAATTAAGCCCAGAGCAAAGACAAGTTCTTAGGGGGAGATGTTCTAAGCCAGAGGATCTGAACTTAGAACTTTGTTCTAAAGCTCATCCATCTAGATTGCTTGCTTTGATGAAGGAGTTCGGTTGGGGGACTTTGGAGCAAGCCCCAGAAGCTCATAGGCAAGGGCTTGCAGAGCTTTTGGTTCAAAACTACAATGTCTACAGTCAGAGACGGGATCTGATTGAGCAAGCTATTCCGCATTTAGGAGCAGCACAGGAAGTATATATAAAGCTAATAGGGTTCGTATGGAATCAATATTCCACAGCTTTTGATAAAAAAGGCTCAGAAGAAGAAGCCAATCAAGGTAGGGGCTTATTGACCAGTATTCTCCGTCAGGCTCAGAAGCATGGGATAGAAGAGGATCTTGCTCTAGAAGTAGCAGAGAGGGATCTGCTCTTAGGTGATTTATGTATGAAGATAGTTGAGGATTTTAAGCAAGAGACCTTAGGCTCTCTCTAAAAGTAGCCCAGCTAAGCGAGTTTTCAATGCATGAAACTCTGTCTCTAACTGTGTTTGAGCTTCTTTAGAAGGCAAAAGTTCTGTGAGTGATTCTAAGATTTCAGAGTCTTCCCAGCCTTCTATAAGACCAGCTAGAGCTAGAGCCGACATAGGACTGAGACTGAAGGATTTGCTTTTGAGTTCGATAGGATCCAAATAGAGCAAAATCTGCTCGGCCCCATTGTCACTGTCTTCAGTGCAGTTCAAGTCAAGTTCAGCGTCTTGATGAAGTAAGTCTATGATACGGCTAAGTGGATAACGAGACTGGATTACTCTGAAGGGAGTCTTGAAAGCCGCATTAGGACTCTTGTCTATAACTATAGCCAGCTCCGCCCATTCGTAGCGAGCAAGGTCTACTAGGTACTGAGGATAGTTATGGCTAGCCAAATATTCAGGCAGAAACTCGGCTGCTCTATTGAAGACAGTATAGGGGCTGGGATAGTTTTCTATATAATCTAGGACTAGTTCATCCCAAGTCTTAGACTCATCTCGGAGTATAAGTTTTTTACTTAGGGGGTAGACATTAGAGAGTAGGTCCTCAATAGCACTCACTATGAGGCTTTTGTAGATACTTAGTTCTTGAATAGCAGTATCAGATAGTAGAGTGCTATCACGGCCAAGTAGATAGTTTTTGATGGAGAGTTGTAGGCTTTCTAAGTTAGGGGAAGAGGTCTTAGGTTTATTCTCATTAACGGCGTCTTGCCTTGTTGATAAGTTTATTTTACTGACAGTCTGTAGCTCATGTATAGGGAGACTATGATCCATAATTTGACGGATTTCTGTTAGCTCTGTGATGAGTTCAGAGAACTCAGGGAAATTACTGTCTCTTTCTAGTAGGATTGCATTAACTTCTGTTCTGTGTAGTAAGAACCTAAGTAGATCGTAGACCTCAGTTTTGATGCGCTCTCCATGGGTGTCTAGTATTTGGATAGAATGACCAGTGAGAGAAGATTCATAGCCTTCTAGGTGTCCAGCAATATGGACTTGCACTACTCGATCTAAATCTAAGCCAGCAATAAAATCTTCTGGATTATAGTTATGATTCACAGAATTAACATAGACATTGTTGACATCTAGAAGTAGCCCGCAGTCTGCTTTAGAGATGAGCTTGTTGATGAAATCTAATTCAGTCATTTCAGGGTCTATGAGTTTGGAATAATAACTAGGGTTCTCTAGTAAAAAAGGCAGCTGAAAATAGTCTTCTAGGAATTTAATTCTATCTGTGATAATAGAGAGAGCTTCTTCTGTAAAGGGCACAGGGATTAGGTCTTGCATATAATGACCATCTATATAGGTGCAGCTAAGATGATCTGAGAACCAAGGCGCATGAATTTCTGTGAATAGCCCCTTGAGTTCTATTAGGGCTTTATCATCTCTCCAGCTAGCACTAGCTATGCTTAGGTTTACAGAATGGGGTATCAGTGGCACTTTTGAAGCTAGGATTTTTTGGAAGCGGCGTTCCAAGATAGCTCCGCGCAGTATATAGTTCTCGGGGACTATTTCTAGCCACTCGATTAAGTTAGAACCCTGAGCGCAAAACTCCAGAGTCTCATCCAAGAGGTCTCTTCTCAAGCCTAATCCTAGACCAGTTTTCGGGAGTGTAGATTTATTAAAGCCCATGGTTTTATAAAAAGAAAACCCAGCACTAAGGCTGGGTTCCCTCAGAAATCTCTACATAGAAATTCTATTTTTTAGTAGTGCCACATTTGTGCTCTGCACCACATTTATGGTCTGCGCCACATTTGTGATCAGTTCCACCAGTAGTTTTGGCTTTTTTGCCTGCGCCACATTTGTGATCTTTGCCGCATTTGCCTTCGCCGCATTTGTGATCTTTGCCACATTTGCCTTCGCCGCATTTACCTTCGCCGCATTTGTGCTCAGCGATAAGATCTGTAGATGAGCCAATCTCGTTCATAGCTATAAAAGCGTTAGAACCTAGATTGCTAGTGACAGGAGCTGTTAGAGCTTGAGCTCCATTAGCTACTAGACCTAGAGCAAGAGCTGCACCTAAGAGTTTTTTAGATTTCGAATTCATTAATGATTTCCTTTTTGTTAATTAACGACAAAACCGATTATAACAAACCTTTGGTGGTGCGCAAACCATGGATTCTAGAGTCTAGAGATTTAGCTTTGTCGAAGGCAATAGCAAAAGCCTTAAAGCTAGCTTCTATGAGGTGGTGAGAATTTTTGCCAGTTATTTTGTGTATATGTATACAGATAGACGCATTATTACTTAGAGCCCGCCAAAACTCTATACACAATTCTGTTTCGAAGCTAGCAATTCTTTCTTTGGAAACTTCTAAATCATAAACTAGATAAGGTCTAGTACCTAGATCTAGATCGCAAGAGACTAGAGTCTCATCCATAGCTATGCGACTAGAACCATAGCGGCAGATAGCTTGACGGTCTCCCAAAGCCTCTCGCAGAGCTTGTCCTAGAGCTATGCCTGTATCTTCGACACTGTGATGATCATCTATGTGATGATCTCCGATTGTGCGGACAGATAAATCTATGAAAGCATGTTTGCGAAACTGATCTAACATATGATCAAAAAATGGAACACCAGTACTGATAGTTCCAAGACCAGAACCATCAAGATTGATTTCTATGTCTATCTGAGTTTCTTTGCTATTGCGTTGAATTTTAGCGTAGCGTTTTAGAGGAGAGGACATTAGATTTATTTTACCCTGAGAGCCGAGTCATCAATCCCTTAAGGACCCGCTGCAAAACAAATATTGCAGAGACGGATGTCGCCTCAAAACTGCGATCGTAATAAATGGGGTGATTTGCTAAATCGTTAAGCATATATTATCTGAGGGCTGGTGCTATGAAAAGTAGTTGAATAGCTACACTAAAGCTATGGAAATTAATTCTGAATTAATGAACCCAGCTAAGCATAAATATCTATTAGCCAATAAATCTTGGCCCCAAGTAGAGGCCTATCTTCAAAAAGATCAACGCATTATTCTGCCCATAGGTAGTACCGAGCAACATGGACCGGATGGGATTTTGGGTGTAGATCATATTACTGCGACAGGGATCGCCTATGCAGTATCTGATGCTACTCAGATTCTTTGTGCACCACCTCTGAATTATGGTATGGCTATGCATCACCTAGGATTCAGTGGGACAGTGGCTTTGAGGCCAACTACATATATTCAAATCATCATAGATATTCTAAGAAGCTTTCAGAGACATGGTTTCAAGAGTATCTATGTTATCAATGGTCACGGTGGCAACAAAGGACCCTTCTTGAATGCCATGCAAGAATGTGGCGATGAGTTCGCTAATTTAGAAATTAGATTTATTAACTGGTGGGTGATGCCCAAACTAGAACAAAAGATCATCCATAAATATTTTGGAGACAAAGAAGGGTATCATGCGACTCCTACTGAGATAGCTGTAACCATGGCTCTAATCCCAGATTTGATGCAGCTTCCAGAGTCTTATAGCTGCCCTCAATTAGAAGTTATAGATTCCAATGCTACTTGGGTTATGCCAGCCAAATTCCGCAAGCTATACCCTGATGGTGTAATGCGAGCAGATTATAGTTTGGCTACAGCCGAGATAGGTAGAGAAGCAATGCAAGTGGTAGTCCAAGAAATCATAGACTTGATAGACCTTAATTGAGATTGATATCAGTCTTAGAGATCTGAGTCCCCGGTCTAGGGTCATAGTCGCCTTTGTTGCCTCTAGATTCTTGGGTGACCATCACATAATCATAGGGAGCAAGGGAATTACGAAGCTTAAAACTCACTGTGTAATTGCCTTGGCTGTTTTTTTTGAGTATGCCTAGAGATAGAGCGTAGGGGCTGGCTTCGCTAAGGTTGATGATGGGGACATTGGGGACGCTAACACTAGCTCCTGAGCTGTTCAGGATACTAAAGTTCGATGCGCTAGTGGCATCATCAAAAGAACCAGTGTTGTCGTCATCATTGGAGCTACTGAAACCCTCATCACTAGCGGTTCCGTGATCTACTATCCAAGCTTCCAGCACATCACCTCTATCTAGGTCTTCAGCGAGGCTATCACTAATCCTGTCTATGTTGATATTGACAGTGCTATAGGAACCAGTCTTAGTGCGTGACACAAGCGTAGTCTCACCAGAAATATCAGAGCTAATAATCTCGTATTTTTTGGCATTGGCTGCGACTAATGTTAAAGACAATAGACAGATTAGACTAGCTTGGTAGACTCGGGGCATCTAAAAAACAGTATACAAGAATTTTAGACATCAGTTATAGAGCCGAGTTGCCCTCGTTTCAGGATTATTTCATCATTAGCTTTGAGTTGAGTTTGAATAATGGAATCATTGTCACGATATTTTTTGTGCCACCATTCAGCAAAGGCTTCTACAATAACAGGCTCAAACTGGCTCCCTGAGTGCCTTAGCACTTCTTCTAGCCCGTCTTCTGGTGTGCGAGCAGGCATGTAGACTCTGTTGGTAGTCATAGCATCATAGGAGTCTGCGACAGTGCAAATCTTGGCTATAAAAGGAATATCAGAACCAGATGTGCCGTGTGGATAACCTTTGCCATCAATGCGTTCATGGTGGAATAAAACCGGTTCTAGACAGGGTTTGAGGCAGTCTACTTGGCTTACTACATTGGCTCCAAGGATGACATGGCTTTTCATGACTTTGAATTCGTCAGCACTAAGAGAAGCAGGCTTAAAAAGTACATCATCTCGAATACCTATCTTTCCGATGTCATGCAAAAGCGCACCGCCTTCCAAGGCAAATTGATCGGCGCTACTTAAGTCGAACATAGTCCCTAATTCTTTGGCAATCTTGTAAACCCTATAACTGTGGCCCGAGGTATAGGGGTCTTTGATTTCTAGGGCGTAAATTAGAGCTTTGGCGGCACTATAAAATTCACTTTCAAAATGTAAATACTTTTCTAGCATCGCATATTACTATTATTCTACGACAATCTTAAGAAATAATTAAGGACCTAGGAAGCCAAATTTGAAGCTAGAATAAGCTGTAGCACGACTTAGGTTGACGCAGCTATGTTCAGACTCGTTCCATTAATTCTATTTAATATTGTTTTTTTGCTTGGATTCTTGAATCCTTCGCTGGCAGCTATCCCAGAGATAGAGCGACTTATCAATGAGGGCATCACTTACCACAATAACAGAAATTATTTATTAGCCATCAAATCTTTTGTTAGAGCGCATGATTTGGACCCCAATAATCTAGAAGTTAAATCTCATCTCAGTACAGCTCATAACAACTACGGTAAATATCTTGCAGAGAGAACGGACTCTGTTGGTGCTATTCGAGAGTTCAGAACAGCTCTCTATTATGGTCCAGAGAATGAGATAGCTAGATCTAATCTAGAATTTAAACTCAAAGCAGATGGGTATTCAGTCACTGATGCTCTGAGACGCGTTCGCCAAGCACATTCTGAGCGAGAAGCCTCTAATCATTTTGCAGCAATAGCTGAACTCAACGAAGCCAATCGTCTTTCACCTACAGCTGAAGCCTATATAGAGATGGGACAGGTTTACCATGTTCTATATCTTCGCAACCTCAACAAAAAAGACTATGCACAGCAGGCTATTACTGCTTTTGAAAAAGCTGAAGCTCTAGAACCCAATGATGTTCTAAGTTATATAGGACGAGGTGATGTTTATATCGCACAGAATGCGATTTCCAAAGGCATAGATTTCTATGAAGCTGCTATCGCCAAAGACCCTAATAACGCTAAAGCTCAAGCAGCTCTCATTAGTGGCTGGCTCGCGGCTATTCGTGTGGCTCCTCATCTACCTAATAACCATGTGGGTTTGGGTACTGCCTATCAAATCCAAGGAGATTTTACTCAGGCTGAACGCAGCTTCAGGAGAGCGTTACAGATAGAGCCTAGTAACCCCATAGCCCAGTCTTCTTTGGATGCTTTGCATCAAAGCATGATGAAAGCTCAGACTGGTAGCTTCTTGCAAAAAGCAGTCGAACTCCAAAAAGAAGCTCGTTATGATGAGAGTCTCGCTTATTACATCAAAGCTCTGAACTCTGAACCAGAGAACCCTGATATCCACTACAACATAGGGACAGTCTTTCAAGCTAAGCATGATATAGCTCGTGCCGAAAAAGCTTATACACGCACTTTGGAACTCAAAGCAGATCATGCTGAAGCCAAAGCAGCTCTAGCAATGGTGACCACTAGTCGTCAAGAACAAGACATCGCAGAAGCTTTCAAGCACGCGATCAAACTTCAAGAAATGGGTAACTACCCTCAAGCTATAGAGGTCTATTCTAAGATCGCAGCCGACAGACCCAATGATGATGCGCTTTTCTACAATATAGCTACCGCCTATCAAGCTATGGCGAATTATGATAAAGCCATAGAGAACTACACTAAAGCAAATAGCCTTAAACCAGATTCTACTTATTCAGAATTAATTCGCAGTGTTAAAGCAGAGCAAGCTAATCAAATTTTAGATAGTGCAATCCGAGATCAAGGGGCAGGTAATTATGAGGCTGCTATCTCTGCCTACAAAAAAGTTATCAGTATGGTAGAAGGCAATGCTGGAGCGTGGTACAACCTAGGCACTGCCTATCAAGCTGCTGCTCGCAACAAAGAAGCTTTAGATGCCTATCAACAAGCTTTCAAACTGGATCCAGTTAATCAAAGTGAAGCTTTGTTCTTCTCGGCTATCATCTTAGAAGAACAACGCAAACTTATGGAAGCCATAGACATGTACAACAAATACATTGCTAATGCTCCTACTGGAGCCTATGTGAAAGATGCTAAAGCTAGGCAGGACTATATTAAGTCATTCCTTTAAGGACCCGCTGCAAAACTTCATTTTTCGACGCATCCTTAAAGTTTTACTTTATCGATCATATGACAGACGCTCTGGTCTTTTGGGTTAGAGTCAAGTTCAGTTGAACACTCAACAATGTATTCATTAATAGCTTTTTCTAAATTCTTGAGTTCTTTAATTTTATCTTTGAGTTCTGCGATTTTGTGTTCTGCGATTTTCCGTACCTTGGGGCAAGGGGATTTACCTTTATGGCGCTCCGCTAATATTTCTGTAATTTCTTCTAAACTAAAACCAAGATTCTGAGATTTTTTTATAAATTTAACTAAGATGACATCGCTAGGATTATAGTATCTATATTTTGATTCGGATTTGAGACTAGGAGAGACTAGATTAATTTCTTCATAATATCTCAGTGCGCTAACCGCGACACCAGTCTCTTTGGCAAGTTCACCAATCCTTAATAGGTTTACGGCTAAATCCCCAGTAGTGCTTTCTGACTCAGCTGTGACTTGTTTGCGGTTGTTTATAGACATAATTGGTAAATTTAAGATTTATGGAGTTGACTCTCAAGTCCACTTGAGGGTGCATAATGCATTGTAAAGAAAGTACTAAGGAAATAGCAAGTACTTCTTAAAAGGAAAAAAGAAATGAAAAACAAAATCGCATCAGCACTTGGATTAGCTCTAGCTCTAGGAGCTTTATTTATCAATGATATACAAGCTGCTAACTGTGCTTGTGCCGATCATTGCACCTGCTGCAAATCATGTAATTGCAAATAATTCAAAATTGCAATTCTTGTTTGAGACGCCGCGTTTTCGCGGCGTTTTTTTGTGCTAACATTGCTGATGGTTTAAGGCGGATTTTGCCTTTTATCGTTGGGCCCGTAGCTTAGTTGGTAGAGCGCCTCGCTTGCACCGAGGAGGTCGAAGGT